>JBFELL010000128.1:0-8358 GCA_041552135.1 Gammaproteobacteria bacterium
AAGTAGGCGCCCGCCAGTGCACCCAGGGGGAAGCCTATGAACAGCAGATCGAAAAACAGCGACGGCATGATGAAGAACGCGAGCAGCCGGTAGAGGGCGATGGTGAATGCCACCGTCGCGAAGGAGAGCAGGAACAGTACGGCCGGCAGCGTCCACTGGTCCAACTGTTGCGTACGTCGATGCTGTAACAGTGCTGTCATGTTTTTGTGCCGGCAGGTGAATGGAGTCGGGCTGCTGTTTTTTCTGTATGGATGTGAAGCGGGGTATGCACGGTCTGCCCGGGCGAGCCGGCAGACCGGTTGCCTGTCCGGTAATTATCTGGTTTCGGTGTCGCATGGTAAAGCATGGGTCGGCCCTGAAGGGGCAGGTGGGAAACCGGCATCCAGGAGTGGGGGTTTGCGGTGTGTCTGCGACCGGCCGTGCATTCTGAAAGGGAACAGGTGCTCCTGCGGGATCCCGAAGCCGCTCGACGGGTCCGGAGCGGGCCGGACGGTTTGCTGCGCCAGGGTCGCCGTCGCCCCGGCGAGGTATCACGGTGTAATCCCGCCATCTGATCCAAAAGGTAATATTGAAAATATTCAGTGGGTTACAGGTAATTCCGGGGTGCCTGTCCGGGGTTCTTGAAAAGAAAAAGCCGGATCCCTATATACCCTGAAGGGGCATATGTTCATGTCACTGATAACGTACTGGAGGTGTCGCGATGATCAGGAACCCGGGTGGTTTTGAAAACAGCCTGTTTGACGAATTCAGGCGTATGGGTCAGGAGCTGGACCAGTTGTTCGGCTCGGGGGGATGGCCAAGCGGTATCCGCTCCGTGGCGAGGGGCTCCTACCCGCCGATCAACATCGGCAGCACACCGGAGCAGATCGATATCTACCTGTTTGCCGCCGGCCTGGACACGGAAAGTCTGGATCTTTCCATGCAGCAGAACCTGCTGACCATTGATGGCGAGCGGCGGCCGATTACCGAGGAGGGCGCCGATTATTTCCGCAAGGAACGCTACGACGGTGCATTTCACCGGGTGCTGAGCCTGCCCGATGATGTCGACCCGGACAGGGTGGATGCAACCTACCGGGACGGCCTGCTGCACATCACCATTCAGCGGCGCGAGGCAAGCCGGCCGCGGCGCATTGAAATCAGGTAACCCGCAGGAGGAAGATACGATGAGCGAGAAAACAGGGGTAACAGCCGCGGATACCGGCGTCAGCCGGGAAACCACGGAGACCGAACGGCCGATCCGTCCGCCGGTGGATATCTTCGAGGACAGCACGGGTATTACCGTGCAGGCCGACATGCCGGGCGTGTCAAGGGACAGGCTCGACATCCATGTCGACAATGACACCCTCTCCATCGAGGGTCGGGCTGAAATCCCTGTGCCCGATGGTATGGAGGCGCTGCATGCCGACGTGCGCTCGACCCGTTACAAACGCAGTTTTACCCTGAGCAGCGAATTGGATGGTGCCAGTGTCGAGGCCAGCCTGAATGACGGGGTACTCACGCTGCGTATACCCAGGCGTGAAGAGCACAAGCCACGCAAGATCGAGGTGCGTGCAGGATAGGTCATCCCGCCTGGCAGCGAGTGCTGCGAGGCAGGAGCGACTTCGATCGTGATTACCGGTAATTATTCAGGCTGTGATCGCGAATGAAGTTGCTCCTGTTCTGCATGAAATGCCACTGAAAAGCATATGGCCTGATGCATTTGCCATGGGACAAGTGATGAAAAAGTACTTTCTTTTACCCGCGCTACTCCTGGCGCTGGTGATTGTGCCTGCCTCGCAGGCCCAGGAGGGCGGCATAGAGAGCCTGCGACAGACCGGCAAGGCATTTGCATCCGTGGCGCGCAAGGTATCGCCATCGGTGGTTTTTATCCAGGTCGAGAGCATCGAGCAGAGTGGCAGTCCTCACCCGTTTTCCTCGCCATTCAGTGATGATCTGTTCCGGCATTTCTTCGGCGACAGTTTCCCCGGTTTCCAGGAAAGGCGGCAGCCCGAGCGCAGGCAGCGCAAGATCGGGCAAGGGTCCGGTTTCGTGTTCTCCCTGGACAACGGTTTATTCAGGGACAAGGCCTATATCCTTACGAACAACCACGTTATCGACGGGGCGGACCGCATCATGGTGACATTCGAGGACGGTCGGGAGCTGACTGCAACGGTAAAGGGGACCGATCCGCAATCCGACATTGCTGTGCTCGAGGTCGGAATCAGTGATGTTCCGGCATTGTCGCTGGGCGATTCCGGCAGGCTGGAGGTCGGTGAGTGGGTGGTCGCCATCGGCAATCCGTTCGGACTGAGTCATACCCTGACTGCAGGGGTCGTCAGCGCCAAGGGGCGTACCAGCCTGGGCATCAATGACTATGAGGATTTCATCCAGACCGATGCGGCCATCAACCCCGGCAACTCCGGCGGTCCGCTGGTGAACCTGGATGGAGAGGTCGTGGGTATCAATACCGCGATATTCAGTCGCAGTGGCGGTTACATGGGTGTCGGCTTTGCCATCCCGATCAACATGGCCAGGGGGGTTGCGACACAACTGCTGCAGGGTGGTGAAGTCAGTCGCGGCCATCTGGGGGTGGCAGTCCAGGAACTCACCCCCGAGCTGGCCGACTCGTTTGGCCTGGAGGGTAAGAAGGGGGTTCTTGTCGCGCAGGTTACCAGGGGTTCTCCCGCTGAAAAGGCCGGCCTCAGGCAGGGTGACCTGATCGTGAGCTATCGGGGAGAGCCTGTCGAGGACATCGGCAAATTCCGCAACCGGATCTCGCTCACCCCGCCTGGCACCGGGGCGGAGCTTGACATTGTTCGTGGTGGCAAGGAGCAGACAGTCAGTGTCAGGATCGCCGGGCTCGATGAAGGCAGTGTCGTTGCACGGGAAATGCAGGCAGTCACGGATGAACTGGGCATCGTGGTGCAGACTATGACGGATGAACTGGCGAATAAACCCGGTTCCCGAGCGGGCGAAGGTGTTGTGGTCACCAAGGTCATTCCCGGTTCGGTTGCCAGTATGGCCGGCATCGAGCCGGGAGCCGTGATTCTCCAGGTGAACAAGCGGCCGGTGAGGTCGGCAGAGGAATTCGCGGAACTCGTCAATGCCACAAGTAGTGCGAAACGGGTTTTGCTGCTGATAAGCAGACGAGGCACGACATACTACGTTGTGCTGCGCTGGTGATAGAAAAAAGCATGCGTGAACCCGAAGGGGAAGGATGCCTTGGCGTCCGTCCCGCAGGACTGGCCGGGATTGACGGCATGGACAGAAAGGCATTTTTCGTCCACGTTGCCGTGGCCCTTTCCTGTCCGGATTTTATTCGTCCGGCGTTTCCGCCGGGTAGTCGCACTGATGCTCTCAGCCCTGGTTTTGCCACCACGCAGGCAAATCGGCAAAAGAGTCCAGGACGGCGGCAGGCTCTATGTCGCCCGTCAGGTCCTCGGACCGGTACTTGCCGGTCCTGACGAGCAGTCCCCGGATGCCCGAATCCTGGGCGCCGCCGATATCGCTGCGGATATCGTCGCCGATCATGACGGTCTGCGCTGCAGTGACGCCGAGCAGATCCAGTGCGGCCTCGAAGAAGGGCGCTGCCGGCTTTCCCAGCACGACGGCCTGCTGCCCGGTTGCGTGCTCGAGCGCGGCAACGAAGGGCGCGGTGTCGAGGCGCAGGCCGTCCCCGGCGCGCCAGTAACGGGTCATGCCGAGGGCAACCAGTGCCGGTGTCGGCTCCTGCATCAACCAGCGGAAGGCACGGTTGAGTGCCTCGAATGTCCAGTGTTCGCCATAGTCGCCGATCACGACAGCGGCCACCGGTCGCGGTGAATCCATGTCCGCTATTTCGATATCTGCGAACTCTTTCCGTGTGGCGGGAGGGACAAACAGTGCCACGGGGCCCTTTACCTGTGTGGTCAGCCAGTGGGTGGCGGCAACCGGCGGTGTCAGGATTTGACCGGTATCCATGTCGATACCCAGGCGGGCGAGTTTCTCCTTCAGGGCGGAGCGGGGTCTGGACGTGGTGTTGGTGAGAAACAGGTGGGGGATGCGCTTTGAGGCAAGCCAGTCAAGGGTTTCGCGTGCCCCGGGAACCGCCTGTTCACCCTGGTACAGGACGCCATCCATGTCGATCAGTAATGCTCGAGCCGGGACTGCCATCATTACCGTGTGAACCGCCTGGCTGCCTCTTCTTCAGTACCGCTGGTTAGTGATGTCATCTTCCGGACACGTTTCGCATGCACGCCTCTTACGGCGCGGGGTCGTCTCCATCACGGGCGTTTCAGGCATGCCGTGAAGTTTGCCGCCCCGCCTTACTGCGCGACCAGGCCGCGCAGGAAATCCTGGTACGCAGGGGTGTGCCATTCCCTGCCGCCCAGCGCCATATAGCGCAGGCGGCCATCGGGGTCGACGAAGAAGGTGGCAGGCAGGCCGCGCGGCTGCCAGGCCTCGGTCACCAGGCCGTCGATATCCATCAGCGGCAGGATGTCGGGCGCCACGATGCCGAGAAAGCTGAACACCTCGTCCTCGGTTTCCGCGGTGTTGACCATAACAATCTCGAGGCGGTCGTCCTGCAGTGTCTCTGTCAGCTTCTGGATGGTGGGCATTTCACGCCGGCACGGACCGCACCAGCTGGCCCAGAAGTGGACAAATACCCAGTGGCCGCGGCTGTCGGCGAGGTCATAGGCTTCGCCGTCGAGGTTGTCGAGTTTCAGGGGCGGGGCCGGGCGGCCGTCCATCGCTATCACACCGGGCGGCAGGCCGGTGGCCTGGGTGATGACAGGTGACAGGAGCAGGATGGCTGTCAGAATGAGTCGTTTCATGGTGCCGGCGGGTCCTCCGCGCAGTGCAGGTTATCGAAATCCACACTTATCATGCCCTGGCGCTTGCCGGCGCCGGTGTGAAAATTCGCCCTGATGTTGTAGGGCCTGCCGTTGCGTGGCAGGACGATATTGCCGCCGACCGGTTCGGTTGGCTGCAGGTCGCGAACATCGGGCAGCTGGGTCCAGCCGAAGGTTGAGCGGTTCGCCTGCGGCAGGTCGATTTCATCCCAGACGCGGTTCCAGTGGTCGCGACCAAGCCGGCTGACCGGAACGCCGGCCTGCGTGATGCGCCAGTTGGCGGTCTCCAGCCACAGCACGCGGTCGCTTTTGTTGTCGACATGCACGGTAATGAAGCAGGTCGCGCGAAAGCGTTCGAGTGCCTCAGGGGGGAAGCCTCGTGCCTCGTAGAAGGCTGAAATCTGTTCCGGTGTGTGCAAGCGCAGCAGCATGAACAGCTGCTCATTGTCGACATGGGGGCCGGGCGGCACCTCGCCGTCCTTCCAGGGTGCGGCCGGCAGTGTGCCTGCGGCAAGCAGCGCGGCGGCGAAGAGCAGTGGTGCGAGCCTGTTGATTTGCATGAGCCTCGAAATCTGCCTATTGTCTTGCGGGTAACGGTTTCATTTTTTCACGGAGAGCCCGGCTGACGTACCCACCCGGTTTGCCGGATCCGCGCTTTCGGGGGGGTGGCCGGGTACACTGCCGTGACGCTTCCTGACAGATCGAGTGTGCCGTCTTTGCCTGTGGAGGACAAGCAATGAAGCCCGGGATTTCCCTGTTGCTGGTGCTGTTATTCATTACGGCCCACGGACCCGTGCCGGCAAGCGGCGAGCCTGTTTCGTCGCTGCGCCCCGTGCATACCTACTCCATCGTGGCACGTGATCCGGCAAGTGGCCAGCTGGGGGTGGCGGTGCAGTCGCACTGGTTCGCTGTCGGCAGCCTGGTGCCATGGGCGCAGCCCGGCGTAGGCGCCGTGGCGACACAGTCATTTGTCGATGTCCGCTACGGTGTCGAGGGGCTGCAGCTGATGGCGCAGGGCAAAGCGGCCGGCCAGGCCCTGGAACGCCTGCTGGCGGCAGATCCGAACCCGGCGCTGCGGCAGGTCGGCATGATCGATGCCGACGGCAGGACTGCCCAGCATACCGGTGACAAGTGTATACAGTACGCCGGACACCTCGCCGGTGACAATTTCGCGGTGCAGGCCAACCTGATGGCGGTCGAGGGTGTGCCGGAGGCGATGGCAAAGGCCTATGAAAATGCCCGGGGGCCGCTGGCGCAACGCCTGCTCACTGCCCTGGAGGCGGCTGAGGCACTGGGCGGGGATCTGCGCGGCAAGCAGTCAGCGGCGGTCCTGGTGGTGCGGGCCTGGCCCGGTGTGCATCCCCGGGAGGACCGGCTGGTCGACCTGCATGTCGAGGACCACCCGACGCCCCTGCAGGAGCTGCGCCGCCTGCTGAGGCTGCACACGGCGTATCGTCAGATGAACCTCGGTGACCACGCCCTGGAGGCGAACGATATCGAAGGCGCCATGGCACACTATGGTCAGGCCGAGATGCTGGCGCCGGACAACCTTGAAATGAAATTCTGGCATGCCGTGTCGCTGGTCAATGCCGGCCGGGCCGACAAGGCCATGCCGCTGTTCGCAACCGTCTTCCGCCAGGACCGCGACTGGCAGGTGCTGTTGCCGCGCCTGGCCGAGGAGGGCCTGGTCAATGTTGATCCCGCGACCCTGTCGCATATCGTGAACATCGTTCCACAGGAGGCATTGCAATGAAGAAACTTACGGGTATGACAGCCGCACTGCTGATGATGACAACTGTGCCGGCGGCAGCGGCGGGCCTGGTGCAGACGAAGCTGCTGTCGCTGGACATGGCACGCAGCATCGCCGGGGCGGCGATCGAGGCATGCCGCAAGGACGGTTATCAGGTTTCCGTCGTGGTTACCGACCGCAGTGGCGAGCCGCTGGTGGTCATGCGCGATATCTATTCCAACCGCCACTTCACCCAGCTGGCGCACGGCAAGACCAACGCCGTCATCATGGCCAACACGACATCCGCCGAACTGCGGAAAAACCGCGCCGACATGGTCAACGAGCTGAACCTGCTGGACGGGGTCACGGTGCTGGCCGGCGGTGTGCCGGTGCAGGTGGCCGGATCACTGGTCGGCGCGGTCGGTGTCAGTGGCGCACCGGGCGGTGATCTGGATGAGGCCTGTGCGCAGGCGGGCGTGGATGCCGTGCAGGAGGAACTGGATTTCGCGGATTGACCAGGCGAGCCGTCGTGAACGACGGGCAACCCGTTTCCATGGCGACAGCCAGCCAGCTTGTCAATGGCGGCGGGGAAGCGCTGATGTCGTCAATCCAGTCGCCACAGGGGTGCTGGGGGGCACTGGAAAAACAGACCTGATCCAATCCGGAAAATCGCCCGTAACAAAAATCGAGCGTGTAACAGGGGTGTAGCTACAAACGCTCTGCATACCAACGATCTGTGTAACGAATGTACGCGACATCCCTCCCACACCATAATCAACAACCATGCAAAATGAACACGCCGTTTTGCAGTTACATTGAGGTGGTTTCAGATGAAAAATTTACTTATTGGCGCAATGTTATCCCTAACCCTGGCTATCAGTCCCGCCTGGGCTGGCCCAACGGTGCAGCTGAATGGCGGCAAGACGACAGTCGAGCTGTCTCCCGATTTTGTCAATGCCCTGGTCTCTCTCGGCGTCACGCCGGCAGCCACAAAACCCGGTGTACTCAGACTCAACAAGGGAACGGTCAGCTTCCCGATTCCCGGTGGTGCACTCGATGCGCAAAGCCTGGCAGGTGACATCTTCCACACCGGCGGTCTGGTACTCAGTGTTCCCGGTACCACGGTCAACCTGCTGAACTTTGTAATCAGTACAACGAGTGCACCGGTGCTGAACGGCATTGCATCGGTCAACGGTGATGTGGTCGATCGCATACCGCTTTTCGACCTGGATCTGACCGATGCGATTGTAGACGCCTCCAGGGCTAACAGGCTGACTGTGAGCAATGTTGGCGTGACCCTGAACGCGATCGCTGCTGCAACGCTCAACGACGTGTTCGGAACCGACGCATTCGAGGAAGGCTTCCCGATCGGCACTGCCACCGTTGTATCCAGAATCAGGCGCGCCCTGGGCGGTGACGTGGATGACGGCACCTAGTGTCAGCATGTTCACGGGCAGTCGTCGATGACACACGCATCGACACTGTCCCGACCATCAAGGCAAATGCAGGCGACAATCACGTCCGCCTGTATTTCGTATCCGGTACGCAGTATCAACCCGCTTCAGGCAAAGGCAATGGCAGCTGGAATGTCTCTGGCTGCCTCTGTCGTGTGGCCATAAAGGAGACTCTCCAGGGTACCATCCCGGAAAAGAGTGTCACGAGGCACAGGGAGAACGCCGCTGATGCGGGGGCGGGGAAATCATCGCTGTCGGCCGGACTGCAAGGCTTTAGAGTCCCCGATAGGGGATCCGTATACCCCCCGCCTTCAGGCGGCGGATACAAAATGTATGGAAAAGCTATTCAGAATACATATTGGCC
>JBFELL010000129.1:0-8286 GCA_041552135.1 Gammaproteobacteria bacterium
CCTTTGTCAGTATCCATAAGTCTCAAGTACCTACTGGCCTTCCCTACCGTTCGGGCCTTCGGCCATCGTCCCATGACCTACTATGCCCTCTGCTGATTCCTGTATCGCGATATGCCACCTCTCGACGCCACCGGTCCCGATTCCGAGACAACGATACAGGCCTCCCGGGGTAAGCCGATCCTCTTGCTGACCTTCAGTACACAACCGCTGGATTTACGCTGCCGGCCCTTGGTGGATATGGACTTCGTCACCTCACGCTGACTCGTCCAGCCTTGACGCCTCACTATCCAGTTCCTGTTCGTCGGCTCGTACCTTTGCTACACGCTTCCTTCAGACCCTGCCTCACAGCAACGCCCTTGCGCTTCGCTAGCCTTCACCTCCACCAGGTTGGCGTGGGGACTTCCACCCCACCAGTCAGCCGGCATGCCCGGCTCGCGTGAATACTCCACCGGCTAAAGCCGGTGGCTTCGGGTTACGGCTGAAAGCCGGATTGATCGGCCATCCGGCCGACTAACCCCCTCTCCCTCAGGGAGAGGGTTGGGGAGAGGGGATCATATAAAGCGCCTCTTCCTGATTAACATCACCTCATCCTGGCCTTCTCCCGGAGGGAGAAGGAATACTGCTTTTAACATTCGGGCCAATATGTATTCTGAATAGCTTTTCCATATATTCTGATCCGCCGCCTAAAGGCGGGGGGTTTACGGATCCCCTATCGGGGACACTAAATAAATCCGTGGCGGCCATCACGTCCCAGTGTGCCTTTTAGAACGTTTTCCACGAGGTACGTTTCTCCCGCTCCGGCGCCGGTTTTATGCCGTGCCTTTTCAATATATTTTTCAATGTGTTCGGTGCAACGATGTGACCGAGATTGGCGAGTGCGCCCTGGATTCGGTCGTAGCCCCGGGAGGCATTCTCCCTCCCCATGCGAAGTACTGAATCGGTGATTTCTTGCGCAACGCGCGGTCGACCGGGCCCCTTCTTGGCATAGGTCCACTTCTGCGCGATGGGCTTTCGATGCAAGGCGAGCAGCGTATCGGGTGTCACCAGCGCCTCAAGTTCATCATGTCCCCGGCGCCCCGGCAGCTTGGCCTTCACGGCCAGTCGCATCCGTTGTTCGTCGGTGAACCGAAGACGCTGTCCTCCGAGTTACTCCTTGAGCACACAGTTCTCCTCGGCGAGATGTTCGACGAACACCTGTTGCTGGCGGTTGATCCAGCCGGCCAAGGCGATTATATGGCAATGCAAAGGCTGTATTGCGTTCGATATAGCATGTACAGATTGTCCTTAATATCGTTCTATAACAATATCATACGTCTCATCCGAATATTTGCACCCTACGGGCAGCTGGATGGTGTCATGATGGACATTGGCCGCTGAATTCATAACACTCTGTATCTGGTTGCGGGCCGGCTGAGGCAGGACCCGCCTTGACCGGTGCGAGACATTCGAGTGACAGACAACCAGGATCGATCATTCCGATATGGGCCCGCCGACCGTTGCTGTGGTGAAGCCTGCCGGGTGAGCACCGCAACCCCGGTGTGCGCGTCGCGGGGCATCTGCTGATGGACCGCCTCATCCTGCTGCTGCCGGCGTTGCCACTCGCTTCCGCGCTGCTGATCCAGCTCACGGCAGCGACCCTGCAGCATCGCGTGGCGCGCATCAGCCAGGTCGCCTCCCTGCTGACCTTCCTGCTCGCCGCCACGCTGCTCGGTCTTGGCCTGTCCGGGGAGGCGCCCGCGCTGCACCGGGTGGGTTCGCACTGGGGCAGCCTGCTGTTCGACCCGCTGAGCGTGCTGATGGCGGTGGTGATATCCGGCATCAGTTATATCGTGCATGTCTACTCGATCCGCTACATGGCGGAGGAGCCGGGCTATGCGCGCTTTTTCATCCTGCTCGATCTGATGACGGCGGCCCTGCTGGTGATGGTGGCCGCCGGCGACCTCATCATGCTGCTGCTCGCCTGGCACGTCATCGGTGTAGTGCTGTATTTCCTGCTCGGTCATGATACCCGCAGCCATACCGCCTACCGCTACGCCTTCTGGACGTTCTTCAGCTACCGTATCGGTGACCTGCCGCTGGTGCTGGCCGCCGTGCTGCTCTACCAGGCATTCGGCACCTGGTCGCTGCCGGAGATCTTCGCGCACATCGATGCAGCGCCCGCGACCACCACGCTGTTCGGCCTGCCGCTGACCGAGACGGTCGGCCTGCTGGTGGCGCTGGCCGCCTTTGCCCGCTCGGCGCAGTTCCTGCTGCACACCTGGTTGCCCTATACCATGGAGGGTCCGACGCCGGTCTCGGCCCTGATGCACGCCGGCATCGTCAATGCCGGCGGCTTCATCATCAACCGCTTCGCCCCGGTCTACATACACACCGGTGAGGCGCTACACGTGATCTTTTTCGTCGGCCTGGTGACTTCGATCATCGGTTCGGTGCTGATGCTGACCCAGAACGACATCAAGAAGTCGCTCGGCTACTCCACCATGGGACAGATGGGCTTCATGATCATGGAGTGCGGCGTCGGTGCCTTTTCACTGGCCATCTACCACCTCATTGCGCACGCCCTGTTCAAGGGCACGCTGTTTCTCGGCGCCGGTGGCGTGATCAACGAGGCCCGCCAGAGCGACAACGTACCCAAGGACGAGCTGTATACCTTCATCGTCGAACGCCAGCCGGCGCCCCATCGCCAGCCCTGGCTGCTGATGGCGGCCATTACGCTGGCGGTGCCAGTGGTGGTTTTCGCGCTGGTGCACTGGCTGGTGGCGGGCGATTTCTTCCAGAAACAGGGCGCCATCGTGCTGCTGTTTTTCGGCTGGGTCACGGGTGCCCAGCTGCTGTTCTCGACCTACCGCATGCGCACCCAGAACCTGTGGCGCACGGTGTCGATGATCATATTCTCGTTCACCATCGTGGTGATCGGCTACACCCTGATCAGCCACGTCTTCAACCTGTTCCTCTACCCGGACCCCGACATGCGGCTGGGTATCTACGCGGCAGCCGGCGTTGACTTCGCCTGGTTCCTGGCGTTCATGATCCTGGTGACCGCGGTTATCGTGCTTGGCTGGCTGCTGACCTACTACTCGGACCGCCGGCAGCGCTTTGGCAAGACCCGTCCCGGCCATCACTGGATGAATTTCTACGCCCTGGTCTCGCGGGAGTTCTATATCGCGGATATCTATTCCTGGCTGACGCGCGGCCTGCTGCGGCTGGCGGGGCGCCTCAATGTCTGGTTGAGGTGGGTGTGATGGCGATCTGGTCTTACCTGCTCGTCGGACTGTTTCTGCCGCTGTTCCCGCTGAGCATGGTATTCAACCTGCTGTTCGCGCGCGTGTCGCAGCCGCTGGCGCGCGCAGCGCTGTTGCTGGTCTGGCCGCTGGCAGGTCTGGCCCTGCTGTACAGTCTGGGAGATGACGTCCCTGAGCCGGTGTTGATCTGGGCACTGGCGACCTCGGCGCTGTATGCCATACGCATGCTGGCGATTCGTGACATGGGAACCTGGACCGGTTTCCTCGCTACCTCGGTGTGGGCGCTGCTCTGGATTCCGGCCCGCGAGGGTTTCGAACTGAAAGGCATCGCCATCGATTCCCTGGCTTTCAGCACGCCGCTGGCGTTGCTGGTGCTGATCATGGTACTGCTCAACCGTCGTCTCGGCGGTACCTATGCCGGCGTGCGCGAGGGGATGGCGACCAGTCTGCCCCGACTGTCCGTTGCACTGATCATATGCCTGCTTGCGGCCGTCGCCACGCCGCCGTTTCCCGCTTTTTTCACCCTGCTATCGGTGCTGATGCTGGCGTCACCGATAAACATGATCGGGATGCTGGTCGTCTGGCTGCTATGGAGCTGGGCGGCCGCGCGACTGATACAGGGGTTTGTCGTCGGCACACCCGCACAGGGCTGCAATGTGCAGGATATCGGTCTGCCATCGAGCTGGGGTCTGGCAATGGTATTCATGGCGCTGGTATTGACCGGCGTGCTGCTCACCGGAGACCTGCTGTGAGCCTCGGCCTGGGAACCCGACTGAAGATCCGCAGCATGATCCATGTGGCGGCTGAACCGCTGCCGCTGTTCTGGCCGATGCGGACCTTTATTCATCACAACCCGCTGCATGGACTCGAACACCTGACGTTCCATGCTGCCGCGACGCGGGGTGCCGAACTGTTCAGGGCACGTGCATTCCTGTCGCGAGCGGAGTACCAGCGCCTGGTGGCGGAAGACGCGGTAGACCGCGCAACGCTGGAGCGTGAGGTCACCGAATTTGTCGCGACACGTGTACCGCTGCCCGGCATCGACCTGCAGGCCTGGCTCCTCAGGCTGCTGACGGATGTACCGCACCCTGTCTCGCATCCGCGCACGCTGGCCGACAGTACTGCCGTACATGCTGTCCTGCACGGCAAGCCGGTCGACCCGTTCGGCATCGACATCGAGGCCCTCGCCGGATACCTGAAGGGCAGGCTCCTGGGTGACCGCCCGGTGTATGAATCCGTCGACGCCATCTACGGCTCGAACATCGGTGTCGAACTGGACGAACTGGTGATCAAGAGCTGCCTGGATTTTTTCGACGAGGGCCAGTCATCCTGGGGCTTGCCGGAGCGCGAGACCGGTTTCTTCACTGCCTGGCGCAATCTGGCGCGTCGCAATGGGCGTTTTTTCCTGCGCGGCCTGCACATCAACCGCATCCTCGAACAGGAGGACACGCCCGAAGGCATCATCTCCCACGTGCTGAACCGTTTCGAGATCCCGGAAGATCAGTGGATTGATTATTTCACCCGCGAACTGGCACACCTGCATGGCTGGACCGGCTTCATCCGCTGGCGTGCCGGCGCCAAGCACTACTACTGGGGACAGCGTTTTCCCGCCGACCTGGTCGACTTCATGGCGGTACGACTGACCCTTGCGATAGCCATACTCGATGAGCGCCGGCTGGACCGCATCGCACATACGCAGTCCGCCATCGCTGCAGCCGTCGACAGCCATACACAGGAGATCTTCCTGCGCCATGAACTGCATAGCGGCGCGATTGTGCCGGCCATAGCGCAGAGAGTGGAACAGGCGATTGCGCTAGGCGGGCAGTCGCGCCTGTCACGCATATTTGACGAGTACATTGGCTGCAAGCGCCATGACGAGGCACATTGCCAGGCACGGGTACTGCGCGATCTGGCAGCGCGGTTTGATGCCAGCACTGCGCTCGAGAAGCTGCCGGTCGAGGCGCTCGACAGCCTGCTACTGTCGCTGGCAGAGTTCGAACGACAGGAGGGCATGCTGTGGCTGCGTGCCATGGAGTCGCGTTCCATACAACGGCTGACGCGGGGCGTGACGACCGGCAAGCCCAGGCCACGCGAGAAACGCCCGTTCGCACAGGCACTGTTCTGCATCGATACCCGCTCGGAACGTATACGCCGGCACCTCGAGGCGGTCGGTGACTACCAGACCTTCGGCATCGCCGGTTTCTTCGGCGTGCCGGTCAGCTTCATGGAACTGGGCAAGGGCAGCGAGACACATATCTGCCCTGTACTGATCACACCGCGCAACCTGGTGACGGAGATCAGCTTCACCAGCAGTGACTCCGATGTCACGCTGAGCACACTAGGGAATGTGATGCACGAACTCAAGGAATCGGTGCTCACACCTTTCGTGACCGTCGAGGCGATCGGCCTGCTGTTCGGCTTCGACATGGTTGGCAAGACCCTTGCCCCGGAGACCTACACACGCTGGCGCAGGCACCTGCACTCGGAGCGTCCCGTGACCCGTCTACTGCTGGAGAAACTCGACCGCGAACAGGCAGACTCGATCATCCGCGCGGTACAACGCACCATGATAGTCACGGCCATCAAACACAGCTTCGGGCTGACGCGCGAGAACATCACCGACGACATTATCCGCGAAATGCGCGAGTCGGCACTCGGCAGGCAGACAGGGCGTACGCAACTGGCGAAGGACCTGGAACTCGACGAAAAACAGGAGCGCGAATTCATCCAGAGCCTGCGCCATGATTATCGCATCAACCTGCCTTACGCGCGGTTGCAGCTAAACCGGCTCGGTCGCATAGGCTTCACGCTCGATGAGCAGATCATGTATGTCGGTCAGGCACTGCGCGCGATCGGCCTGACAACGGATTTCTCCCGATTCGTCCTGCTGATCGGACATGGCAGCACCTCCGAGAACAATCCGTTCGAGTCGGCGCTCGATTGCGGCGCCTGCGGCGGCAACCACGGCCTGGTAAGTGCGCGTGTACTGGCCCAGATGGCGAACAAGCCCGAGGTGCGGCGTGAGTTGCGCCGGCAGGGCATCCTGATCCCGGACGACACCCGCTTCGTGGTGGCGCTGCACAACACCACCACCGACACAGTACGCGTGCATAATCTGGAACTGCTGCCGCCATCGCACCTGATTTACATAGACCGGCTGCTCAGCGGTCTGAATGCCGCGTCCCGGCTGAGTGCGCAGGAACGTGCAGCAACCCTGGAACGTGACCCGGCCGACAAACTCAGTGTGTCGGCGGCCCGACGCCGTGTGCATCGCAATGCCATGGACTGGTCCCAGGTTCGGCCGGAGTGGGGACTCTCGGGCAATGCCTGGTTCGTAATCGCGCGACGCCACCTGACGCAGCGCCTGTCACTGGACGGGCGTGCCTTCCTGCATTCATACGATTATCGCATCGATCCGAAACAGCTCCTGCTGGAGACCATTCTCACCGGGCCGCTGGTGGTCGCACAGTGGATCAACATGGAACATTATTTCTCGACCGTCGACAACGAGCGTTTCGGCAGTGGCAGCAAGGTCTATCACAATGTCGCAGGGCGCCTTGGCGTGATGAGCGGCAACCTGAGCGACCTGCGGACCGGCCTGCCATCACAGACGGTTCTGAAAGACGGCCGGCCCTATCACGTTCCGCATCGGCTGATTACGCTGATCGAGGCACCACTGGCACATGTACAAAGCGCCATCAACAGTGTCGCAACCGTGAAGAGCCTGACCAGCAACGGCTGGATCAGGTTGATGGTAGCCGATGTCAATGCCATGACCATGCACATCCTGGATGAGGGCGAGTGGCGTAACGAACCATTGTCAGAAACCCCTCATACGGGCAATTCCGAGGAAAATCCAGCATCATGAAAAATCTTAATTTCAGTCCGCTCAAGAAACTCGAGATCATCCTGGAAGGCGAGGGGCAGGAATTCGCCACGGACCTGCTTGATCGCGCCGGCGTGAAGGGCTACACGATCATCAACAATCTCTCCGGCAAGGGCAGTCACGGCTTTCACGAGGGGCACCTGATGTTCAACGAGGATGATGTCCTCATCATGATCATTGCCGCCGTCCCCGAGGAGCTGGTCAATCCGTTACTCGAAGGTTTTGCGCCCTATTTCAACAAGCACTCCGGAGTCGTGTTCATCTCCGACATCCAGGTAACCCGACTGGTCAAGTTCAAGGGTTGAACCGCGGCATGAGATGCGTTGCCATCAGGGTACCGGCAGCGCAGGTCGAATTACCGCTACCCGTCGCGACTGGACAGAATGCAGTCCTGGATCGGTATCCTTGCGGGGCTGGGCGCGTTGCACTGCAGGCTTGCGTTACGTGCCTGAAGCCAGTCTGTACAGGAGCGCTACAGGCCGTCGATCCTGATTGCAGCAATCATCGTGAAAGTCTGCAACAGGGTTAATGGTGGCCAGGGACAGAATCGAACTTCCGACACGGGGATTTTCAGGCCCCAGTGGCATTTTCTGTGCCCTGCATTTTCAGCAACTTATGCACGCCGGCCCCGCACTAAGTTGCCACAAGTGGACAGGAGTGGACACGAGATGACAGGAGTCGGTCACGATATGGTCACGCTAGAACATGTGTCATAATTTGGAATTCTTACCTGAAAAAGATTCTTTAGATGATCTCGTTCCTGAACGAAACCTTCCCTAATAAGATATTACGCATGAAACAACGCTAATCTAGCCGCTCAGGAGACAACAAAGCGGGATCTACCATGCGTCACTTATTCTTTATACTGCTATGCGCGGCCATACTGGCTGTTGCGGCCAGGGTAGTTCATACCAATCTCCCGATCCTGTCTGCCTATGAAGGCTCAATGAGATAATGTAACGTCACAGTTCAACAACATATCCACGGTACTCAAGAATCTCCAATGGCGACATCCTCCTCCCAATCGTTGCGGATCAGCACCAGTAAGCAAGAGGCCAGGCTCACTCCCGCGCAGAAAAAGTTCAATACCCTGATCGGCAGGATCAACCGCCAGCACAAGCGGCTCGCGGAATGGCAGGAGATCATGCCAATTTACCA
>JBFELL010000130.1:0-8248 GCA_041552135.1 Gammaproteobacteria bacterium
GATATCTCGTCTTCCCCAAAGGCACGATAAAGCATATACACCCGACCTTCCAGTCGAACAGCAGCAGCGTTCAGGACGTATCTCGACTCCCAACGGTTTTCCTCAATGGGCAACAGCACCGGATTGCCGGAAAATCAACATTACTAATCCGCAGGAGCGCCGCCCTCGCCGCGATGCGATGCGAGGTCAATCGCACCGGGGGCGGCGCTCCTGCAGAGATCACCTTCCTGCCGGGGAAATTTACGGCATCGCAAGACATCATCACATTAGTCCTCACCCTGTTTCCTGCCATAACCCGGCCACCCCGGCGTCGCCCGCAATCCGGCCTCCAGTTGATACTGTGGTTGCCAGTCAATCTCCGAGCGCAAGGCCTCGCTGTCGCACACCCAGTCAGGGTGGCGCAGTTCACGCAGTTTCTCCGGTGTCAGCATGGGAGCATAACCGATCATCCGGGCAGCAAGGCTGTTAAGCCTTGCCACGATATCCAGCAACCAGCCCGGTACCGGTATCAGGCGCACGCGCCTGTTGCAGATACCGCTCACGGCGTCCGCCACCGCCTGCCAGTCATAGCCGCCGGCCTGCCCGTCCTCCAGCGTATAGACGCCGCTGCCAACCGCGCCGCCATGCAGCCAGGCCAGCACCGCAGCAACCAGGTCGTCGACAAACAGCATGGAGAAACGCGCATCCGGTGCACCCGGCACGGGCGCAAAGCCCTTTGCCATGGCACGGAACAGCGGCAGCAACTCGGTATCACCGGGACCGTAGACCGCTGGCGGTCGCAGCGCAATCCATTGAACCCGCTTCGCCTCTGCGGCAAGCACCTGCTCGCCCTCGCGCTTGCTGGCGGCGTAATGCGAGAGCGCGGGTTCCCGCGCGGCAAGGGAGGACAGCGACAGCAGCCGGGGCGGTATGTGCTGTGATTCGCAGGCACGCAGCAGCGAACGGAGGCCATCGACATTCACCCGGTCGAACTGCTCGCGCGTGGCGCCGCGCACGGCACCGGCACAATGCACTACGGCATCCGCACCCTCCACCAGCGCCTCAAGGCGACCGGCATCAGCAAGACTGCTCTCTACCAGCTCGATCCTCACCGGCAGCAACTCCCTGGCCTTTCGCGGGGTACGCACCAGGGCACGCACCCGGTATCCGGCCTGCAGCAGTTCGCTGCAGATACGCCTGCCAATGAAACCGGTGGCCCCGGTGATGGCGATGGTTTGCGTCATGTGTAAATCATGCTGTTATTTCGCTGGCAGGAGTGCATTCAATCGCAATGGGATCATGAAAACGTGGCTATTGCCTGCAGGGGTGCCGCCCCTGCAAATAAAAAATCTCAATACACTCAATAATCCCCGGGAGCCAATTCAGTTGCGATCACGGAATGCCGAAGCGTTCCGGCATGCAGACAAAAAATAACCGGCCAGAGGCCGGTCAATTTATCTTGCATTGCACACGTAAAAAGGTTTCAGGCCGTACCGTGTTTCAGCTCCACGACACCTGCCGGCTTGTCGGCAACGGCGGCGGCCGGAACCAGCTGTACCGGGTCGTGCCGTGCGATGAACTGCTGGCGTGCCTTGGAACGCGACAGCTTGCCGGACGAAGTGCGCGGCAGGGTGTGCGACGGCACCAGTTCGATATAGGTGTCAATGCCGAGCTCGAGATGTACCAGGCGCTTCAGCCGGTCGATCAGGCTGGCGCGGACATCGCTGTCGGAGTCGCGGCACTGCACCACCAGCACACAGACTTCCTCGCCATCCGGCGCCGGCACGGAGAATGCCAGCGCGTCGCCGATATTCACTTCCGGCTGCTGCTCGGCCAGGTACTCGAGGTCCTGCGGCCAGATGTTGCGGCCATTGATAATGATGAGGTCCTTTTCGCGACCGGTAATGATCAGCCGGCCCTCGACGCGGTAGCCGATGTCTCCGGTGTTCAGCCAGCCGTCCGCGGACAGCGACCTCGCGGTATCTTCCGGCGCATTGAAATAGCCGGACATGACGCTTGGCCCGCGCACGTAGATGGTGCCGCTGTGACGATCCGGCAGGACGTTGCCGTCCTCGTTGCGAACCTCGACTTCGTATTCCGGCAGCGGTTCGCCGCACTCGACAAAACAGCGTGCCCGGCCGGGGCTCTCGACCTCGGTAATCGGCAGCGCCTTCTGGCAGTCGGCATGGTAGTCGCCATCGACACAGTCGGTCGAATGCGCCTCGTGCAGCGGGGCAAAGCTGACCGCCAGCGAACACTCGGCCATGCCGTAGCAGGCAAGGAAGGCCTTTTCGTTGAAGCCGGCCGGCGCCAGCGCCCTGGCAAAGCGCTCCAGCGTTTCGGAACGGATCATCTCCGCACCGACACCGGCAACACGCCAGTTGCTGAGATCGTATTTCGCGGCCTCGCCCTCACGCAGGCGGCGCGTGCACAGCTCGTAGCCGAACGGCGGACTGAATGAAATCGTCGCCCTGGTGCGCGTCATCAGGTTAAGCCACTGGCGCGGACGCATGGCGAATTCGCGTGTATCCAGATAGTCCACCGACATCTGCGAAGCCACCGGCACCAGCACGAGGCCGACGAGACCCATGTCATGATAGAACGGCAGCCAGGAGAAGCAGCGATCGCCCGGGCCGATCTTGACACCATGACGGATAATGCCGCCCAGGTTGCTCATCACGGAGCGCTGCTTGATGACGACGCCGCGCGGGAATTTTGTGCTGCCCGAGGTGTACTGGATATAGGCTACATCTTCGGGATCAGACTCCGGGAATGTTACCTCCGCTTCTGGAAGGCGGTTGAAGGCATCCGGTGAACCGACCAGGCGCAGGCCCAGTCCTTCACCGGCCTCTTCAAGGTAGGGGACATAGCCCTCCGGCGCCATGGCGATAACCGCCTGACTGCTCTTCAGGAGACCACTGAGCTGCGTGACGTAGGCCGCGTGCCCGCCAAGCTTGATCGACGCGGGCAGGGCAACCGGCACCAGGCCGGCATACTGGCAGGCAAAAAAGAACTGCAGGAATTCAGGGTTGGTTTCGGCTATAAGCGCGACGTGGTCGCCCTTTTCCAGTCCCATACCCAGCAGTTTGCGGGCGAGCACGCGGGCACTCGCACGCAGTTCCGCGTACGGAAGCGTGGCGTACAGCTCGCCCCTGCCGGTATAGAAGTTTGCACCGGTCTCACCCTGCGCGGCATAGTCCAGCGCCTCGGACAGGGTGAAAAAGTCGGCGGCACGAAACGGCAGATCGTGCAATGTTGGTGTCGATTGTGTATCCAAAACAGAAGGTGTCCCTTGTTGGATGTTGGAAACCAGGTACCTGTCTAGCTCACGACAGGTTACAAACCGATTTAGCCACAAAATGTGCCGTATTTAACCAGAAAGCCGTACAACAATCACGAGGCAAGCATGGTCCCGTCAAAGCAAATACACCGTTTCAGTTCACCGCAACCCGTGGTCTATTAACAACGTTTCCCGTTTTGCGAGTGGCTTTTCCGGTACATTGTGGTGCGCATTATTGCCTGAAAAACATGAAAACACAATACCTTTACAAAGATTTTTCAGAATGTCGCATTTCGCGTCGCCCCTGTAGTAAAAACACAACAAGGCGAAATCGCGTGCTTCCCCCGCATCAAACTGAACCGAGGGTGACGGCGCCCGGACCTGAATCCTCACACGTCATCAAAACTATCTAGCATATTTCGTGCCAGCTAAAGCGACATTCAAATCAGCGACTTATCAGCCTTTCAGCTCACAGCCAATACACATGCATGCACCAATATGGTGCATGTCGCCCCAAACCGGCGCGGAAAGCGCCCCCTGGGGCTGTAGATCCACGCCCTTTGCCAGGCAGATACATCCTGTATGATTTGCCGGGTTTACCGGCCACCAAAAACAAACCCTTCAGCCACCATGAACAGCCCGAGTGCCGACGCCATCCGCATCAACCCGGTATCCGGTAAGCGGCAGCTGGGCAAGTTCATCTCTGCCGCGGCGGGCTTCTACCGTGACGACCCCAACTGGGTGGCGCCGCTGCGGTTTGAACAGAAGCAGCGCCTGAGCGAGAAGAACCCGTTTTTCGAACATGCCCGCTGGCAGGCCTGGACGGCACAGCGCAATGGCGGGATTGTCGGGCGCATCAGTGCCCAGATCGATGACCTGTACCGGAAACAGCACGGAGAGGCGGTTGGCTACTTCGGCATGCTGGAGGCCGGCGACGATCCCGCGCTGTTCGCCCGGCTGCTGACGACGGCGGAAGAGTGGCTCAGGGAGCAGGGCATCCACACCATCCGCGGTCCCTTCAACCTGTCCATCAACGAGGAATGCGGCCTGCTGGTCGAGGGCTTCGGGAGCCCGCCCTTCATCATGATGGGCCACGCGCGCCCCTGGTATGGCCCACACGTCGAGGCCGCCGGCTACCGCCAGGCCACCGACCTGCTGGCCTATGAAATCAACCCGAGCTTCGAGGCGCCGCGGATCATGACCCGCCTGCTGGAGCGGGAAACCCGCCATGTCGAGGTCCGTTGCCTGCGGCGCAGGCAACTGAAACAGGAACTGGAAATCCTGCGCGACATCTTCAATGATGCCTGGCAGGAGAACTGGGGCTTCGTGCCCTTCACGGCAGCCGAATTCGCCGACATTGGCGAACTGCTGACGCTGCTGGTTGACGACAGCTTTGTGCAGATTGCCGAAATCGACGGCCGCCCGGTCGCCATGATCGTCGCCATGCCGAACATCAACGAGGTAATCCGCGACCTCGATGGCCGGTTGCTGCCGTTCGGCTGGCTGAAGCTGCTGTGGCGCCTGAAGGTCCGCCACCCGCACACGGCACGCGTGCCGCTCATGGGGGTACGCCGGGAGTTTCACAACACCGCGTTCGGCGCAGCGCTGACGTTCAGGATCGTCGACGCCGTGCGCTGGAACCTGACCAGGCGCGGCATACGCAACGTCGAGATGTCCTGGATACTGGAAGGCAACAGCGGCATGCGCAGCATCATCGAGTCCTGCGGCGGCACCGTCAGCAAGCGCTATCGCATCTACGAGAAGACACTCTGACCGGAATGCGCGACGCGACACCACAAGGCAGCTTCCTGGCCCTGGTGCTGGCCGGAGACCGGGGTGCCACCGACCCGCTGCTGGCGCAATCCGAGGCCTGCTGCAAGGCCATGATCGAGATCGACGGCATCCCCATGGTCCTGCGCGTGCTCGCTGCACTCGATGCGGCGGAGTCCATCAACGGCCGGATGCTGTCAGGCCCGAAGCCGGAGCAGCTGGCCATCGAACCGGAGGTGAACCAGCTGGTCGAGACCGGCGAAATCGACTGGTGCGAGCCGCGCACCTCGCCCAGCGCCAGCGCCAGCCACGCCATGGACCGGATCGACCGCGCCACACCGGTGCTGATCACCACGGCCGACCACCCGTTGCTCAGCGCCAGGATCATCGACCACTTCTGCCGTGAAAGCGCCGCGAGCGATGCTGACCTGACTGTCGCCCTGGCCCCGTACAACGAGGTGCAGCAGGCCTTTCCGGGAATGAAAAAGACCGTGCTGCGATTCAAGGGCGGAGCCTACTGCGGCTGCAACCTGTTTGCCTTCCTGACGCCCCATGCGCGCGCCTTCCCCAACCACTGGCGCCAGGTGGAAAGCGACCGCAAGAACCCGCTCAAGATGATCCGGCTGCTTGGCTGGGGCGCCGTTATCCGCTACCTGCTGGGGCTCCTGACCCTTGATGAGGCACTGGACAGCCTGTCACGAAAATTCGACCTGCGCATCCGCGCCATCATCCTGCCGTATGCCGAGGCCGCCGTCGACGTGGACTCGGTCAGGGATCACTACCTCGTACAGGAGAAGCTGACCAGCAAGACCTGAGGCCTTGTCCTGCCGTAATGCATGACGCGTAGAAGCGAATTCATTCGCGACCGGGCACCCCCTATCGCGGCTGAAGCCGCTCCTGCGGGCAGGCGCATACCTCACGTGCAGGGGCGAATGCATTCGCCACCCGGACGACAAGCAGCTACTGCCGGTTGATTTCGAGACTCAGACAGCTGACCTCGCTGAACACCCCCGCATCGGCCTGGCAGTCACGTAGGTCGGATCAGGCCGAAGAGGCTGAGCATCACTGGCAGTCACGCAGGTCGGATCAGGCCAAAGGCCGTAATCCGACATGAGGCTACGGTACTACATTGATGGTCAGCGGCGGATGTCGAGGCGGCTGCGACTGACTTCACTGAACTGCCCGCTACCGGACTCGTACGCCCGCACCGCGATATCCAGCGCCCAGCTACCCGCCGTGTGCCGCACTGTGTAAAGGTGATACTGAGCGACACGACCGGGACGCGGACCGACGGACGAGGCCGACGGGATCCCGAACACCGGGACATGCGTGCCGGGGATCTCGATCAGGCTGTGCACCGGCCGGTGCTGGTGCCCGTGCAGCACCAGTTCCGCGCCCTGCCTTGCTATGACCTCGCACAAGCGCCCGGCATCGGTCAGCCGCTTGCGCCATTTCTCCTCGCCCGGCACCGGCGGGTGATGCAGCAGCACGACCCGGAACAGACCCTGCCGGCCGGTACCCTCCAGCAGCTCGCCAAGCCGCTGCAGCTGCCGGCCACCGAGTGAGCCGGTTGCCATGAAGGGGGCCGAGGGGCGCGCCGTAGACAACCCGATCAGTGCCACGGGTCCACGGATGCGCAGGCTCGGAAAGGTACCCTCTGCCGGGGCGCCGGAACTGCCGGCCGTGGGATCATCCGACTCGAGATACTCGCGCCAGTGGGCAAAGCTGTCGCTCCAGCCGGCAGTGACGTAGGCATCGTGGTTGCCGGGCACGACCGTCACCTTGTGCGGCTCGCCCAGTGCCTCCAGCCAGCCTCGCGCCTCGCGGAACTCGGCCGGCAGGCCAATGTGCGTCAGGTCGCCGGTCACGGCGATGTGCTCGGGCGCCGCCTGTTCGAGATCTTCCCGCAGTGCGTCCAGCACCTCGCTGCGGTGCTCATTGCGCCGGCGCCGGCGCCAGGACAGGTAGCCCAGCACGCGCTTGTTGACAAGATCGCGCCAGTCCACCTGCTCCAGGGATGTCAGGTGCGGGTCAGAGACTTGCGCGAAAAAAAGGGAGTCTTTCATTCAGTCTGGTACTTGCAGGCGACGCCCGCTGTTGGCGAACCGGTGCTGCCTGGTGATGCCGCAGCCTGCGACTTGCGGGCCGGGAACCGGTACACTTTCCGCCCGACAACCATGGATACCTCGCATCACACAGCACCGCAGCCGAACGGGCAACTGACCGTCGGGCTCATCAGCAACCCGCACAGCGGCCGCAACCGGAAGCAGCTGGATGCCATTTGCCGCATTGTCGCAGATTACCCCAATGTGCACCATCGACCGACACAGGGCGCCGGCGAGATACCGGCCGTGCTGGCCGAATTTGGCAGTCGGCCGATCGATGTACTGGCCATCAACGGCGGTGACGGCACCATTGCCCGCATCCTGACCGAGTTACTGGTCCAGCGGCCCTTTGCCACCCTGCCACGACTTGCCCTGCTGCCCGGCGGCACCACCAACATGAACGCCGGTGATGTCGGCCTGCGCGGCAACCTGGTGAAGGCCGTCCGGCGGCTGTGTGAATGGAGCACCGGTGCGCAGACGTCGTTTGAAACCCTGCAGCGCCCCGTGCTGCGGGTCACCGGCGGCGACGGCCAGGCCGCGGTCTGCGGCATGTTCTTCGGCGCCGGCGCCATCATGCAGGGCATTGAATACTGCCGCAGCAACGTACACACAAAGGGCGTCGGCAACGAGATCGGCCCGGGGCTGGCAATGCTCAGGACCATCTGGGGCATCGCCAGGCGCGACCGCCGTTTCCTGCAGCCTGTTGCGATGGCCGTGCAGCGCAACGACGACCCGGCAAACCCGATGCGCGAAATCCTGATCATGCTGGTCAGCAGCCTGGACCGGCTGTTTCTGGGATTGCGGCCTTACTGGGGCAAGGAGACCGCCCCGCTGCATGCCACCCTGGTGCTGGACCCTGCCGGCCGCTTCCTGCGCAACCTGCCCGCGCTGCTGCGCGGCAGGCCCAACCGCCACGTGACGGAGGCAAACGGCTATTACAGCCACAATGCCGAGCGCATCCGGCTGACCATGGACGGCATGTGGACACTGGACGGCGAGCTGTACCAGGCCACGCCCGGCGACGGGCCGGTAACCATCACCAGTGGCGGGGACGTGACCTTTGTACGCCTGTAGGAGCGCCGCCCCCGGCGCGATTGTTGATAAATTTTCTCGC
>JBFELL010000131.1:0-8248 GCA_041552135.1 Gammaproteobacteria bacterium
AAACGGTCTATATTTCATAATGTCCGGCATACCCAGAAGACGGCCGCGGCCGCCGGTGCTGTCGCAACACAAAGGGGGGGTGTATGCATACATTTCATAATCCGAAACGACCGGCATCGGGATTTTCCACGTTGCTGCCGGCACTGTTGCTCCTGCTGCCCTGCACGGTTCGTGGACTGGAGCCGCCAAGGGAAATTGCCATCACCATGGGGGACTACCATTACGCACCGGATGTCATTGAAATGGACAGCGGTGAAACCATCGTCCTGCACGTGACCAACACAGACGGCATAACACCACACAATTTCACGCTTGTCGATCAGCCCGCGGGACTGGACGTGGATACCGACATCGGCGCCGGCAATTCAGCCCGCATCCGTCTCGACCCGCAACAGCCCGGTACCTACACCTGGTACTGCAACAAGAAGCTGCCGTTCATGAAGAGCCATCGCGACCGCGGCATGCAGGGCACACTTGTCGTCAGATAGGCACATACCGGGGTAGCCAGACACATGCGCATTCTGCTGGTATCTGCCAACCGGGAGCACATCCCCGATCCGATCTTCCCGCTGGGCCTGGCCTATGTCGCCGCGGCCGCGCGGCAGGCACACCACGAGGTCGCCGTTGCCGACCTGTGCTTCGGCCGCCGCCCGCTGGAGACACTCCGGCGCACAATCCGCACCTTCCGGCCCGCTGCGATCGGCCTGTCGCTGCGCAATGTCGACAACGCGGCCTGGCCGCGCACAACAGACTACCTCGGCTGGCACCGGCAGGTGGTTGCCACGGTGAGACACAGCTGTAATGCCGCGGTCATACTCGGCGGTTCGGGCTACTCCATCCTGCCGGATGAATACCTGCAGGCACTCGGCGGTGACTGGGGCATCCGTGGCGAGGCGGAAGGGGACTTCGTCAGCCTGCTGGCCTCGCTGGACAGCGGCCTCGACCCGGGGCCGTTGCCGGGACTGGTCAGGCGCGATGCAGACCGCAGCACCGCCCCCTGCCCCGTCACACTGCAGCGCCCCCTGTCCCGGCACTGGGACGACGGCCTGTGGCCGGATCGTCAGCTGTTCGATTACGGTCGCTACATCCGCCGCGGCGGCACCGGCAATCTGCAAACCAAGCGTGGCTGCGTCTTCAGGTGCAACTACTGCACCTATCCACTGCTCGAGGGTAACCGTTTCCGCAGCCGGCCGGCGGCGGATGTCGTCGATGAAATCGGGGCACTGCAACGGGACTATGGACCGCATCCGCTGTTTTTCGTCGATGCCATCCTGAACTTCCCGCGCGGCCACGTTGAGGCCATCTGCGAGGAGATCCTGCACCGCGGCCTGCGGCTGCGCTGGAGCTGCTACGCCACACCCGTCAAGCTGGACCGCCGCCAGGCCAGGCTCATGGCGCGCGCCGGCTGTGAAGGCGTCGAACTGGGCAGCGACGCTGCCGATGACGCCCAGTTGCAGCGCCTGGACAAGTCCTTCGGGGCCGATGCCGTCATCGAGGCAAACGCCCATTGTCTCGAGGCCGGCCTGCGGGTATGCCACACCCTGATCTTCGGCGCACCGGGGGAGACTCGGGCCAGCATTCGCAATACCTGCCGGGTCATGCGACAGATCAGGCCCACCGCCGTGGTTGCCATGACCGGTGTGCGACTGTATCCCGGCACCCCGCTCTCAGACCGGCTGGTCGCCGCGGGCAGGATCCGCGGCAGCGACATCGGCCTCAGGCCGACCTTTTATATCGAGCCGGACATCGCCGGATTCCTGCCCGGCCACCTGCAGCGGCAGGCCGCCGAGGCAGGTAACTGGGTATTGCCCGGACTGGAACCGCCACTGCTGCCTGTCAGCCAGCGCGTGCTGCGCGGGCTTGGCATCTCGGGCCCGCTGTGGCGGCTGCTGCGTTACCCGGCCATGCGCCGGATCAGTCGTATCAAGTTCCGCCGCCCCGACACCAGCTGGGGCATCCCCAACCCTCGGAGGATTGAACGATGAAACAGGATAAAACCACCAGCGATACCACCTACCGCCACGCCATGGGCCAGCTGCTGGTCCTCTACACCCAGGTCGACCGCCTGATCATGGAGGCCTGCGCCGAGCGTATTGCCAGCGCACCGGACGAGGCAGCCAAACTCGCACTGGCCAAACAGGTCGGCGACGAATCCCGCCACGTGGCCATCCAGCATGACTGGATGGAACAATTCGGCACACCGCAGACACCGGTCATATCACCCGCACAGGAGAACGCCATCCTGGCGCATTTCCGCCAGCTTGACTGGCTGGAGTTTCTCACCGACATGTACCTGTGCGTCGAGGCGCTGGGCAGCGATGCCGTCGAGAAGGTCGTGCCGCTGGCCGACCCCGGCACCCGTGAATCACTGCGCGTCCCGCTGCAGGACGAACTGGATCATATTGCCTTCGGCATCAGTCGCCTGAAGCACGAACTCGCACAGTTGCCGCCCGGCGAGCGCACGGCATTCCCGGTCTGGGCATCACAACGCATCGACGCGCTGAACCGCATGCTCCAGGGTATGGGGCTGGATCTGGAGGGTCTGTTCGAGTCGGCAGGTGTGGACTACGGCACGTTGTGCCGCTCGGTACGGGAACGCAAGCAGGACGTGCTCAGGACCGTAGCAGAACCGCTGGCGGCCTGAAGCACAGCCAGCGGCGGCGGTTCGCAGCGTCTTCATGGTGTGTGGCCGGAGGCGGCTGGCTGAGCGCGACAACGCCTACTCGATACCCGCGGTCGCGTAGTATTTTCTGGCCTGGACATTCATGCCGAGCCGCACCTCGTCATCGACGACCGAGGGGATGGAGGTCATGCCGAACTCGGAGCGCCTGATGGACGAGGTGGCCCTGACGAGGATGGTATCAGTGTCATCGGCGTGTTCTCCGAAGACGTTCGTCAACCGCACGTCGAAGGTCACCGGCCGGGTCACACCGTGCAACGTCAGGTCGCCGATAAGCGTTGCCCTGGTCTGCGTCACCCACTCGAAGCGGGTGCTGACGAACAGGATCTCCGGGTACTGCTCGACGTCGAAGAAACTCACGCCACGCAGCATGTTCTCGATGACCACGCCGTTCGCATCCAGGCTTTCCGTGCGGATGGCCACCAGGATCTGGTCCTGCTCGAGCCCCAGGGTGTCCACGGCCATGCCGCCCTGCACCTGGTGGAATTGTCCCCTGACCTCTTTCAGCGAACTGGTGACGGTGAAACCGAACTCGGACCTGTCGGTCTCGATGCGATACAGCCGCCCGTCATCCGCCGCCGTGAGCATGATGTCAAGGAGCGTCGGATCGACCTTGCCGTCGCGGAAGGCCGAGCAGGGCTGCATGCCGCCCGCTATACCGGGCAGCGCGGCCAGCAGCAGGGCCGCCAACAACAGCCTGAAGAATTGCCACGGAAATCCCATGCCGGCTGTCCCTTGTCCTGTTGATAGTATTACGCAGCCCGGGGAAAGCCGCCATGCCACCGATCAATTCGACAACGGGAATTTTTTCGCAATTTCTCGACCTCGGGCAACCCAAACGGCCGACATCCGTGTAAAATCCTCCGTCCCATGCCTATCCCAGCACAGTATCCCGCCAAGCCCCGCCGGACCAAGATCGTAGCGACGATCGGGCCCGCCAGTGACTCGCCGGACATCATAAAGGCGATGATCAACGCCGGCATGAACGTGGCCCGGCTGAACCTCTCCCACGGCACCCTGGAAGAGCACAAGGCGCGCCTCGATCTGCTGCGCTCGGTGGCCGACGAGATAGGTCGCCACATCGCCATCATGATCGACACGCGCGGCATCGAGATTCGCACCCGCATGCTTGCCGGCGGCAAGGTGGACCTGGAGCCCGACGATGTCTTCAGGCTGTATATGGACGACCGGGAGGGTAATGACGAGGGCGTCTCGGTCACCTACAGCCACCTGGCCGTGGAAGTCCAGCCCGGCACGCCCATCCTGCTGGACGATGGCGCGATCGAACTCGAGGCCAGGCAGGTCGAGGATAACGTCATTCACTGTGTCGTCATACACGGCGGCCGGCTGGGCAACAGCAAGAGCGTCAACCTGCCGGAGACTCGCCTCGCTATCACCGCCGTCAGCCCGGAAAACCGCGATGATGTACTCAGGGAACTCGGCTTCGCGGCGGAAAACGACGCCGACTACATCGCCGCCTCCTTCATACAGAGTGCGGAAGACATCTTCACCATGCGGGAAATTCTCGTCGAGAAGGATGCCAGCATCCCGATCATTGCCAAGATCGAGAACAAGGCCGGCATTGACAACCTGGATGCCATCGTTGCGGCCGCAGACGGCATCATGGTGGCGCGCGGCGACCTCGGCGTGGAACTGCCGCTGGCCGACGTCCCCAGCGCACAGAAGAAAATCATCCGCACCACCGTCAGCAATGGCAAGCCGGTCATCACGGCCACCCAGATGCTGGCCTCCATGGAACACAACCCGAAGCCGACCCGCGCCGAGGCCAGCGACGTCGCCAACGCGATCCTGGACGGCACCTCGGCCGTGATGCTGTCGGGCGAATCGGCGGCCGGCATGTACCCGGTGCAGTCGGTCAGCACCATGTCGACCCTGGCGCTGCGCGCCGAGGCCGCGCTGAGCGAGTATGGCTACCTGCAGAAAATCCTGCCGGCGGCCTCCAACGTGATCACCGAGGCAGTCAGCCAGGCCTCGGTCAGCATGGCGCAGAACCTGAAGGCCGTGGCCATCTTCAGCCTGACCGAGACCGGCTTCACGTCGCGACTGGTATCCAAGTACCGGCCGGACTGTCCGATACTGGCCATCACGGCATCATCGCGGGTTGCACGCAAACTGTCGATGAACTGGGGCGTCATCCCGATCCTCTATGAGGGCGAACGCACGGATGAGGCGAAGATCGAGTTTGCCGTGCAGCGCGCCAAGGAACTCGGTTACCTCGCCACTGGCGACACCGTCATCGCCACGGCCGGGCACCACCAGACGGCCGGCGGCACAGATCTGATCCGCGTCATTATGGTTGACGGCTGAGTCGCCCGGGCACGGCTGAGTAACACCGCGCCACGCCGGAAGATGCCTGCCAGCCATCCTGCCCGCCACCCTCACTGTACGTAGTTTCCGCAATATCAGCGACGAAGCGAATCTGCTAGCGTTGACCATGAAATACCTGACTTGCGTCACAAGAGTCATAGGATATGGTCGATCAACGCCTATTGAACGTGCCCCGGTTCTTTTTTTATACCGTCAATGAACCCAGGGCTTCCTACGGCTTCAGGCTGGACTTCATCAACACCACGGATGCCACTGTCAGCCGGCCGAAATTCTTTCTGAACATCTCCGACATGAGCGCCAGCCGGGTCCTATTCACCTTCCTGAACACCGCCCCGGAAGACTATGCCATCACGCATGTGTACTTCGACGACGGTGAAGTCATGGCCATCGATGTCGTCATGAATCCTGCCAGGCAGGTACAGGCGACGCAGCCGGACGGGAAGGACGCCATCGAAGGCCGGGCCACCAGCCCGGGGGCCCGGCACCTGCACCAGAACCTGGCCATCGTAATCGACCTGCGCAGCGGTATTGGCCTGGCGGATATCATTTGTGCACTCAACGAGGAACGCCTGACGGTCAGCCTGAAAGCAGTGCGGCAGGACTGTGATGCCAGCGAGATTTTTGTCAACGAGTCCCGGCTGGCCCTGAGTTGTCCTTCAATGCAGTAGTATCCGGCTGACACCTCCCGTACGGTGTCAGGGGTGCGGCAAAGGGCACGACGCAGGGAAAAGCGTCAGGGCTGCCACCGCAATGGTGCAAAGGACGCAAGGGAAAATCCAGATGCCCCCTGTCATCCCCGCGCGATGCACAGGATGTACAGGCGATCGCGAGAGGGCAGGATGTCCGGAGCGACCGGGCGGGGATCCGCGAACCCGGGATTTCAATCTTGAAAGGATTTCCGCCTGCGCGGGCATGACGCGTTTTTTTTCAGTTTTTTACCCAGCTTGCGTCTTTGCGTTTTCTATCATCCGGATTCGCTGCCACCCTGCAGGAAATATCACATGCCACGTCAGGCCGGGTAAAGGCGCGCCAGCCCGGCGCCACGCACACGGGTCCCGGGAACGCAGGCCTTTGGGACCCATTCGGCACATCGAAAAGCCCGCTCAAGGTATCCCGGCGGCGGCCTGGATGGCGATCAGGTCATCGAACCGCCCGATCTGGCGCAACAGGCGTCCCGTCATCGGATCATTTTTGTCAAGATATTCCTTCGCATAGGTGAGAATCCCGCTTTTCCCGGGCAACGGTCGGCACTGCTCGAGGATGTGCTGCATGCGTGGCAGGAAGACCCACTGCAGCCACTGTTCGAAGCTCAGGGTATCGATACAAAAAGGGGTCGCGCGGCTGAGCGCCTCCGCGGGCGGCTCAGTCGCTTCCCACGTGCCGCCGGTGCGCAGTGCGGCCTCCACCTCCAGCAGGACATCGGCAATACGGTCGCGAATATCATGCATGACAGATTCACATCCGGGCCCAAAAGCGGCGATTATCGCCGATTTTCGGCGCCAAAGGACAACCGCGTCATCATTCCGCCACACCAGGACACCGCTGTCATGGATTTATTGCCGCATTCGTTTATAATCGCGCGTCGCTGATCCGTACGTAACCGCGTGTTCCCAAACGTGTATCCGGGCAGGTGTTACACCAGCCGTGCCAGCCATCCTGGTTCGTGGTCGAGGGCGCTCGTCGATTTATGACTTAACCTTATTATCTAGAGACGCAGGAAAATGACTGACTTAGCCAACTACAGAAATATCGGCATCTTCGCCCACGTGGATGCCGGCAAGACAACGACCACGGAACGCATTCTCAAGCTCACCGGCAAGATCCACAAGACAGGTGAAGTGCACGATGGCGAGGCCACCACCGACTTCATGGAGCAGGAGCAGGAGCGCGGCATCACCATCCAGTCGGCTGCCACCAGCTGCGAGTGGAACGGTCATCGCCTGAACATCATCGACACCCCCGGACACGTCGATTTCACCATCGAGGTCTACCGTTCCCTGAAGGTGCTCGACGGCGGCGTCGGCGTCTTCTGCGGCTCCGGCGGTGTCGAGCCACAGTCCGAGACCAACTGGCGCTACGCCAACGAGTCCGAGGTCGCGCGCGTTATCTTCGTCAACAAGCTCGACCGCATGGGCGCGGATTTCTACCGCGTGGTGGGTCAGATCAAGGACGTGCTGGACGCGACGCCGCTGGTCATGGTGCTGCCGATCGGCATCGAGGATGATTTCAAGGGCGTCGTCGACCTGCTGAGCCGCAAGGCCTACGTCTGGGACGACTCCGGCGACCCGGCCGCCTACGAGGTGCTGGAACCGCCGGCCGACATGGCCGACGCCATCGAGGAATGGCGCGAGAAGCTGATCGAGACCGCCGTCGAGCAGGACGACGACCTGCTGGAGCAGTACCTGGAAGGCAACGAGCCGTCCATTGACGACCTCAAGCGCTGCATCCGCAAGGGCACCATCGCGCTGGACTTCTTCCCGACCTATTGCGGTTCGGCCTTCAAGAACAAGGGTATCCAGCTGGTGCTGGATGCGACGGTGGACTTCCTGCCGGACCCGACCGAGGTCAAGCCGCAGCCGGAAGTCGACCTGGAAGGCAACGAGACCGGCAAGTTCGCCAACATCGACCCCGACCTGCCGCTGCGCGCACTGGCATTCAAGATCATGGACGACCGCTTCGGTGCGCTGACCTTTATCCGTATCTACTCGGGCAAGCTGGAAAAGGGCATGACCGTGCTCAACACCTTCACCGGCAAGACCGAACGCATCGGTCGCATCGTCGAGATGCACGCCGACTCGCGCGAGGAACTGAACAGCGCCCAGGCCGGCGACATCGTCGCCGTCATCGGCATGAAGAACGTGCAGACCGGCCACACGCTGTGTGACCCGAAAGAGCCGGCCACGCTCGAGCCGATGGTCTTCCCGGACCCGGTCATCTCCATCGACGTGTCACCCAATGACAAGGGCGCGGCCGAGAAGATGGACATCGCGCTTGGCAAGATGATCAAGGAAGACCCGTCGTTCCGCATGGAGACCGACCAGGACAGCGGCGAGACCATTCTCAAGGGCATGGGCGAACTGCACCTCGACATCAAGGTCGACATCATGAAGCGCACCTACGGCGTGGAGGTCGAGGTGGGCGCCCCGCAGGTGGCCTACCGCGAGACCATCACCAAGGAGGTGGCCGACTCCTACACCCACAAGAAGCAGTCGGGCGGAT
>JBFELL010000132.1:0-8213 GCA_041552135.1 Gammaproteobacteria bacterium
GCCGTTAAATTGCGCATTTTTTATCCATGTTTATTATCGTTTGAAAAACAATAAATTAAAGTTTTTCATTAGTTTCTAATATGCTGACTGCACACTGATGTTGCATAAAAATGACAACAAACGCCGATTGTGTATAAACCTTGTGACCGATACACCGAAATCGTGCGCCTGTCCGGTGTCACGGGACAGGGAAATGCGCGCTGCGGGATGCCGGAAACAGCCGGGGGCGCCGGTATGATAGCACCGGCACAGGTGCGTCGGTCTGCCCGCAGACCGCGATTGCGCCACCGGCATGTCGCCGGGAGTCACAGCACGCCGGGCAGGGGCCGCAGGACAGCTTGCTGCGGGGACGCAGCGGGGCCTTACAACTGCCTGATTGCCGTGATCAGCTCGCCGACCATCGCCTGGCCATCACCGTAGAGCATGCGGGTATTGTCCTCGTAGAACAATGCGTTCTCCACCCCCGAGAAGCCCTTGCCCTGGCCGCGCTTGATGACGATGACATTTTTCGCCTGGTCGGCGTTCAGGATCGGCATGCCGTAGATCGGGCTTTCCGGGTTGTTGCGGGCCATCGGGTTGACCACATCGTTGGCGCCGATCACCAGCGCGACGTCGGCCTGCGGGAACTCGGCATTGATCTCCTCGAGATCATAGAGCCGGTCGTAGGGCACGTCGGCCTCGGCCAGCAGCACGTTCATGTGGCCGGGCATGCGGCCGGCGACGGGGTGGATGGCGAACTTCACATCCACGCCGCGCTCCTGCAGCAGGTTCATCAGCTCCTTGATCTTGTGCTGCGCCTGCGCCACGGCCATGCCGTAGCCCGGGATGATGATCACCTTGCTGGCGTAGGCCATCATGATGCCGGCATCGTTGGCGTCGATCGGTTTCATGCTGCCCTCGAGCGCCTCGCCCCCGGCACCGTCGTCGCCGCCGAAGTGGCCGAACAGGATATTGGTGATGGAGCGGTTCATGGCCCTGGCCATCAACTGGGTCAGCAGGGTGCCGGCGGCGCCCACCACGGTGCCGGCGATGATCATGGCGGCGTTGTTGAGGACGAAGCCCTCCAGGCCGACGGCCAGCCCGGTCAGTGCGTTGTACAGCGAGATGACGACCGGCATGTCGGCGCCGCCGATGGGCAGTGTCTTGAGGATGCCGAAGGCCAGCGCCAGCGCGAAGAACAGCAGCAGGGTGATGCCGGCGGTCTCGCCCGAGGTTGCCAGCATGACGCCGAGCCCCAGGGTGACGGCGAACAGCAGCAGGTTGGAGTGCTGCTGCAGCGGGAAACGAAAGGGTTTGCGCATCCAGCCCTGCAGCTTGGCGAAGGCGATCAGCGAACCGGAGAAGGCAATCGAGCCGATCAGTCCACCGACCAGGGCCAGCACCAGGAAGGTCTCGTTGTGGAACTCGCCGCGCAGCAGTTCCACCGCGGCGATGGCACCGGCCGCGCCGCCACCCATGCCGTTGTACAGGGCGATCATCTGCGGCATGTCCGTCATGGCGACCCGCTTGCCGGTCCACCAGGCGGCGACGCCGCCGATGAAGATGGCGGCCGTCATCAGCTGGTAGTTTTCCATGTCGGGCCAGGCAAAGGTGATCAGGGTCGCGACCAGCATGCCGGCGCCGGCCCAGTGGATGCCGGTGCGTGCCGTGACCGGCGAGCTCATGCGCCGCAGGCCGAGGATGAACAGGATGGCGGCCGCGAAGTAGGCGATCTGGATCAGGGTATCCATCAGCCTTTCTCCTTCTCGCTCTTGAACATCTCGAGCATGCGCTCGGTGACCACGAAGCCGCCGACGGCGTTGCCGGCCGCGAGCACGACGCCGATGAAGCCGATGGTCAGCTCCAGCGGGCCGTGGGCGTGTCCCATGGCGACCATGGCGCCGACCAGCACGATGCCGTGGACGAAGTTCGAGCCCGACATCAGCGGCGTGTGCAGGATGACCGGCACCCGGCTGATGACCTCGTAGCCGGTGAAGGCCGACAGCATGAAGATATACAGTGCGGTGAAACCTTCGATCATGACGCTGCCTCCACGGCCTGTCGGGTGGGTTCGTGCCGTATCTCGCCGGCGTGGGTGAGCACCGAGCTGGCCACGATTTCATCGTCCCAGTCGGGGTCGACCTTGCCGTCTCTTATGATCAGCGACAGGAAGTTGTACAGGTTCTTGGCGTACATCTCGCTGGCATGGACCGGCAGCATGGCGGGCACGTTCAGCGGGCCGTAGATCATGACGCGCTCGTGGCCAAAGGCCTCGCCGGGTACCGTCAGCTCGCAGTTGCCGCCGCTCTCGGCGGCCAGGTCGATGATGACTGCGCCGTGCTTCATCTGGTCGACCATATCGGCGGATATGATGCACGGGGCCGGCCGGCCGGGGACGGCGGCCGTGGAGATGATGGCGTCCGCCTGGATCACGTGCTCGGCCAGCACCGCGACCTCCTGCTGCTTTTCCGCCTCGGTCAGCTCACGGGCGTAGCCGCCGCTGCCCTCGGCCTTGACCTTCACGTCGACGAACTTCGCGCCGAGGGATTCGACCTGCTCGCGGGTCTCGGGCCGCACGTCGTAGGCCTCGACCATGGCACCGAGGCGCCTCGCCGTGGCGATGGCCTGCAGTCCGGCGACACCAACGCCGATGACCAGTACCTTGGCCGGACGAATGGTGCCGGCTGCCGTGGTCAGCATGGGGAAGAAGCGTGCCGTGCGGCTGGCGGCCATCAGGGCCGCCTTGTAGCCGGCGATGGAGGCCTGCGAGGACAGGGCATCCATGCCTTGCGCCCTTGAGAGTCGCGGGATCAGCTCCACCGCGAAACTGGTGATGTTCCGGTCGCGCATCATGGCGATGCATGCCGGGTTTTCGTGCGGGTGCAGGAAGCCGGTCACCACACTGCCTTCGCGCAGCAGTCCGATCCCCTCCTGGTCCAGGGGCTGCACGGTCAGCAGCACGTCGGCCTTGCCGAACAGGACGGCGCGGTCCTCGGTCAGTTGGGCCGAGGTGTATTCGGCATCGCGGTAAAAGGCGGCCGCACCGGCGCCGGCCTGAAGCAGTACCTCCAGGCCCTGCCTGCCGAGCTGTTCAGCAACCGCGGGGACCAGGGCTACGCGGCGTTCACCGGGGACGGTTTCATGGGGCACAGCAACACATATCGGCATAGACGCCTCCACATGCGACTTGTCGTGCTGTCAGCCCGGGGCAAGTAACATTGAATCAGTAACGGATTGTGAAAATCACCCGCTGAACAGGGGGATAACGCGTTGCCTTGTCCAGCAGGCAGGTATATTAGCGGACTTTAATGGAATTGTGTAGGCCGGGGCCGGTACGGGATCAGGCGCCCAGCCCCATCTTGATGTAACCGGTCGGGCAGACCTCGGCGCAGATGTGGCAGCCAATGCAGCGGTCGTAGTCGGTGTAGACATAACGCCCCATGGTGGCCTGGTCCTTGGGCGTGCGCAGCACGGCATCCTGCGGGCAGTAGATGACACAGTTATCGCACTCGAAGCACATGCCGCAGCTCATGCAGCGCTCCGCCTCGGCCCGGGCCTGCTGTGCTTCCAGGCCCTGGAAGCGCTCCTCGAAACTGCCCAGCACCTCGTCGGCATTCACGCCGGTCTCGAGACGCTGGTTGCGGGCGGTGTAGGGGAAGTGCCCCAGAAAGAGTTCCTCGTGCGAGATGATCTCCTGCTCGGCACGGTCCTCGTAGTTGTGCACCGCATAGCGCGACTGGGCGGTGCCCCACTCCTGGGTGTGCGGGTAGGCTTCCGGGGCCAGCGAGGTCTCGCGCAGCTTCTCCAGCAGGTCGAAGTGATGCACGTCGACCTTGGGCCGTCGCGGGTAGTCCCCCTCGTTCAGGTAGCGGTCGATGGAATCGGCGGCAACCGAGGCCTGGCCGATGGCCGTGGTCAGCAGATGCGGGCGCACGATGTCGCCGCAGACGAAATAGCCGGGCTTGTCCGGGACCTGGTAGAACTTGTCCGCATCGATCAGCCCGCGGCCGTTGTCGAAGTCCTCCAGCCCGCTCAGGTCACCGGACTGGCCGACGGCCGGCACCACCAGGTCGCATTCGATGTCGAACTCGGAGCCTTCCTTCGTCGTCATCCTGCCGTCCGTCCAGTCCACCTCGACGACGCGCAGCGCCGTCGCGCGACCGTCCTCGCCGATGACCAGTTCCACGGGAGCCAGGCTGCCGCGGATCTTCACGCCCTCCTGCTCGGCGGTGATGACCTCGTGTTCGGCCGCGGGCATCTGCTCGATCGGGCGACGGTAGATCAGCAGGACCTCGGAACCCTCGCGGCTGGCCGTGGTGGCGACATCGTGCGCGGTGAGATTGCGGATGATCGCCTCGGGGCGATCGTTCTCGTGGGGGGTCTTGATGTGGCCCAGCCGGCGGGCAACGGAAATGACATCCATGGCGGTGTCGCCGCCGCCGATCACCACGACCTTCTCGGCCGTGAAGTGCATGCGTTCCTCGTTGAAGGCGGCCAGGAAAGCCACGCCGCTGACGCAGTTGGGGGCGTCGCCGCCGGGGATATTCAGGGTGCGGCCCTGCTGGGCGCCGATGGCCAGCAGGATGGCGTCGTAGTCCTTCTCCAGCTGCTCGAAGCTGATGTCACGGCCGACGCGGGTGTTCATCTGCACCTCGACACCCATGTCGAGAATGCGCTGGTTCTCGCCGTCCATGACGTCGCGCGGCATGCGGTAGCCGGGGATGCCGTAGCGGGACATACCGCCCAGTTCGGCCCGCTCGTCGAAAATCGTCGCGCCATGGCCGAGTCGACGCAGTTGATAGGCCGCCGCCATGCCGGCGACGCCACCACCGATGATCGCGACCCGCTTGCCGGATTCCTGCGCGGGTCTCTCGAAGGACAGTCCCGCCTGCAGGGCATGGTCGCCGATGAACTGTTCAACGGAGTTGATGCCGACGAAGTCCTCGACCTCGTTGCGGTTGCAGCCTTCCTGGCAGGGTGCCGGGCAGACCCTGCCCATCATCGACGGGAAGGGATTGGCGTCGGTGGAGCGACGGAAGGCATATTCCTGCCAGGAAACACCGGCCGGCGGCTTTTCAATGCCGCGCACGATCTGCAGCCAGCCACGGATGTCCTCGCCCGAGGGGCAGCTGCCCTGGCAGGGCGGGGTCTTGTGCACGTAGGTGGGACACTTGTAGGAGGTGTCCTCGTTGAAGATATCGTCCGACCAGCGCGTGTAATCGTGTTCGCCATCGCTGTAACGGCGGAATGTCAGTTTGTCTTCCATTGTTCTGTGACTGTATCCGGCGGTGGGTTTGATAATGGCGTCACATTCTACTTTCAAAGTTCCCCGGTATAAATACCCGAACCGGCTATCTGCCGGATGTTGTCCGGCCCTGTGCGCAGGTGGCGGGCGGGGTTGGTGCCGCTTCGGTGATCATGCTAGTCTCTTGTGGATATACTAATAACCACAAGCAGCTTCCGGAATAGTGTGCGAACGACCCCACCGGTCGGCTGTCTTACTCGGGAACAGGGCAGGTACAGGCATGGAAACAGTGACACTCAACCACCAGGTGCTGAGGACCGATGTCTCCGGTATGCCGCTTGAATGGGTGGGCTACCAGGACGCCGTGCGTTTGTATTACCTGGAGCAGGTGGCCTATACCTGCGGTACGCTGCTCTACCGGGTCCATGGCGGGATCAACGCCAAGACCGGCAAGCGCAGCGTCATCGATGTCAATTCCATTATCGCCACCCACGGCCGCAACCATGCACTGGTCAAGCAGCGCGAGCGCTATGTGCCGCCGCTGAACAATCCGGCACTGTTCAAGCGCGATTCGCACCTGTGTCTGTACTGTGGCGAGACGTTTCGACCGCGTGACCTGTCACGCGACCATGTCACGCCGGTGATCCAGGGCGGCCTCGACACCTGGAACAACGTTGTCACGGCGTGCCGGCGCTGCAACAACCACAAGGCCGGGCGCACGCCAGAGCAGGCCGGCATGCAGCTGCTGGCCGTGCCGTTTATCCCGACCCACGCCGAATACATCTACCTGCAGGGCCGCCGCGTGCTGTCCGACCAGATGGAATTTCTGCGGGCGCACTTCCCGCGCACCAGTCCACTGCACGCGCGCCTCGCCCTCGCCAGCTGATTCCGTGTTGCCAGGCAAGCCCCGCGTCTACCTGATCGACGCGAGTATCTACATTTTTCGTGCCTGGTTCTCCCTGCCGGACAGCCTGAGCAACCGTGCCGGTGAACCGATCAATGCGGTGCAGGGTTTTGCGGGTTTTCTCGCGGATTTTCTGTCCGGGGTGCAGCCCGGACATGTGGCCGTGGTATTCGACGGGAGCCTCACGAGCTCCTTTCGCAACGATATCTACCCGCAGTACAAGGCGAACCGCGAGCCGGCGCCGCCGGAACTTAAGCGACAGTTCGGGATGTGCCGCGAACTTGTGGCGGCACTGGGTCTGGCCGGATATTCCAGCGACCGTTACGAGGCCGATGACCTGATCGGCACGCTGGCGGCGGGCCTGCGCCCGAGGGGCTTCAGTATCGAGATACTGAGCACCGACAAGGACCTGGCGCAGCTCGTCGGCGAAAACGATGTGCTCTGGGATTATGCACGCAACCGCCGTCATGCCTGTGCCGACATACCGAAGCTGCTCGGTGTCCGGTCCGGGCAGGTGGCCGACTGGCTCGCACTGACCGGGGATGCCGTGGACAATATCCCGGGTGTGCCGGGCATCGGCGCAAAAACGGCGGCGGCACTGCTGGCGGGGTTCGGCTCGCTTGAGGGCCTGTATGGCGATCTCGATGCCGTTGCCGCCAGCGGCATCCGTGGTGCGGCGCGCATTCGCAGGCTGCTCGGGGAACACGAGGACACGGCCAGGCTGGCGCGCGAGCTCACCGGTATCGCCATTGATCCCGAACTGGAAGTCAGCGTGCAGGGCGTGCAGCGGCGCAGGGTGGCGCCGGAAGACGTCGCATCCGTGTGCGACGCGATCGGGCTCGGGCGCACCATGCAGAAACGCCTGCTGAAGGCGATGGATTATCGGGCCCCGACCGTGTGAAGCAATCTTGTCACCCTCCGCTCTGCAGGCGCGGGTGGCCGGGTCAAGAGGTGAGCAGCACAGCTGCATTCAATGAGTGAGGAATTTTTGTCCAGATGAGTCTATGGAACAGCATCGCAGCCGGGATCGCTGATGCAACCGGAAACGTGGCGCAACTGCGGCAGCGAGGCCCCGTCGGTGGCGGCTGCATCAACCAGGCACAGCGTATCGAGTATGGCGTCTCGACGTATTTCGTCAAGCTCAACACGGCCGGCCGGCTCGACATGTTTGCCGCCGAGGCCGAGGGGCTGAACGAGTTACGGCGCTGCAATGCGCTGCGCATACCGGCACCCGTCTGCTGGGGCGAGGACGGCCAGTCTGCATACCTGGTGATGGAGCATCTCGAGCTCGGTGGCCGCGGTGATGCCGCGAAGCTGGGCGAGGCCCTGGCGGCCATGCACCGGATCACCCGGGACCGGTTCGGCTGGCACCGGGAAAACACCATCGGTTCGACACCGCAGGTGAACACCCCGGTCGATGACTGGATCGATTTCTATCGCGAACACCGCCTGCGGATTCAGCTGGAACTTGCTGCACGGCATGGCTGTGGCGGGCACCTGCGGTCCCGGGGCGAGCGGCTACTGGCCGATTTTCATGTCTTGTTCGACGGCTACTCGCCGGAGGCCTCGCTGCTGCATGGTGATCTCTGGTCCGGCAACCATGCCTATACCCGGGCGGGCGAGCCGGCGATTTTCGACCCGGCGGTATATTACGGTGACCGCGAGGCGGACCTCGCCATGACGGAACTGTTCGGCGGCTTTGGCAGCAGTTTCTATGCCGCCTATAAAAATGACTGGCCTGTCGATCCGGGTTACAAGACACGCAAGACACTGTACAACCTCTACCACATACTCAATCACTTCAACATGTTCGGTGGTGGTTATGCGGGCCAGGCGCAGGGGATGGTGGATTCACTGTTGAGTGAAACCGGATAAGGTCATCCCGCGCAAGATCGCCGGGGCACAAGGGAAATTCAATTTAACGCGGGACCGAGATCGGCCAGTATCAGTTTTTCCGCGCAAGGGAAAACAGCTTCCCCCTGCGCGGGGCAGGCCCGGGTCATTTTTCGACCGCACGTTTTTCTATCCTGAATCACTGCTGTCCCGTTAACCTTGTCTGGATTGTTTGCAACATGCTGCATGAAC
>JBFELL010000133.1:0-8211 GCA_041552135.1 Gammaproteobacteria bacterium
ATGGGCTGGAACACGGGGCATGTATCTGTGCAGTCGATGGGAGTAGACCTTGGCACACGTTTTATCCCGGAAACCAGGCCCCGGAAAGAGACTGATCTCGTGTTTGTCGGCAGGCTTGTTGAAAAGAAAGGCGTAAAAACACTCATTGAAGCAATCGCTTACCTTAAGGCAGAATATCCGGCGCTCAGGTTGAGGATCGTCGGGGACGGGCCCGAGAAACCATCCCTCCTGAATCTGGCCGCTGAACTGAATGTCGGACAGCAGATTGACTTTATCGGCGCCAAACCGAACAAGCTGGTACCGGCTTATTATCGATCTGCACGTATTGTCATTGTACCCTCGGTTGTTGCTTCGGACGGTGACCAGGAAGGACTGGGATTAGTCGCTGTAGAGGCGCTTGGCTGCGGTTGCGCCACGATCGTATCTGATCTCCCGGCACTCAGGGATGTTGTAACAGACGGTGAAACCGGTCTGGTATTCCAGTCAGGAAGTTCAAGTGACCTCGCTGAAAAAATCAAACGATTACTCGCTGATGATGCCCTGCTTGAGAGACTTGCCCGGGATGGACGTAATTATGTTGTAGAACACTTTGACTGGAAACATGTCGGGAACAGGTATCGCGAAATCATCAAAAACTGCATAGCAAACTAGACTGCGGCACAATCACCGGTCACTATCCCGGCATGGGCGGCCTCACTGCTTACCCTCGCTTTCTTGTTGATTTGTAGTGATTTATTTAACAAACAGTGGCGAATACCGTACCGCAAGCCGATTAAAGTTTGATAAAAACTGGTCGAAAGAATCAGTTAGTGTGGGAAATTACATCTCCTGTTTGAATATGGCGAATCATCCGGCATGATAATCGATGGCAATTAATACGTATAACAGCTTGACAAATCGGGAAATTATTGTAGCTTTGGCCAGTGTTGGTGACGTTACCGGGAATGAGGTGTGAAATAGTGTCCCTGTTCAGTAAAAAAACCCTACATACAATCGAGTTAAGCATTTAACCCTATGGCATCAACGAACCCGACAATCCATCTCGGCGGCCTCGCCCGCCGGCTCGTCATGGACGGCCTGCTCGATGAGGCCACAGCACTGGATGCCCACGAGAAGTCCATCAAGAAACGCCAGCACTTCGTCAGCTACCTGGTCAGCAACAAGATACTGAAAAGCAGCGAAATCGCCCTGTCCGGTTCACAGGAATTCGGCGTACCCCTGTTTGACCTCAAGGCCATGGACATCGAGAGCGCACCCGTTCACCTGGTCAGTGACAAGCTCATCCACCAGCACCATGCACTGCCGCTGTTCAAGCGCGGCAACCGGCTTTACATCGCGGTCTCCGATCCGACCAATCTCGCCGCGATCGACGAATTCAAGTTTCACACCGGCATCAACACCGAAGCGGTACTGGTCGAGGAAAGGAAGCTCGAGAAGGTCATCGAGGAAGCCCTCGAGAAAATGGACACCACCATGTCCGACCTCATGGATGCGGACCTCGACAACCTCGACGTCAGCGCCGCCGATGGGGAAAACCAGGATGGTGATGTCACCGAGTCGGATATCGACGACACACCGGTCGTACGCTTCGTCAACAAGGTGCTGCTGGATGCCATCAACAAGGGCGCCTCGGATATCCATCTTGAGCCCTACGAGAAGGAGTTCCGCGTCCGCTTCCGCCATGACGGCGTACTGCACGAGGTAACCAACCCGCCACGTTCACTGGCCATGCGCATCGTGGCACGCCTCAAGGTCATGAGCCGCATGAATATTGCCGAACGGCGTGTCCCGCAGGACGGCCGCATCAAGATGCAGTTGTCCAAGAACCGGGCTATCGACTTTCGTGTCAACACCCTGCCGACACTCTACGGCGAGAAGGTCGTCCTGCGTATCCTGGATTCTTCCAGCGCACAGCTTGGCGTCGATGTCCTCGGCTTCGAGGAAGACCAGAAGAAACTCTACATGGACGCCATCAAGAAACCCTACGGCATGGTACTGGTCACCGGCCCGACCGGCAGCGGCAAGACCGTCTCCCTGTACACCGGACTGAATATCCTCAACACGCCGGACGTGAATATCTCCACCTGCGAGGACCCGGTGGAAATCAACATGGTGGGCATCAACCAGGTCAACGTGAACCCCAAGGCCGGCCTGGATTTCGCCACGGCATTGCGCGCCTTCCTGCGCCAGGACCCCGACATCGTGATGGTCGGCGAGATCCGTGACCTGGAAACCGCCGAGATCGCAGTGAAAGCGGCACAGACCGGACACCTCGTGCTCTCGACCCTGCACACCAACGACGCGCCACAGACCCTGACACGCCTGGCGAACATGGGTGTGCCGCCCTACAATATCGCATCGGCCGTGCACCTCATCATGGCACAGCGCCTGGCACGCCGCCTCTGCGAAAAATGCAAAAAGGAACGCGACATCCCGGATGAAGCACTGCTCAAGGCAGGCTTCAGGGAAGACCAGCTCAAGAAACTCAAGATCTACGGCCCCGTCGGCTGCGATGTCTGCACGGGTGGCTACAAGGGGCGTGTCGGCATATACCAGGTCATGCCCGTATCCGAGGAGATGGGGCGCCTTATTATGGAGGGGGGTAATTCCATGCAACTGGAAGCACAGGCCGACAAGGAGGGTGTCGACGACCTCCGGGCATCGGGACTGCGCAAGGTCGCCTCAGGAATCACCAGTCTGGAAGAAGTCGATCGGGTCACAAAGGAATAGCTCATGGCGGAAAAAGCACTCAAGCAGCCGGACATCTTCATCTGGACCGGCACCGACAAGCGCGGCGTCAAGGTCAAGGGGCAGACCCGCGGTTCCAATCCCAACCTGATCCGCGCCGATCTGCGCAAGCAGGGCATTACGCCGATCAAGGTCAAGAAACAGACCCAGCTATTCAGCCAGAAGAAGACCATCGTCCCGAAGGACATCGCGATATTCTTCCGCCAGCTCGCCACCATGATGTCGGCCGGCGTGCCGCTGGTACAGTCCTTCGATATCATTGGGCGCGGCCATGAAAACGCCGGCATGCGAGAACTGGTACTGAAGATCAAGAACGAGGTGGAATCCGGCACCAGCCTCTCGGAAACCCTGGCCAAACACCCGATTCATTTCGACGAGCTGGTGGTCAACCTGGTCAATGCCGGCGAGCAGGCCGGTGTGCTTGAAACCCTGCTGGACAAGATCGCCACCTACAAGGAAAAAACGGAATACCTCAAGGCGAAGATCAAGAAGGCGCTGTTTTACCCCACCGCGGTTATCGTTGTTGCGTTCATCGTCACGGCAATCCTCCTGATCTTCGTGATTCCCCAGTTCGAGCAGCTGTTTTCCAGCTTTGGTGCCGACCTGCCGGCCTTTACCCGTTTTGTGGTCACCCTTTCCGAATTCATGCAGGAATGGTGGTGGATGGTGTTCGGTATCGCCATCGGTGCCGTTGTCGGTATGCTGCAGGCCAAGAAGCGTTCGCGAAAGTTCAGCCGCGCCCTCGACCGTGTCATTCTGAAAATGCCGATTATCGGCCCGATCATGCACAAGGCCTCGGTCGCCCGCTATGCCCGTACCCTGTCAACCATGTTTGCCGCCGGTGTCCCCCTGGTCGAGGCGCTGGAATCGGTCGCCGGCGCGACCGGCAACACCGTCTATTCCGACGCGGTCCTGATGATCCGCGACAGCGTGGCCACCGGCCAGCAACTGCAGTTCGCCATGTCGCAGACCGGCCTGTTCCCGAACATGGTCGAGCAGATGGTCGCCATTGGCGAGGAATCCGGCGCACTGGATACCATGCTCTCCAAGGTCGCCGATTTCTACGAGCAGGAAGTCGATGATGCCGTGGATGCCCTCAGCAGTCTGCTGGAACCGATCATCATGTCGATTCTCGGCATCCTGATTGGCGGCCTCGTCGTCGCCATGTACCTGCCGATCTTCAAGATGGGTGCCGCGATCTGATCGGCGCCCTGCAAGCGATTCTGCTCATCCGGCTGCGCTGAACAGCTGCGGCACCGCGCATGGACCTGCTCCTGTTGCTTGAGTCGTCCCCGCTGCTGTACGTCACGACTGTGGCGCTGCTCGGGCTGATGGTCGGCAGTTTTATCAATGTCGTGATCCACCGGGTGCCGCTCATGCTCGAGCGGACCTGGTCGCAGCAGTGCCGTGAACACCTGGAACTCGCCGCGGATGATCAGCCCGGCACCGGGCCGTTCAACCTGCTCACCCCGGGTTCCCGCTGCCCGCACTGCGGACACCGCATCAGCGCCATCGAAAACATTCCGCTCATCAGTTACCTGATGCTCAGGGGACGCTGCCGCAGCTGCAGCACCCGGATCTCGCCGCGCTACCCTGTCATCGAAATGCTCACCGCCGTCCTGTCGGTGGTCACGGTAATCCACTTCGGCTTCACCCTGCAGGCCGCTGCCGCCCTGGCCTTCACCTGGATGATGATTCCGCTTTGCATGATCGACTACGACACGCAACTGCTGCCGGATCCGATGACCCTGTCACTGCTGTGGGGTGGCCTGGCGCTGAGCCTGGCCGGTGTCTTCGTCGACAGCCAGACGAGCATCATCGGCGCCATGGCCGGCTATCTGTCCCTGTGGAGCATTTACCATATCTTCAGGCTGCTTACCGGCAAGGAAGGCATGGGCTACGGTGACTTCAAGCTGCTCGGCGCCATCGGCGCCTGGACAGGCTGGCAGGCATTGCCGGTGGTGATCCTGTTCTCGTCCGTGGTTGGCGCCCTGACCGGGATCGCCCTCATCGTGTTGCGCTCGCGCGAACGCGGGCAGCCCATCCCGTTCGGGCCGTTCCTTGCCAGCGCGGGCTGGATCACCCTCCTCTGGGGACAGGACATCCTCGATTTCTACCTGAACTGACACGGCATTGGATCCTGACGATACCCCCCTTTCGAGAGCCAACCGGGCGCTGGTGATCGGTCTCACGGGAGGCATCGGCAGCGGCAAATCGGCGGCCAGCGCCATATTCAGCCGGCTGGGCATTCCGGTCATCGATGCCGACGAAATTGCCCGCGCCCTGGTCGCGGCCGGAGAACCCGCCCTGGCGGAGATCACCGGGGCCTTCGGCAAGGATATCCTCGACAGTACTGGCGAACTTGACCGGGATGCCCTCAGGCGACGCGTATTTGCAGACAGCGCCGAACGGCAACGGCTCGAGGCCATTCTGCACCCGCGGATACGTCGAAAAATACAAAGCCTTATCAACGAGCTACACTCTCCCTACTGTATTGTCGTCATTCCCCTGCTGGTGGAAACGCGACAGTCGGACCTGGTGGACCGGATACTGGTCATCGACATACCGGAAACCACCCAGATCAGCCGGGTTGCCGCCCGGGACCGCCTCGCCCGGGAGGAGATACTGGCCATCCTCGATGCCCAGGCGACGCGTGACATGCGGCTGGCGGCCGCGGACGATGTCATCGAGAATGACGACGGACTGGACGTACTGGAATTACGGGTGCGCGGGCTGCACGAAAAGTACCTGGAAATCGCCCGCAGCCAATCAGGCAGTTAAGAGGATTTGCGCATCGGCCGCACGTGAGGGAGAATAGGATCCCGTGGAAGCCGCCCTGGACAATCAACTGCAACCCGTACCGGGGAGCATCCTCTACGAACACCCGCTCAATGAGAGAATCCGCACGTTCCTGCGGCTGGAATACCTCTTCAAACAGGCGGCCCACCACGTCAAGCGCAATTCACACTGGGACAGCCGGGCAACCCTGAACTGTATCCTCGAGATGCTCGCGGTGTTCGGCAACACCAACCTCAAGTCCGAGGTGATGAAGGAACTGGAGCGACACGCTGCCAGCCTGAAGCGCCTGGCTGAGAACCCGGACATCGACCACAAGCAGCTGGCAAGCCTGCTCGCAGACATCGGTTCCAGGCTGGATGACCTGCACGGCATCAACGGCCAGATTGCCAGCGACCTGAAGAGCAGTGAATTCCTCAGCGGCATCCGCCAGCGCAGTGCAATTCCCGGCGGTACCTGCGACTTTGACCTGCCGGCCCTGCATTACTGGCTGCAGCAGCCTGCCAAGAACCGTACCGACGATCTCTACCAGTGGCTGGGCAACTTTGACGCCATCGGCCAGGCCATTCAGCTGATACTGAAACTGACGCGCGAAAGCACCGTCATGAAGCCGGCGTCGGCACAGGCCGGGGTTTACCAGAAGACCATGGATCCCAACCTGCCCTGCCAGCTGGTACGCATTGCCCTGCCCGCAGGCGCGCCCTATTTTGCCGAGCTGAGCGGCGGGAGACACCGGTTCACTGCCCGCTTCCTGCAGTTTTCTACCGCGGACCACCGTGCCAGCCAGACCGACAGGGACGTTGAGTTCCAGCTCGCCTGCTGCGTGATCTGAACGTCACCGCCGCACGTCCGCTGTCCGTCACCATGCAGGAGCCAACAACACACCGCCAGGTCAAGTGCCCGACCTGCGGCAAGTTGGCGCCGTTCACCAGGGACAATCGCTGGCGTCCGTTCTGCAGCGAGCGCTGCAAACTGATCGATCTTGGTGCCTGGTTTGACGAATCCAACCGCATCCCCGGAAGACAGGCTCCGGACGATGACCACTATCAGGATTGAACATCAACAGGCCCGACAGGGCCGCCTGGCAGGATAAACCGCCAGGCCGGTCAGGTCCGGTACTCGGCATTGATCCGCACATAGTCATAGGACAGGTCACAGGTCCAGACCCGCTCGCTGGCATCACCGCGCCCGAGCAGGACACGGATGGTGATGTCCTCCCCGGACATGACCGCCTGACCCGCCGCCTCGGTATATCCGGTTGCCGGCTCTCCGCCGCGAATAATACAGACCTCGCCCAGGTAGATATCAATGCCCGCCAGGTCAAGTCCGGGCAAGCCACTGCGCCCTACCGCGGCCAGGATGCGGCCCCAGTTCGGGTCGCTGGCAAACAGCGCGGTCTTCACCAGGGGGGAATGGGCAATGGTGTAGGCCACCTGCAGGCATTCATCCGCCGTACCTCCCTGCTCCACGACGACGGTCACGAACTTGGATGCCCCCTCGCCGTCACGCACGATGGCACGGGCAAGCTGCTCGCAGACATCCGCGATTACCGTCGACAGCTGCTCGTAACGGCTGTCAGCACGGGCGACGGCCGGCAGACCGCTGCTGCCAGTGGCAACGAGTACGCAGGCATCATTGGTCGAGGTATCGCCATCCACGGAGATGCGGTTAAATGACCTGGCCACGGCCGATTCCAGGCAGCCCTGCAGCAGTCCGGGCTCCATGGCGGCGTCGGTTGCAACGAAGGCCAGCATCGTTGCCATGTCGGGGCGGATCATGCCGGAGCCCTTTGCCATGCCGGTTACCGTGACGCTACGCCCGTCCAGCTGCAGTTGCGTGGACACAAGCTTGGGCACCGTGTCAGTCGTCAGTATGCCGTGCGCGGCATCGTCCCAGCCGTCCTCCGAGAGCCCTGCCACCGCCACGGGCATGGCAGTTGCCATTTCCTCCATCGGCAGTGGTGCACCGATCACGCCGGTCGAAAACGGCAGCACCGATTCCGGCGGTGCCCCGACCAGTTCGCCCAGCAGCGAGCAACTCCGTTGCGCATCCCGCATGCCCTGGTGACCGGTCCCCGCATTGGCGTTGCCGGAATTGACCAGCAGGTAACGGGTTTGCGTGGCCACAAGGTGCTGGCGGGCCAGCGTCACGGGGGCCGCGCAGAAGGCGTTGCGGGTAAACACGGCGGCACAGCTGGAGCCCGGCGCCATCTCCATGACAACCAGATCGCGCCGCCCGGGATGCCTGATGCCCGCGCAGGCAGTGCCGAGCCGGAAACCGGCGACCGGGTGGACTTTCGGGAGGGTGTCAGTTTTTCCAGTCATGGTCTGAAGGTATTTCACCGCAAAGGCGCAAGGGACGCAAAGAAATTCAGGCTTGAAAGTCCACTGCCCCCCCACACCTCATACAGGGTGTAGCGGGTCGCAGGGTATCTGCAGGCCCGGGGCACGATGCGGGGCGCCATGTACATGGCATGTTAATTACGCGCAGATTCCCGCCTCGCGACTGTGCAGAGACAGGTCGCAGGAAAATGGAGCGGGGTTGTTACTGTTTCCTGTTTTCCTGTCTTCGTGCCCTTGGCGGCGCCGTCTGCCTCTCTGCGGTTATTTTTTCCGCTGAAGCAACAGATACAATGGCTCAGCTCAGTTTGCCGTGGCAGTGCTTGTA
>JBFELL010000134.1:0-8153 GCA_041552135.1 Gammaproteobacteria bacterium
GGAGCAGGCGCCTGAAGCGTGATAGGCAGGCTTGAAAAACACACGGTATTTTCGCTCATACGAGATTCATCAAACGGACCAGTCCCTTATCCGTATTCCGCGCCGCCTGGTGGGAAATGCGGGCTAGTAAACCCCGCGATCCTTCATCACCTGCTTGGGCCAGCGCCGGTTGCTGCACAGCCACTGGTCCGGGTGCTCGCGAATGCGTGCCTCCAGCACCTGGATCATTTCCATGGTGATCTGCCGGATGGCGTCGCTATCGGGCGTGTCGGCGGTCGGCTTCGACAGGGCCGGGTAGAAGGTAAAGCGGTAGTGTGCGTGTCCTGTACGCACGCCATAGACGGGTACGATGTCATAGCCGGTCTTCACGGACAGCCATGCCGGCACCGTGGTGATGCCGGCGCCGGTGCCGAAGAACGGCAGCAGGTGCTTGTCGTCGATGCGCACATCGGTGTGCATGCCGACGGAGCGTCCCTGCCGGAGCGATTTCAGCAGCTGGCGCAGGGCATTGCTGCGTGGAATCGGGTTGCACTTCATGATCCTGCGTTTGTTGTCGATCATCCGGTCGAGCCACGGGTTGCTGAGCGGCGTATACAGGCCGTCGGTGGGATAGCCGAACGCTACCAGCACAAAGGCAATCAGTTCCCAGTTGGCGAGATGTGCCGAAACAAAGATGCAGGGTTTCTCGCGGGCGAGAAAGGCCGGGTCCTCGTTCCGGTTGACGATTTCGACATACGGGTCCGGCCGTTCCGTGTCGATAATCTTTTCCAGGTGGGCGAACTCGGTTATGACGGCACCGAGGTTTCCCAGCACACCCCTGGCGAGCCGGTCGATTTCCGCGGTGTCCTTTTCCGGGAAGGCCATGGCCAGATTGGCCCTGATCTTGCGGAACTTGCCGGATTTCGGCCCGAGCCAGCGCAACAGCCGGTCACCGGTGGCCGAGGCGCGCTCCGGTGACAGCCCTCCCATGATCCACCAGAACAGCGCCAGTGCCGCGGCCTCGGTGCGCAGTCCGAAGTTTTTCAGCAGACGTGACTGTTGTTTCTTGTTCCAGAGTACCGATGCCATGGGCCGGATTGTACCGTAAAGGTCATTCGATCAGCTGCGTTTATCGGCGACCGCCTCGCCCGTTGCGGACAGTAACCGGCCTTGCCACAACAGGAACACCGCGGGTATCACGAGCAGGGTCAGCAGCGTGGCACTCACCATGCCGCCGACCATGGGCGCGGCGATGCGGCGCATGACCTCGGAGCCGGTACCCCCGCCCAGCATGATCGGCAACAGGCCGGCGATAATGGCGGCCACCGTCATCATGATCGGGCGCACCCGCATCAGGGCGCCCTCGATGACGGCGTTGCGGATATCCTCCCGGTGCAGTTCCCGCCGCTCGTCCCGGGCCGTCTCCCGCATCCGCTGCAGGGCCTGGTTGAGGTAGACCAGCATCAGCACACCGATCTCGACCGCCACGCCGGCCAGGGCGATGAAGCCGACACCGACCGCGACCGACATGTTGTAGCCCAGCAGGTAGAGCAGCCAGAAACCGCCGACGAGGGCCAGCGGCAGCGTACCCATGATAATGACGACTTCCGTGAAGTTGCGGAAATTGAGATACAGCAGCAGCACGATGATGGCGAGCGTGATCGGCACCACGGTGACCAGGCGTTGCTTCGCGCGTACCAGATACTCGTACTGGCCGGACCAGGCCACCGAGTAGCCGGGTGGCAGTTCCACCCGGTCCCGGACCACCTGCTGCGCCTCGGCGACGTAGGATCCGAGGTCGCGACCCTGGATGTCGATATAGATCCAGCCGTTGAGCCGGGCGTTCTCTGTCTTGATCAGTCCGGGTCCGTCATCGATGCGCACATCGGCGACCTCCACCAGCGGCACGTGTGCGCCAGCGGGGGTGACAATGGGCAGGTGGCGCAGCTTTTCCAGCGAGTCGCGGATGTCGCGCGGGTAGCGGATGTTGATGGGATAGCGTTCCAGGCCCTCAACGGTTTGGGACACGCTCATGCCACCCAGCGCGGTGCGCACCACTTCCTGCACGTCGGCGATATTGAGCGCGAAGCGTGCGGCCGCGGAGCGGTCGATATCGATGGTGATGTAGCGACCGCCGGCCACCCTTTCCGAGTAGGCCGAGACGGTGCCGGGCACCGCCTTGACCACCTCCTCGATACGCCGGCCGACCTCCTGGATGGTGTCGAGGTCCGGACCGGCCACCTTGATACCGACGGGGGTCTTGATGCCGGTCGCCTGCATGTCGATGCGGTTCTTGATCGGCATCACCCAGGCATTGGTGATGCCCGGGAGCTTCACCAGCCGGTCCAGTTCGCGCTTGAGTTTCTCGGTGGTCATCCCGTCCCGCCATTCATCCCGCGGCTTCAGCTGGATGGTGGTTTCCACCATGGTGAGCGGGGCGGGGTCGGTAGCCGTGTCGGCGCGACCGACCTTGCCGAAGACGCGTTTCACCTCGGGCACGGTGGCAATCAGCTTGTCGGTCTGCTGCAGGATTTCCTGGGCCTTGCCGATGGACACGGCCGGGAAGGTGCTCGGCATGTACAGCAGGTCGCCTTCGTCGAGATCGGGCATGAACTCAGAACCCAGCCGCAGCATGGGCCAGGCACCGGCGAGCACCACCAGCAGCGCGGCCAGCAGCACCAGTCGCGGTGCGCGCAGCACCAGCCCGATCAGCGGCCGGTAAACGGTGATCAGGATACGGTCCACCGGGTTCTTTGATTCAGGAACGATGTGGCCGCGGATGAAGTAACCCATCAGTACCGGCACCAGGGTGATCGATAACCCGGCCGCCGCCGCCATGGCGAAGGTTTTGGTATAGGCCAGCGGCGCGAACAGCCGGCCCTCCTGTGCCTCCAGGGTGAACACCGGCAGGAAGCTCAGGGTAATGATCAGCAGCGAGAAGAACAGCGGCGGCCCGACCTCGCTGGCGGCCTGGCGCATGATCTCCCAGCGGTTGTCATCTGTCAGCGCCTGCCGTTCGAGGTGCTTGTGCACGTTCTCGATCATGACGATGGCCGCATCCACCATGGCGCCAATGGCAATGGCGATGCCGCCGAGCGACATGATGTTGGCATTGATGCCGAGCTGCTGCATGACGATGAAGGCGGCAAGGATACCGATCGGCAGCGAGATGACAATGACCAGTGCCGAGCGCAGGTGGAACAGGAATACGGCGCAGACCAGTGCCACGATCAGGAATTCCTGCACCAGCTTGGTGTTGAGTGAAGCCACGGCGCGCTGGATCAGCGACGAGCGGTCGTAGGTCTCGATGATCTCGACACCCGGTGGCAGGCCCTTGCGCAGCTCGTCGAGCCGTGTCTTGACGCCGTCGATGGTGGTCTTGGCGTTTTCACCGAAACGCATGATGATCACGCCGCCAACGACCTCGCCCTCGCCGTCAAGTTCGGCGATGCCGCGCCTGAGCCGCGGCCCGAGCCGGACCTCGGCGACGTCCGAGAGCAGGATCGGCGTACCGCTTTCGTTGACGCCGAGCGGGATGCGGCGCAGGTCCTCCGGCTCGTCCACGTAACCGGTCGCACGCACCATGTACTCCGCCTCGGCCATCTCGATGACCGAACCCCCGACCTCCTGGTTGCCCCGCATGATGGCCTGGCGTACCCGGGAGACCGGCAGTCCGTAGGCGCGCAGCCTGTCCGGGTCCAGTACCACCTGGTACTGCTTGACCATGCCGCCGATGGTGGCGACCTCGGAGACGCCGGGCACGGTCTGCAGTTCGTATTTCAGGAACCAGTCCTGCAGGCTGCGCAGCTGCGCCAGGTCGTTGCGACCGCTGCGGTCGACAAGGGCGTATTCGTAGATCCAGCCGACGCCGGTGGCATCGGGCCCGAGTTCCGGGCGTGCATCCGCGGGCAGCTTGCCGGCGGCCTGGCTGAGGTATTCAAGCACGCGCGTTCGTGCCCAGTAGGGATCGGTGCCGTCCTCGAAGATGACGTAGACATAGGAGTCGCCAAAGAAGGAATAGCCGCGCACATTGATCGCCCTGGGTACTGCCAGCATCGCCGTGGTGAGCGGATAGGTGACCTGGTCCTCGACGACCTGGGGTGCCTGTCCCGGATAGCCGGTCTTGATGATGACCTGGACGTCTGACAGGTCCGGGATTGCATCCAGCGGCGTGTGCTTTACCGCATACATGCCCCAGGCCGTCAGGATCGACGTCAGCAACAGAACCATGAAACGGTTCTCGACCGACCAGCGAATGACGTGATTGATCATGGCGCGGTCTCCGGTGCGCTCATGCGCATCAGGCTGGCCTTGAGGCTTGCCTCGGAGTCGATCAGGAACTGTCCCGAGATCACCACGTCTTCCCCTTCATCAAGACCCCGCGCGATCTCGACCCACTCCCCGCTCTCGATACCCGCCTGTACCTCGCGCGCCTCGAAACGCCCCTCGCCGAGCGCGATGATGACCCGCTCGGCACGGCCGGTGCGGATCAGTGCCTGCAGCGGGATAACGATGATGTTCTCGCGCGGTCCGCCGAAGATGCGCACATTGGCATACATATTGGGCTTGAGCGCCTCTTCCGGGTTGTCAAAGCGCAGCCGCACCTTGAGGGTGCGGGTTTTCGGATCGAGGCTGGGATAGATGTATTCCACCTTGCCCTGCCACACCTGGCCGGGACGATAGGCAAGTCGCACCTCGGCCGACTGGTCCACCTTCACCCAGTCGGCCTGTCGCTCGTAGACCTCGGCAAGCAGCCAGACACTGGACAGGTCGGCCAGGCTCATGACACGCATGGCAGGCTTGACGAACATGCCTTCGCGCACCGGCAGGGTCGCAACCACGCCGTCCTGCGGGGCATAGATGGCAACGCTCTGTTGCACGCGCCGTGTTTTCTTCAGTCGCGTGATCTGGTCGGCGGGTATGCCCAGGGCTTCCAGCCGGTCGCGCGATGCCTGCGTCAGCTCCCGGCTGCCGATCTTCAGTGCCTGCACGTACTCCTCCTGGGCGTTGACGAGGTCCGGGGAATACAGGTCGAACAGGCGCTGTCCCCGGGTGACCCGTTCGCCCTCGGACTCGACGTAGAGTCGCTCGAGCCAGCCCTCGGTTCGCAGGTGAATGTGACTGACCTTCGATTCGTCGTAGTCCACATAGCCCACGGTGTCGATGCCGCGCCACAGACGCGAGCGCTCGGACCTTGCCGTGCGCACACCGAGGTTCTGCACGACCTCGGGTGCGATGCTGACGGTCCTGCCGTCGCCGTCGCTGTCACCGGCATACACCGGCACCAGGTCCATGCCCATGGGGGACTTGCCGGGTTTGTCTCGCCGGTAATTCGGATCCATGGGCGCGACCCAGTAGAGAATGTCATTTTCATCACCGGCTGCCGTTGCCGCCTGTGGCAGGAGCATGGCCGCCAGCAGGCAGCAGGCGATTGATCTGTTCAGGGTGTGCATGTTCATGGCTTGTCTCCGGCAAGGTAGAGCAGGTTGGCCTGTGCCTTGGCGCGATCGACCCGGATTCTCAGGGACTCCAGCCGCACATCCAGGTCGGTGATGCGGGCTCGCATGAGGGTGGTGAACTCGCTGATCCCGCTCTGATAGGCCTTCAGTGAAGCCTGTGCATTGGCGGCGGCGACCTGCTGCAGCTGCGATTCGTACAGCGTCACGCGCTCACCGAGCCGCTGCCAGTTGGCGTAATCCGACTCCAGCATCCGACGCAGTTCCCGCAGGCGGTCCTCACGTGACAGGTGGATGGCCTCGGCCTGCTGCAGGCTGGCCGACAGCCGCCGGTCCTGGCGGTTCTTCGGAAACAGCGGCAGGTCGAGACTGACCATGGCGGCCATCATGTCGGCACGATCGCTGCCGTCAGGGTCGTCTCCGAAACGCTTGCGGTATTCCAGACCGGCACTCCAGCCGGGCTTGTACTGCTCGCGCGCAATCTGCACGGCGCGGTTTTCCGCCTCGAGTTTTGCCGTCTCCAGGCGGATGACGGGATGCTCCATGAGGGCCGCCTCGAGTTCACCCTTTGCCGGCAGCGGCGGTAACTGTGGAAATTCACGCTCGACGGGCAGCATGGTGGCATCCCCGATCCACTTCATCAAGGCGGCGCGGTTACGGTCCGCCTCGTTGCGGATTTGCGTGGTGCGGTCGTCCAGCCGGGATAGCTCCAGTGAAGAGCGCAGCACATCCTGCTGACTGACGCGGCCGCTGGCGTAATGTGACTGCGTAATCTCCACCAGCTGGGCAAACAGTTCACGTGCATCCGTGACGATGCTCTGCGCCTCCAGCTGGTAATACAGCTCCAGGAAGCGGTTACGCACGTCGCGCACCAGCAGCCGGCCGGCACTCTCGGCACCGGCCGCCTCGGAGGTGGCCAGCCACTCGCTCTGCTCGCGCCTGTAGTGCAGCGTCCTGCCACGCGGGAAGGACTGCACCACGCCCAGGCGCAGTTGCGTGGTCGGTTCCTCGTCGAGTTCGAAATCATCCAGTGGCAGGTTGTAGAGCCCGGTTTTCAGCTTCGGATCCGGCAACTGGCCGTCGGCCACGGCGTCGTCGCTGAAGGCCTGCGAGCGGGCGCGCCTTGCCGCGATCACCGGGTCATCGGCGAGCGCCAGCCGGACGGTTTCGTCAATACCGAGATCGGCCCGGCTGGGGGTGGCCGGCAGTGACAGGGCAAGCAGCAGCGTCAGCGCGCCTGCCAGCGGGATCTTCAGGGTTGTCCGCGCAGTCGCGCCAGGGCGCGAGCACCGGACGGGTTTCCGGGTAATACACATGGGTCTTCTCCATCGCCATACAGCGGAACGTCAACACGCCGCCGCGGGCAATGCGGTGGCGTGTACCGGTGTGGCTCAGGGAGAAGCGGGTGGTCGAAGCAGTGGAATGACGGTGCGATCGGAAAAGCGGCTCGACAGGCTGATCTTCAGTGGCGGGTGATACGGGCTTGCGGGCGTGAGGCTGCCATCCAGCAGCGCCGTGGCCGGGTGGACGCAGCTGCTGCAGGCATTGTCACAGCAATCACCGCTGCAGCCGGTTTTACATTGCTGGTCCGCCTTCGTGGTGTCGGGCGGATGGTGCATGCCATGCATGTCACTGGTCTTTTGCATGTCGCCCTGCATACCCGCGCAGTGCGACTCGCCTTCGGCGGAGGCCGGTGCCGGTAAGGCCAGGGCACCGCGCAATGGCGCCGCGGCCAGGGCAAGGGCGACCAGAATCAGTATCAGCTTGTTCAGGCATTGTGGCATCAATACAAGGATAGCCCTGCTTTTGTCTTTAAATCAAGGAGCTGCAAGGAGGGTAGCGACCGGCATGCGGCAATCATGAGGGGGCGGGGGGCCTGTACAACGGTAATTATCCGCCTCGAAAAGGGCTTCCGGTCCTGTCGTCAGGCTGGGGTTGGCTGCGCCCGGCATAAACTTGACTAAAACACTCAGGTATTGTTCAATGTCCGCTGGCCCCGCAGATCTACGGGCAGAAATCCGACCGGCCGGGCGGCTGCACCCGGCACGCCAGGTGTGATGAACACGCAGCAATAGAGAGAATTGCAATGACACTACCCGAACGCGATGGTGATGGTTACCTCACCGACATGGACGCCTGGAGCCCGGAGATCGGCCGCGAAATGGCGGCAAACGATGGCGTGGAGCTGGACGACGTCAAGTGGGAGCAGGTCCTGCAGGCACGCCAGTATTACGAGGAACATTCGGTCGTCCCGCCGATCCGCAAGTTTGCCAAGTACATCGGCGAAAACCAGAAGGACATGTTCAAGCTGTGGATGACCGGTCCGATGAAACCCATCACCAAGTACGGTGGCCTGCCCAAGCCCACCGGCTGCGTCTGAAGCCCGAAAAAACGGCGGCCTTGCCGCCGTTTTCACATCCCGGTCACGGTGTGGCTAGAAACGCGGTTTGACGGGGGCGGCATCGAAGCGCTCGATGCTGGCCATCACTTCTTCCCGGGCCTCCTGCGCACTGTTCCAGCCCTCGATCCGTACCCACTTGCCTGGCTCCAGGTCCTTGTAGTGCTCATAGAAATGCATGATCTGGTTACGCAACTCCTCCGGCAGGTCGGAGCAGCCCTGCATCTCGCGGTACAGCCGTGACAGCTTGTCGACCGGGACGGCGATGATCTTCGGGTCCGGGCCGCCGTCATCGACCATCTTCAGGATGCCAAGCGGCC
>JBFELL010000135.1:0-8028 GCA_041552135.1 Gammaproteobacteria bacterium
CCTCGCCGCGATTCGCGCCGGGGGCGGCGCTCCTACCGTGCTGCGCCAGGACCGCACGATCGGTGAATTGCGCAATCCATACGCCGGGAGGCATTGCATCCGGTAAATCACCTGTCGAAACCGGATCAGCGGCCGGGATTTATGCAACTGTCGGGTAAACCGTTGAATTTTCCGGGCCGCGGAGGTAGTGCGGTTGCCGCCACGACACTTGCCGGGGGTACGGGCTCGCCCCGGTCGCGGCGCAACGCTGCATGCGCCTGTCTGCACCCGGGCGTCACTTCGTTGCAGGCGGCGGCTCCAGCAACCCGTTGATCTGCACGAGATCCGGCTCCTCGAGGATGCCGGCCGCCTGCTTCAGGCTGAGCGTATTCAGCAGGTAGTCATAGCGCGAACGCGCGTGGTCACGCCGCACGCGCAGCAACTCGCGCTGCGAGTCGAGCACATCGACGATAGTCCGCGTGCCGACCTCGAAACCGGCCTCGGAGGCCTCCAGCGCCTTATCGCTGGAAATCACCGCCTGCTTCAGCGCCTTGACCCGGCTGATCTCGGACAACACACCACGGTAACTGTCGCGGGCCTGGCGCTCCACCTCTCGGAAGATCCTGACCCCGTCCTGCTGTGTCTGGTCGAGCAGGAAGCGCGACTCGCGGGTCTGCGATGACACCAGTCCGCCCTGGTAGACCGGCAGCACGACCTCCAGCCCGATGGCGCTGTCGTTGCGATTCAACGGCACAAGGCCGCCGAAGCTGACGTTGCGACGACTGTAACCGGCGGTCACGTCGACCGTGGGATAGTGGCCGGAACGCTTGATCTCGACCTCCTGACGCGCCGCCTCGGTGGCCGCGCGGGCCGCCAGCAGCAAGGGGTTCTGCCCGGTTGCCGTCTCTACCCACTGTTCCTTCGCCGCCGGCTGCGGCTCGGCCAGCGGAATTTCCTCGCGCAGGATCTCCACCTCGCCCGGACTCTCCCCGGTCAGTTCACGCAGCGCCTCGCGCGCATCATCCAGCAACTTCTCGGCATTGATCTCCTCGCTGACGGCCGTGTCGTAGCGCGCCTGGGCCTCGTACACATCGGTGATGGCCGCCAGTCCGACCTCGAAGCGCTGCTTGGCCTGGTCCAGGGTGCGTGCAATGGCGGCCTTGTCCGCCTGCACGAACTCCAGGTTGTCCATCGCGCCCAGTACGATGAAATAGCGCCTCGCCACGCGGATGATCAGGTCCTGGTAGGCGGACTCCAGTTCGGCATCCGCCTGCGCCACCCGGCTGTCGGCCTGCTCCAGGGCAATGAACCGGTCGCGGGCGTAAACCGACTGGCGCAATAATGCGGAATAGTCCTTGTTGGTGGAATAGGTATTTTCTTTCTCGTCCGGCTCCGGCTTGCGGTTGTGGAACCGGTTGCGTGACACATCGGCACGCAGATTGATGTCCGGCAGTAACAGCGCCAGGCTCTGCGGCACCACTTCCAGCGCCGCCTCGTGCGACGCAATCGCGGCCTGGTACTGCGGATCGGAATCCAGCGCCAGGCCGAAGACCGAGACGAGATCATCGGCCCGGGTCACACCGCTGACGGCCAGCAGCAGGATCAAAAGCCACAATCGCGGCACGAGACGACTCGTCAACATGGTGTTTCTGTGGCGGAGCTGTTCATCGGTTTACACAATGAATCCTGTCGGGGGTGATGGATGCAACCGCTGGACCTCGGGTCCACTTGCCTGGCAATGAGACAACGGTGCTGTACTGCCATGTTCAGGTGCAGAAGAATAAAGTGGTGCCCATGCAAAGTACACTGTCATGATGACTGCCGGGAGCAAACCCGACAGGCCACAGGCCGCGACAGGCAGACCCGACAGCCTGGCCACTATGCTGCGGCATCGCAGCGACCCGCCGGTGACATGCGCCCTGCCCACCCCGATTCAGGCACCATCCCCTACTGCCCCCCGGCCAGGGATCATTTTGCGAAATGCATTGCAAAGTGCAATTTGCAAATCAAAAACCGGCTTCCTGACGCACAAACAGCAAAAGCCCGCACCTAAAGTATTTTATAAGATAAATATTTAACTTTATGTTATTCGTATTTTTATAATATTTTTTATCCCGTCAAGCACCGAAACGCAAAATGGCCTCATATTTGCTTGATGATAAAAAGGTGTTTCACTAAATCTACGAGCAAAACCGCAAATGCACATACCCGTCACCCGGTCAGTCAATCCAGCCCACAGGTTGTTTGTCCTCCTGTGGTTCGCAACCATCTGCGCTGTCGTGCTGTTTGTCACCGGGGTTGCCACGACCCGGGCAGACAGCACCTCCCCGGCCCCGCAAGTCGTCACCTTCGGCATCGTGCCGCAGCAATCGGCGGCAAAACTGGCGCGCCTGTGGACACCGGTCTTCGAGAACCTCTCCGCCACGAGCGGTTACCGCATCGAGTTCAAGACCGCACCCGATATCCCGGAGTTCGAGCGACGCCTCGCCGCCGGCATCTATGATCTGGCCTACATGAACCCCTATCACTACACGACCTTTCACCAGCAGCCGGGCTACCAGGCCTTTGCCAGGGCAAAGGCCAGGAAACTGAAAGGCATTGTCGTGGTTCGGGCAGACAGCCCGTACCAGTCAATGAGCGAACTGGCTGGCCAGACCCTTGCCTTCCCATCCCCGGCCGCCTTTGCCGCCAGTATTGTCACGCGCGCCTATCTGCAGAACCAGGCAATACCCTTTCAGGCCAAATACGTGTCATCGCATGACTCGGTGTACCGCAGTGTCGCCAGGGGTCTGTATCCCGCCGGCGGTGGCGTGATGCGCACCTTCAACAATGCGGAAGACACTATCCGGGAGCAACTGCGTATCCTTTGGGTCTCACCAGGCTACACACCACATGCCTTTGCCGCCCACCCGCGGCTGGATAGCTCGACAGTCGACATCATCCGCACTGCCATGGTGGAGCTGGACCAGACGGAAACCGGCAGAACACTGCTCGGGAATCTCAAGTTCAAGGGCATTTCGCCCGCCAGCGACGGGGAATGGGACGACATCCGCGCCATGAACCTGCAGCTGCTGGATAACCTCCTGGCGCCCTCCCCCTAGCAGCCAACAGCCGGATACCCACGCCCGATGTCATTCCGCCTCAAGACCATCATCGGCATCGCCACCATCGAGGCGGTGCTGCTGCTGTTTCTGGTCTGGACCGGAATCAACTACCTGCGCACGTCAACCGAAGCGGAACTCACCAAGCGCGCATCCTCGACCCTGACGCTGCTCTCGCGCGCTTCACGCGATGCACTCCTGTCGACCGACATCGCCACCCTGGATGACATCGTCCTCGAGGCCATCAAGACACCCGAACTCGACTACGTGCGCATCCTGGACGGCAGGGGACGGGTACTGGCAGAGGCCAGCAATACCCCGCCGGCGGAGCTGCCGTTCAGCGAGGACCATTCATACGAGGGCGTGGAAGACGGTGTCTTCGATACCTCGATCGATATTGCCGTGAGCAATACAAATTACGGCCGCATCGAAATCGGCCTCGATACCGATTACATCGACAGCATTGTCGGTGAGGCCAGTCAGAAGGCCAGTGCCATTGCACTGCTCGAGATGGCACTGGTCGCCTTGTTTTCCCTGGCGCTCGGCACATACCTGACACGCCAGCTGTACAGCCTGACGCAGGCCACCAACAAGCTTGCCAGTGGCGACATCGGCTACCAGATCGAGATCACGGGCAGCGACGAACTGGCCCGAACGGCGGCGGCCTTCAACCGCATGTCCATGCAGCTGAAGCTGGATCGCGATAAACAGGATGCCGTCCTGCGATCGTCCCTGGACAGTATTATCTCCATGGACGAGGAAGGCCGCATTGTCGAGTTCAATCAGGCGGCCGAGGCGACATTCGGCTATCCCAGGGAAGCCGTCATCAACCAGCCGCTGGCGGACATCATCATCCCGCCACGGCTGCATGAGGCGCATGCGAAAGGCATGTCACATTACCTGGCAACCGGCGAAGGCCCCATCATGGACAAACGCGTCCAGGTGATGGCCATGCGTGCCGGTGGCGAGGAGTTTCCGGTGGAGCTCGCGGTCACCGCCGTCGATATCAACGACCGGAAGGTGTTCGTTGCCTTTATGCGCGACATTACCGAGCGCGTCCAGGGCGAAACCGCGCTGCGAGACGCCAAGGAGGCCGCCGAGGCGGCCGACGAGGCGAAAAGCCGCTTTGTCGCCAACATGAGTCACGAAATCCGCACACCGCTGAATTCCCTGCTCGGCTTCCTGAGCCTGCTGGGTGAAGAAAAGAACATGACCGAGGAGCAGCGCACCTGGATCCGCACGGCCCAGCAGTCCGGCGCCTCCCTGCTGGGCCTGATCAACGAGACCCTGGACTTTTCCAAAATAGAATCCGGAAAAATGGAGCTGGAACCGCATGCCTTCCTTGTCCACGAACTGGTCAACAGCACCATGGACACCCTGGCCACGAAGGCCAAAGCGAAAGGCCTGGCCTTTGGCGCCAGTATCGATCCTGCCGTCCCCGACCTCATCCGGGAAGACAGCGGCAGACTGCGGCAGATCCTCATCAACCTGCTGGGCAATGCCATCAAGTTCACGCAAACCGGCAGCATCAGTCTGGCAGTGAGTGTATGCGAGCGAGACAGCCGGCCCCACCTGCACTTCGACATTGAAGATAGCGGCTGTGGCATACCGGCAATCGAGCACGACACCGTCTTCTGCGAGTTCAGCCAGCTGCAACAATCCGGCCAGCTGACCTCCGGAACCGGTCTCGGCCTGCCCATCACGAAACGCCTGGTGGAACTCATGGGCGGTTGTATCGATTTTGAAAGCCGGGAGAATGCGGGCACCCGTTTCTGGTTCGAGATACCATTGACTGTCGCCGGGCAGCAGGAAATATCGACCGATGCATCAGCAACAAGCGACCGGAGTTCACTGTCGCACAAGGGACGCATCCTGCTGGCTGATGACAGTCCGGCAAACCAGATGGTCGCGCTCGCAATGCTCCGGGACTCCGGCTGCACGGTGGATACCGCCAGCAACGGACTGGAGGCGGTGGAGGCGGTACGGAACCTGCCCTATGACCTGGTCCTCATGGATATTTCGATGCCGGAAATGGATGGGCTGGAAGCCACCGGCGCAATCCGCGATCTTCCGGGACGCGCGGGCACCCTGCCTGTCATCGCCATGACCGCACATGCCATCGTGGGCGACAGGGACAGATTCGTGAGTGCCGGCATGAACGACTACATCTCAAAACCTGTTACTAAGCACCGTCTGTATGAAATACTGGACAAGTGGCTGCCCCGGGAGAATACAACCATGTCAGACGACGCGATGACAACAGCAGAAACGACACGGTCACCGGTCCTGGACACCGGGGTATTCGATCAGCTGGCCCGTGACACCAGCCCGGAAATCGTCCCGAAGATGCTCGCCGCCTTCAGCAAGGAAACGCATGGCCGGATTGAGGTCCTGAAACAGCTGGCCGACAGCGACGCCGCCGATTTCGTGCAGCTGCAGCGCGAGGCGCACACACTGAAATCCAGCGCCGCGACCTTCGGCGCCATCGAACTGCACCGGATAGCCCGCGATGTCGAGGCGGCCTGCCGGAACAACGAACCGGCCAGCGCCCGGGACATGCTCACCGAACTCATCGCAAGCGGCGAACGCGCGGTTGCCGCGGTCGAGGGTTATCTGGAAGGACAGCCCTCCCCGCAATCGCAGGCAGCAGCCCCCTGAAATCTGTCATATCATAAGCGGCCTACACACAAGCTCCGGATACGGAAAACGCAATGAGCGAAACTGCAGAACATGTCCTGCTGGTGGAAGACAGCACGTCACTGGCAACCGCCTACATGGAATACCTGGCGAAACTGCCCTACAGGATCACCCATGTCACGACCGGCCGGGAGGCGCTGGACATCATAAACGATCAGGCACCCAACGCGGTGCTGCTCGACCTGGAACTGCCCGACATGAATGGTCGGGAAATACTCGAGCATATCCGGGAACAGGTCATACCGAGTGCCGTTATCGTCATCACCGCCCACGGCTCGGTGGATGTGGCGGTGGAAGTGATGCGCGCCGGCGCCATCGACTTCGTCGAAAAGCCGTTCAGCGCGGACCGCCTCATCGTCACGCTGGAAAACGCGCTACGACGGCAGAATCTCGAGGAATTCGTCGACATGCACCGGCGTGAACATTTTCACGGCTTTGTCGGCGCCTCTTTGTCCATGCAGACGGTCTATCACATCATCGACAGCGCCGCCGCGAGCAAGGCCACGGTATTCATCACCGGCGAGAGCGGCACCGGCAAGGAGGTCTGCGCCCAGGCCATCCACGACGCCAGCCCGCGCCACGACAAGCCGTTCGTGGCGCTGAACTGCGCCGCCATCCCGCGCGACCTGATGGAAAGCGAGATCTTCGGACATGCCAAGGGTGCCTTCACCGGCGCGGTCACCGCCCGCGAGGGCGCCGCCGCCCGCGCCGACGGCGGCACACTGTTCCTGGACGAGATCTGCGAAATGGACCTCGACCTGCAGAGCAAGCTGCTGCGCTTCATCCAGACCTCGAGTTTCCAGAAGGTCGGCAGCAACACCCTGAAGTCGGTGGACGTCCGCTTTGTCTGCGCGACCAACCGCGACCCGATGGAGGAAGTGAAGGCAGGCCGCTTCCGCGAGGACCTGTATTACCGGCTGCACGTCATCCCCATCGATCTGCCGCCGCTGCGGCAGCGCGAGGACGACGTCATTCTCATCGCGCGCCACCTGCTGGGGAACTACACCCGCGAGGAAAACAAGCGCTTCGAGCGCTTCGCGCCGGAAACCGAGTCCATCCTGCGTGCCTTCGACTGGCCCGGCAATGTCCGGCAACTGCAGAACGTGATCCGCAACATCGTGGTACTCAACGACCAGGAGGTGGTTACGCCCGGCATGTTGCCGCCGCCGCTGAACGAGGTCAGCACCGCTGCAGCGCCGCAGTCGGCCCACGGGGGCGCAGGGGCAGGCGTCACCCCGGCCGCACCCGGCATCACCGACGCCGCCTCGATCCAGCCGCTGTGGCAAATCGAGAAACAGGTCATCGAGCAGACCATCGAGCACTGCGAGGGCAACATTCCCCGGGCCGCTGCCCTGCTGGAGATCAGCCCGTCAACCATCTACCGCAAGCGCCAGCAATGGGAGAGCGCAGCGGAAGGTGCCTGAGCACGCGAACCGCGGCGCAGGCAAGACCACCAGCCCAGGCCCCATGACAGCCAAACTCAGTCTACAGAGCGGCACCGAGGCACCGGCCACGGCGGGTGACTGGGTCATGGGACACTGCCGGCAGGCCGGTCTCGGCGAGTCCGCGGCGTTTCGCGTCATGACCTGCGTCATCGAGGCGGTCAACAACTGCGTCGAGCATGCCTACCGGGACCAGCCCGGCGAGATCGGCCTCCGGCTGTTCCGCAATGCACACTGGCTGGTCGTGCAGGTCCGGGACCGCGGCGCGCCGGTTGAGCGACCAACAGCGCCGGCAGAACCGGATCCGCTGCAGATCGATGGCAGGGGCTGGTTCATCATGCAGCAGTGGATGGATGTGGCCCAGTACCGCCGCCGCAGGCTCGGCAACGTGGTAACACTCGCAAAATGCCTCGAATAATGTGAATCCCGATGCCATCTGCCTACTGCGGGACTGCAGACGTCTCTACTCCCAATGGCACTTACTCAAGCCCCAATCCAGATAAATAGCCACGGAATCACACGGAATCACACGGAATCACACGGAATCACACGGAATCACACGGAAGATTCCAGCATTATTAATGAATATTCCGTGTTTTTCTGTGTGTTTCCGTGGCGAATCGGGGGACAAGGGGGACGACATCACTCAAGTCAGTGCCATTCGGATCAGGCCCCATCACACTGACTTACGCCCTGATCCTGATACATAGCCACGGAATCACACGGAATCACACGGAATCACACGGAATCACACGGAATCACACGGAAGCACACGGAATCACACGGAATCACACGGAATCACACGGAAG
>JBFELL010000136.1:0-7982 GCA_041552135.1 Gammaproteobacteria bacterium
CCGGCCGGCTCGCGCCGGCACAATGTGCGCAACGCCTTCGCCCTCAACGGCACACCCCGGGCCCGGCATGTCGCCATCATCGATGACGTCATGACATCCGGCCACACGGCCAATGAACTGGCACGGGTGCTGCAAGGTGCCGGCGTCGAGATCATCGAGGTCTGGGTGGTCGCCCGTGCGGGGCGGTGAGCATAGGGTTTGAAATAATCACCGCAAAGACGCAAAGGACGCAAGGCAAATAACAGGGCCAAAACCGAATCCGCGGCATTGTAGGTAGGGTTAGCCCGAAGGGCGTAACCCGACGTTTCGCGTGCACCCTGTCGGGTTAAGGCGCTAACGCGCCAAACCCGACCTACACAACCTGTTTTTAGAATTATTTTTCATTGCGATCTTTGCGTCTTTGCGGTGAAAGGTTTCGGGTTTTCTCTGCGCCCTCTGCGTCTCTGCGCTGATATTTTTCCTGCAACCTGTCTGCGATCACCTCAGCAGGTAATCCAGCAACAGACCGAGAAACACCGCCGCACCGAACCAGTTGTTGTTGATGAACGCCCGGAAACACCCCTCGCGTTCGCGATAGCGGATCAGGGCCTGCTGGTAGAGCGCAAGGCCAGAGGCCACCACCACGCCGGCGAAGTAATACAGGCCGAGTTCCGCCTGGTGGCCGATCATCAGCAGACATACCAGCAGCATGGCCTGAATGATGCCGATGATCTGCCGGTCCGACTCGCCGAACAGGATCGCCGTTGACTTCACACCCAGCACCAGGTCGTCTTCCCGATCCACCATGGCGTACATGGTGTCATAGGCCGTCGCCCACAGCACGGTCGCCGTAAACATCAGCCAGGCGATCGGCGGTACACTGCCGGTCTGCGCGGCAAAGGCCATGGGCACCGACCAGCCGAAAGCCGCACCGAGGTAGACCTGCGGCAGATGGGTAACGCGCTTCATGAAAGGATAGGTCGCCGCCAGCAACGCGCCGACAAGCGACAACAGGATGGTCAGCAGGTTCAGCAGCAGTACCAGCCCGAAGGCCAGCAGGCACAGCCCCAGAAACAGCAGCTGCGCTTCGCGTGCGCTGATGCGCCCGGCCGCGATCGGCCGGTCCCGGGTGCGCTGTACGTGGCCGTCGATCTCGCGGTCGGCATAGTCGTTGATGACACAACCCGCCGAACGCATCAGGACCACGCCAAGGATGAAGACCATCAGGACCAGCGGATCCGGCCGCCCTTCGCCGGCAACCAGCAAAGCCCAGAGCGTCGGCCAGAGCAGCAGGAAAATCCCGATGGGCCGGTCCAGCCGCATCAGCAGGGCGTATTCACGCAATCGGTCAGTGATTGTCATGCCGGTGTTGTACTACATTTTGGCCCGCATAATCCACGGGCAGGTTCACATTTTCCGGGCCGGGCGATGCGCATCCGCGCAAGGAAAGCCGGGCAGGAAGATCTCGCTGACCAGCAGCGGCCTGCTGCCGATACGGAAAACCGAGCGGCGTCCCCAGATGGTCTGCACATCCTTGTCCACCGCCTGCGTGGCGTCTGCAAACAACGCCTGGCCCGGCAGTATGCGCGCCAGTTCCACTGTGCCGCGCTGCATGCCGGGGTCGGCGAACAGCATGGCGCCCAGCGGCCGCGTACCGAGATGCGCCAGCCGCTGCAGCTTGCCGCACAGCGACGTGGCGGGGATCACGGTGCGAGCGTAGATCCATGGCTGGTCTGCACACATCAGCTGCACCTGCCGGATGATGGCACGCGCACGGCCGCCCATGTCCAGCGCCTGCGCCTCGTCCTGGCGCGGCGTACCCCAGGCCTGCGAAATGACACGGACGCGGAACCGAGCCCCGCACAGTTGCTGCAACCGCAGGGTCAGCGAGGCTGGATCCAGCAGCCAGTAAACCAGGTCCGGCGGGATGTCGGCATGCAGGTAGCGCCGGTGTGACCGCCAGTGGGTCGCAGAATTTGGATATGTTCGGGAGCGGGGCAAGGGATTTATCGGCACGGTTTCGAAGCGGGACGGGATTATCGCATGATTTCCCTGTCGGGTTCGTCGCTGCGCTCCTCAACCCGACCTACTTGTTCAGCCCCGCATGGTACCGGACTATCCCAGCGTCCCTGATCGCGTCCGGGTGGCGCACCTGCAGGAAATTGCAGTCCAGACTTGGGCACAGCGCTAAATTGCCTTTTCCCCGCAGGAAAATTCCCTCACACCTCCCCGTACTGCACCGCGTCCCCCAGCCAGCGGCGGATCAGCGGCACAACATGCCCGGGGTGCCCGGCGAGTAACTGTGCAGCGGTTGCCTCCACCGCCGCCAGCAACGCCTCGTCGCGCAGCAGGTCGGCGATATGAAACTTCATCTCGCCGGTCTGGCGTGTACCCAGGACTTCGCCCGGGCCGCGCAGCTCCATGTCGCGCCGGGCGATTTCGAAGCCGTCATTGCTGTCGCGCAGCGCGGACAGTCGCTCGCGGGCATTCTGCGACAGCGGCGGCTGGTAGAGCAGCACGCAGCTGCTTTGCGTCTGGCCGCGGCCGACCCGGCCGCGCAGCTGGTGCAGCTGCGCCAGCCCCAGGCGTTCCGGGTTCTCGATGATCATCAGGCTGGCATTCGGCACATCCACGCCGACCTCGATCACTGTGGTCGCCACCAGTAGGTCGATCTCGCCGGCCTTGAATGCCGCCATCAGGCGTTCCTTGTCCGGTGCTTTCAGGCGCCCGTGCACCAGGCCGATGCGCATGTCGGGCAGGCTCGCCGCAAGGAATTCCGCCGTCTTTTCGGCCGCCTGGCACTGTAACACTTCGGATTCCTCGATCAGGGTACAGACCCAGTAGGCCTGCTGCCCGGCACCGCAGGCGTTTCGCACCCGCTGCATCACCTCGTCGCGCCGCGCCTGGCTGACCACCACAGTCTTCACCGGCAGGCGGCCAGGGGGCAGCTCGTCGATGACGGAGGTGTCGAGATCGGCATACACCGTCATGGCGAGCGTCCGGGGAATGGGCGTCGCCGTCATCACCAGCTGGTGCGGGCGCAGTTCGCCGTCCCGCCCCTTGTCGCGCAGCGCAAGACGCTGGTGCACACCGAAGCGGTGCTGTTCATCGATAATGACCAGTCCCAGCCGACCGAACTCCACCTCCTCCTGGAACAGGGCATGCGTGCCGACGGCAATGCGCACACTGCCGTCGCATATGGAGCGCAGCGTGTCGCTGCGCTCCCTGCCCTTGAGCTTGCCGCTGTGCCAGGCAAGGCCGATGTCCAGCGGCGCCAGCCAGCCGGCAAAGCTGCGGTAATGCTGCTCCGCCAGCAGTTCCGTAGGTGCCATCAGCGCAACCTGGTAGCCGGCCTCGACCGCGATCAGTGCGGCACAGGCGGCCACCACCGTCTTGCCGGAGCCCACATCGCCCTGCACCAGCCGCGCCATCGGGTGCGCCCGGGCCAGGTCCTGCTGCAGTTCGTCGATGACCCGCTGCTGGGCGCCGGTCAGTTCGAACGGCAGCCCGCCGAGAAAATCCGCCACCAGTCTCTGTTCACCGGCAAGCGGCGGTGCGGCCACATGCCGCGCCCGCTGGTGGACCTGCCGCAGGCTGAGATGGTGCGCCAGCAATTCCTCGAAGGCCAGCCGCTGCTGCGCCGGGTGGCGACCTTCGAGCAACAGGTCGACAGCCGCGTCCGGCGGCGGCCGGTGGACATAGCGCAGCGCCGCGGACAGTGACGTCAGCCTGAACGGGGCCACCAGATCCGCTGGCAACCAGTCATGCAGGACTGCGGCTTCGTCAAGGCAGTGCAGTGCCTGTTCCGTTAGCGATCTCAACGTCAGCTGGTGCACACCCTCCGTCGCCGGGTAGACCGGTGTGAGGGTTTCCTCCACCGGCAGCGGTGCCCCCGGCTCGATGATGCGATACTCGGGATGGATCATCTCCGCCGTGGACGGCCCGGCACGCACCTCGCCGTAACAGCGGATACCGGCCCTGCGCCGGAAGCCGGCCTGCTGTGTCGCATTGAAATGAAAAAAACGCAGCGTCAGGAAGCCGGTGCCGTCGCTGACGCGCACCAGCAGGGAACGGCGGCGGCCAAAACGCACCTCCGCCAGCTCGACCTCGCCCTGCACCACGACCTGGTCACCGGGACGCACCGTACCCATGGGCACGACGCGGGTTCGGTCCTCGTAGCGCAGCGGCAGGTGAAACAGCACGTCCTGCAGCGTATGGATACCGAGTCGCCCGAGACGCCCGGCCATGCGCGGACCGACGCCCTTCAGCACCGTGACCGGCATCGTGTCGAGGGTGTCGGCGGTAGTTTTGTCAGACGCGGGCATGAATTGATGAAATGCTATTCAACGCAGAGATGCAGAGTAAACAAACAGATTTCACCGCAAAGAGACAAAGGACGCAAAGTCAATAATTGCAAAAACCCGCCTCATTCCCGCGAAGGCGGGGATGACACTGGGTTTCAAACCGGCCTTTATTTCATTTTGCGCCCGCTGCGTCTGTGCGGTGAATTTCCGTCAGCCACCGCCCAGCACCATGATCGCATCCATCTCCACCTGCGCGCCCTTGGGCAGGGCCGCGACACCGACCGCGGCACGTGCCGGGTACGGTTGCCGGAAATAATCGGCCATCACCTGGTTGACCAGTGCGAAATGGTCGAGGTCGGTCAGGAAGATATTCAGTTTGGCGACATCGGCGAGACTACCGCCGGCGGCGGCAGCGACGGCCGCGAGATTATCGAACACCTGTCGTATCTGCGCCTCCATGCCGGTCTCGACCAGTTCCATGGTCTCGGGTATCAGCGGTATCTGGCCGGACAGGTACACGGTATCGCCGGTGCGTACCGCCTGGGAATAGGTGCCGATGGCCTGGGGTGCCTGGTCGGTCTTGATGGTTTCACGTGTCATGCAGGCTTCCTTGGTTAAGGGTAAATGAACGTGCCGGTCTCAGTTGCGCAGGCGGGTGATGCGCATCACGGAGTTGATGCCGCGCACCCGGCGCATCACCTCGGCGAGGTGCTTGCGGTTGTGGACCGACACTGTGAATTGCAGCGTATTGGTCAGGCCGTCACGCTCCTCGATGGCGACATTCTCGATATTCGAATCACAGTCGCCGATCACCGCCGCCACGCTCGCCAGTACGCCGCGCCGGTTCGCTACCACCACACTGATCTCGACCGGGAACTCCTCGTCGACGCCGGGTTCCCACTGCACATCGAGGTAGTGTTCCTGTGGGTGCTTGTGCTCGGCAATGTTGCGGCAGGTCTCGGTGTGGATCACCATGCCACGGCCCTTGGTGATAATACCTATCACCGGGTCTCCCGGAATGGGACGGCAGCACTTGGCGAAGTACATCACCATGCCCTCGGTGCCCTTGATCACCAGCGGGCGCATCGGCTTGCCGTCATTGGCGGCAAGCTCGCCATCCTCGACCGGCGTCAGTGCGCGCGCAACCAGCACAGCCGGACGACGGCCCAGACCGACCGCCTCCAGCAGGTCCTCGTGCGATGCGAGCCCGTATTGTGCCAGCAATGCCGCCAGGCGCTCTTCGGGGATCGCATCCGCGCTGACATCGAACACGGCCAGCGCCCGGTCCAGCATGCGGCGACCGAGTTCGATCGCCTCCTCGCGCTTCATGTTCTTCTGGTAGTGCCGGATATTGGAGCGCGCCTTGGCCGAGACCACGAAGCCCAGCCACGCGGGACTGGGATGCGCACCGTCTGCCGTGATGATCTCGACGGTCTGGCCGTTCTTCAGCTGGGTGCGCAGCGGCACCAGCTGCCGGTCGACCTTGGCGGCGATACAGGTATTGCCGACGTCCGTGTGCACGGCATAGGCAAAATCGACCACCGTCGCGCCGTGCGGCAGCTTCATGATCTCGCCGGCCGGCGTGAACACGTAGACCGCGTCCGGGAACAGGTCGATCTTGACGTTTTCCAGGAACTCGATCGAGTTGCCGGCATTCTTCTGCATTTCCAGTAGCTCGCGCATCCACTCGCGCGCACCGGCGTGGATATTGTCGAAAGCCTCCTCGCCCGCCTTGTACAGCCAGTGCGCTGCGACACCGGCCTCGGCCATCTTGTCCATTTCCTCGGTGCGTATCTGCACCTCGATCGGCACGCCGTAGGGACCGAACAGGATGGTGTGCAGCGACTGGTAGCCGTTGGCCTTGGGGATGGCGATATAGTCCTTGAACTTGCCCGGCACCGGCTTGTACAGGTTGTGCATGACGCCCAGCACACGGTAGCAGGTATCGACCTTGTCGACGATAATGCGAAAGGCGTAGACATCGAAGATATCGTCGAACGACAGGGTCTTGTCGCGGATCTTGCGATACAGGCTGTAGAGGTGCTTCTCGCGACTGAGGATGCGGCCGTTCAGCTCTTCCTGGTGCAACCGGCGCTTGATCGAGGCCTCGATCTTGTTGAGGATTTCCTTGCGATGGCCGCGCGCCTCGCGCACCGCCCTCTCCAGCACGCGGTAGCGCAGCGGGTAGAGTGCGGCGAAGCCGAGGTCCTCCAGTTCCAGGCGAATGGTGTTGATGCCCAGGCGGTTGGCAATCGGCGCATAGATCTCCAGCGTCTCGCGGGCGATGCGCCGGCGCTTTTCGGGACGCATTACGCCGAGGGTGCGCATGTTGTGCAGGCGGTCGGCCAGCTTGACCAGTATGACGCGGATATCGCGCACCATGGCAAGGATCATCTTGCGGAAATTCTCGGCCTGCGCCTCGGCCTGGCTCTCGAACTCCATCTGCGTGAGCTTGCTGACCCCGTCCACCAGCTCGGCAATGTCCTCGCCGAACTCGGTAGTGATATGTTCCTTGGCGGTCGGCGTGTCCTCGATGACATCGTGCAGGATGGCGGCCACGATGGACTTGTGATCGAGGTGCAGCTCGGCCAGGATCCTGGCCGCGGCGATGGGGTGGTAGATATAGGGTTCGCCCGACATGCGGTGCTGGCCCTCGTGGGCCTCGGCACCAAACAGGTAGGCGCGATAGACCTCCTGGACCTGTTCCGTCTCCAGGTAGGATTCCAGCATGTGACACAGATCGCTGATCAGGAAGCGCGATCCGTCATCGCCAGCGGTTTGCTGCTCGGTCGCCATACGCACTCGTGAACTGGTGCGTCTTGTTGTTTTGTCAGGACCCGACAGTGTACGCATCAGTCGCGTCCATCATAGGGCAATCCGGCCGGGACACAAAATGCCGTCACGCGCCGCAGGCGCACGCATGGGTGACAGGGAAAATCCGGGTGGTCCGGCAGTGATGCCGGGGCTGGTTCAGTCGCCTTCCGGCTGCGCTGGCCGGTCGTCGGCCGCCGGCGTTGGTGCCTCCTCGGCATCGGCCTCCCCGGCCGATGCGATCTCGCCGGAAACAAATTCCTCCAGCTCGTCGAGTTGCGTCCTGACCGGCTCGTCCAGGATGGCCGGGGTGATGAGGCCATCGGCGATCTCGCGCAGGGCGACGATGGTCGGCTTGTCGTTTTCCCAGGGAACGAACGGCTCGGTGCCGCTGGCAAGCTGCCGTGCACGCTTGGTGGCGACCAGCACCAGCTGGAAGCGGTTATCCACATTCTCGAGGCAATCTTCAACGGTAACGCGTGCCATGAAACTCTCCAAAAAACAGGCTATTGAATCCCGACCGGGGGCAGGAGTCTAACCGAATCACTGCTCCGATGCCAGCAACCCGGCCAGCAGACCAGCCTGGCGCCCGACCTGAACCGGCAACCGCAGCCGCCGGCTGAGCACAATCGCGGTCAGCTCGTCCCGGGCCACCTGGAAATCATCGTTGATAATCAGGTAGTCATACTCGTCATAGTGGGACATCTCGCTGATGGCATCGCGCATGCGGCGCTCGATGACCGTCGCATCGTCCTGGCCACGGTTCTGCAAGCGCTCGCGCAGCGCCTCGCGCGATGGCGGCAGGATAAAGATACCGATGCACTGCGGCATGAGCTTGCGCACCTGCCGGGCGCCCTGCCAGTCGATCTCCAGGATGACATCCTGGCC
>JBFELL010000137.1:0-7944 GCA_041552135.1 Gammaproteobacteria bacterium
AGGGATGGTGGTCGGGACCCGGATGAGAAATGCGGGCTAGCCCGCATTTCTCACCAGGATCACGGGAGCAGGCGCAGGATTCGTGTTCGTAAGCGCCGCTCTGGAGCGAAAAGCGTAGCCGTAGCTACGGTTTGAGTGAAGCGCCAGCTTACGGACACGAAGACTAGCCTGAACCGTGATAGGCAGGCTTGAAAAACACACGGTATTTTCGCTCATACGAGATTCATCAAACGGACCAGCCCCTTATCCGTATTCCGCGCCGCCTGGTGAGTAATGCGGGCTAGCGGTTAAGAATCAGTTCCAGCACCAGCTTGCTGCCAAAATAGGCCAGCATGAGAAAGATAAAGCCGCCAACGGTCCAGCGTATGGCGGTGCGTCCGCGCCAGCCGAAGCGCCAGCGCCCCCAGAGCAGGGTGGCAAACACCAGCCAGGCGACGAAGGACAGTACGGTCTTGTGCACAAGATGCTGGGCGAAGATGTCTTCCAGAAACAGGACACCGGTCAGCAGCGCCAGCGTCAGCAGGGCGAAGCCGACGCCGATCATCTCGAACATCAGGCCTTCCATGGTTTGCAGCGGTGGCAGCGAGCGTATGAAACCGCCGGGCTGGCGGTTATGCAGGTGGTGTTCCTGCACGGCAAGCAACAGCGCCTGCACTACGGCGAGGCCGAGGATGCTGTAGGCCAGCAGGGATATCAGGATATGCGTATCCAGCTGCCAGGAGGTGCTGCTGACGCTCGGTCTGGCAGGGAAGAGCAGCAGCAGGGCGATGCTGACCGCCGCTGCGGCGAAGACCACGATGCCGAGGTTTTCGACCGGTTCCCGGAAGGCCGCCAGCAGCAGGAGTGCCGCGGTGAGCAGCGCGATCAGTGATGCGGCATTGACGAGGCCGAGGTTGAGACCGCTTTCGGTCAGGATGGCAGGGTAGAGCAGGGCAGCGTGGGCGAGGAGTGCGACGGTGCCGATGAGCAGGATCCGGATGCGTCCGACGTCACCCTCGCCCGGTCCCCGGACAAGGCGCACGACCAGCAGGACGCTTGCCAGCAGGTAGAGTGCAATCGCCAGGGGCCCGGTAATCGAAGACGTCATGTTCTCACGCCATGCAGTTGATACGGGGGGCATCATCGCATAACCGGGCATGGCATAGAAGCACGGCCTCGCGCTTCCCGGGGAGGATGATTTGCTGCTGCCAGCCGTTATAATCACCCTTCCGGTTTCCGATACAGGCACGCCAAACGATCATGTTCGACAATCTGACCGATCGCCTCTCCACGACCATCCGTAACCTGCGCGGGCAGGGGCGGCTGACCGAAGACAATATCAGGGACACGCTGCGTGAAGTGCGCATGGCGCTGCTGGAGGCCGATGTCGCGCTGCCGGTGGTCAAGGAATTCATCGATCGGGTCAGGGAGCGTGCCACGGGGCAGGAGGTACTCAAGAGCCTGACGCCGGGACAGACGCTGGTCAAGGTGGTCAATGATGAACTGGTCAAGGTCATGGGGGAGGCCAATGATGCGCTGAACCTTGCCGTGCAGCCGCCGGCGGTGGTGCTCATGGCCGGGCTGCAGGGTTCGGGCAAAACCACCAGCAGCGCCAAGCTGGCGCGTCTGCTGCAGGAGCGCAACCGCAAGTCGGTCCTGCTGGCCAGTTGCGATATCTACCGGCCTGCGGCTATCGACCAGCTCGAGACACTGGCGCGCGAGGTCAAGGCGGAATTCTTCCCGAGCCACACCGGCCAGCAACCGGTCGAGATAGCCAGTGCGGCGGTCGCCCATGCACGCAATCACCTCATCGATGTGGTGATTATCGATACCGCCGGTCGACTGCATATCGATCAGGACATGATGACCGAGATCCGCGATCTGCATACGGCGCTGGATCCGGTCGAGACCCTGTTTGTGGTTGACAGTATGACCGGTCAGGATGCGGCCAACACGGCACGGACCTTCAACGATGCCCTGCCGCTGACCGGCGTCATCCTGACCAAGACCGACGGTGACGCCCGTGGCGGTGCCGCCCTGTCGATTCGCAGCATCACCGGCAAACCCGTCAAGTTCATCGGTGTCGGCGAGAAGACCGCCGCGCTGGAGCCGTTTCACCCTGACCGGGTCGCATCGCGCATTCTCGGGATGGGCGATGTGCTCAGTCTGGTCGAGGAGGCGCAGCAGAAGGTCGATCAGGACAAGGTCGCCAGGCTCGCAGGCAAGCTATCGAAGGGCAAGCGCTTCGATATGGGCGATTTTCGCGATCAGCTGGAGCAGATGCTGAACATGGGCGGGCTGACGTCATTGATGGACAAGCTGCCGGGCATGGGGCAGGTACCGAAAGAGGCCATGGCCATGGCAGACGATGGCCAGATCCGGCGCATGGTCGCGATCATCAACTCCATGACGGCGCAGGAGCGGCGTTTCCCGGATGTCATCAAGGGCTCGCGGCGCCGACGTATTGCGGCGGGTTCCGGCACGCAGGTGCAGGATGTCAACCGCCTGCTGAAGCAGTACATCCAGATGCGCAAGATGATGAAGAAAATGTCGAAGGGCGGGATGAGCAAGATGCTGCGCGGCATGAAGGGCAGGATGCCGCCGGGGGGTATGCCGTTTCAGGGCTGAGGGGGTTTTCGCATGGCGAAAAAAAACGGTGGCCTTGGCCACCGTTGTAACTGCGCTGTATCGGCGAGAATTTTCGTACTTATTATCGTTATTTTGAACTCTGGTTTTGTTAGCTGCCGTGCGCGAACCCGTTATTGTTCTGTGCAATGAATCCGGATTTTTTGTTCTTGCTCCTGCTCTCCCCCCACGTGATATGCATGTCTTCTTGTTCCTGTAATAGAGCAAGCCGCGTGCCAACTCGAAAAACAGTATGAATTCAAGCGACTTATCGTCACATACTTGACGCACCGGGAGCGCCCCATGGCGGTTTCGTAAGGCAGGCCGACAGTCCGGTGATCGACAATCCCGGCGCGATCGGACTGAATATTAATATCAAACAACCAGTTGCGAGTGCCTGGCGCGTTGTCCCGTTCGTCTGTAATGTATTTCGACAGATCCTTGCGGTCTGTCAGGCGACCACGGTAGCCATCCTCAAGGCCGGAACTTCATGCCAATTGCCTGTTGGCCCTTCACATTTTCCGGTAATCGAGTAGAATTGCGCGGTTTTAACGGCCGCGAAATATCCGCTCTACCAAGCGGCACCGGGTTTACAGCGAGGAAACAGATTCATGGTGACTATCAGAATGTCACGCGGCGGCGCGAAGAAGCGCCCGTTTTACCACATTGTGGTGACGGACAGCCGCAACAAGCGCGACGGCCGCTACATCGAACGCATCGGCTTTTTCAACCCGATTGCAACCGGCAAGGAAGAGCGCCTGCGCATCGACACGGAGCGGGCTGACTACTGGCATTCCAAGGGTGCCCAGATATCGGACCGCGTCGAGAAACTGCTGAAGGATTACCGGCAGCAGTAGTCAACGGCCGGCCGGCGATCTCCGGAAATGTCGGACGAGACGCCGATTGTCATGGGACGGATCGCCGGACCCTATGGCATCAGGGGCTGGGTGCATGTCGTGTCGTTCACGACACCGCCGGAGAACCTGCTCGAGTACCGGCCCTGGTACCTCGGACGGGACAGGCGCTGGCAGGACAGCGGTATCGTCGAGGCGCGTCGCCACGGCAAGGGGCTGGTTGCCAAACTGCCGGGTTGCGATGACCGTGATGCGGCGGCGGCGCTCAAGGGGACGCAGATCGGTGTTCACCGCGAACAGTTACCCGGGCCCGGCGAGGGTGAATATTACTGGCATGACCTCGTGGGGCTGCGGGTGCAGACAACGCAGGGCATGGAGCTTGGCACCGTCGATCACCTGATCGAGACCGGTGCCAACGATGTACTGGTCGTCAGGGGGGAACGGGAGCGCCTGATACCGTTCATCCGGGGCCAGGTCGTTCTGTCGATAGACCTGGCCGCCGGGGAAATGCGGGTTGACTGGGATCCGGAGTTCTAGTGCGCTTTGACGTCATTACGCTGTTCCCCGGGATGATCAGGGCACAGTCGGCACACGGCATACAGGGACGCGCGGTTGAACGGGGCCTGGTCGAGGTCGTGACCTGGAACCCGCGAGACTACACCCGGGACAGGCACGGATCGGTCGACGACCGGCCGTACGGCGGCGGCCCTGGCATGGTCATGCAGGTGCAACCGCTGCGCGACACGCTGCGTGCGGTGCGGGCGGCGGCCGGCAAGGCCCCGGTGATTTACCTGTCACCGCAGGGACAGCGGCTGACGCAGGCGAAGGTGCGCGAACTGGCCGGTATGGCGGGTATCATTCTGCTGGCAGGGCGCTACGAGGGTATCGACGAGCGCATCATCGACACACAGGTCGATGAGGAGCTGTCGGTCGGGGACTACGTGCTCAGCGGCGGTGAACTGCCCGCCCTGGTCGTGATGGACGCGATCACGCGGCTCATCCCGGGTGCGCTGGGCGACGCGGACTCGGCGCTGGAGGATTCCTTCATGGGCGGGATGCTGGATTATCCGCACTACACCCGACCGGAGGAAATCGACGGCTTGCGGGTACCGCAACCGCTGCTGGGCGGGAACCACGCCGAGATACGGCGCTGGCGCCTGAAGCAGGCGCTGGGCAGGACCTGGCTGCGGCGGCCCGATTTGCTGCAGGTGGTGGGACTGGATGCCGAGCGGCAGGCCCTGCTGGACGAATTTATCGAGGAACACAAACAGTCGTAGTCGCGGGATTTCCCGCAACCGGGAACAGAGGAAAGTGTCATGAACATCATTGAAGAACTGGAAAACGAGCAGCTGAAACAGGATGTGCCGGAATTCTCGCCGGGCGATACCGTCGTGGTGCAGGTCAAGGTCAAGGAAGGCAACCGTGAACGGCTGCAGGCCTTCGAGGGTGTTGTGATCGCCAGGCGCAACCGCGGCCTGAACTCGGCCTTTACCGTTCGCAAGATCTCCCACGGTGAGGGTGTCGAGCGTGTTTTCCAGACGCACAGTCCGGCCATCGCCGCCATCAAGGTGAAACGTCGTGGTGACGTGCGTCGCGCCAAGCTGTACTACCTGCGCGAACGCTCGGGCAAGTCTGCGCGCATCAAGGAGAAGCTCTCCTGAGGCAGGCCGCGGCAGCAGATACGGCAATAACGGGTACCTTCGGGTACCCGTTTTCGTTTGCGCGCCGCTTTCAAAGATGCCTTTGAGTCGAAGCCGGAAGAGGGCGCGGATTTGACAGACGGCCGCTACGATATCGTGATGGATACGCCGCCCGGCAGGCTGGGCATACGCCTGCAAGACAGCCGGGTTGTCGCCATCGACTACGTGACCCGCCGAACACGGCTCAGACCTCCCGCCTCGCCATTTGCCCGACGGGTAGTCGGCGCACTGGACGGCTGGCTGCGGGATGCTTCAAACCCGCTCGATATACCGGTGTCGCTGGCCGGTACCGGGTTCCAGCAGCGCGTATGGGCGGCGTTGCGGCGCATCCCGCAGGGCGAGGTCAGGACCTACGGCGAACTTGCCAGCCAGCTGGGCAGCGGGGCAAGGGCGGTCGACAACGCCTGCCGTCGTAACCCCGTGCCGATCATCGTAGCCTGTCACCGCGTGGTCGCCGCTTGCGGTGCGGGTGGTTATGGCGGGCGCACCGGCGGTGCCGTACTGCAGCGCAAGCTCTGGCTGCTGCGCCACGAAGGCGTGTCCGTGGCCCTTGAAAACGGCCTGAGGTGACGCCATATGGGCTTGGTACCGGCCTGCGGGGCCGGAGCGACTGACTGAACCTGGAGGACAACCGGTAACATGAGTGTAGATACCCAGAAGGAAACCCTGGAATTTCAGGCCGAGGTGAAGCAGCTGCTGCACCTCATGATCCACTCCCTGTATTCGAACAAGGAAATCTTCCTGCGCGAACTGATTTCCAACGGCTCCGATGCCTGCGACAAGCTGCGCTTCGAGGCCCTTGCCAATGACACGCTCTACGAGGACGACCCCAATCTTCGGCTGCGCGTGACATTCGACCCGGATGCGCGCACCGTGACGGTGACCGACAACGGTATCGGCATGACCCGGGACGAGGTTGCCGATAACATCGGCACCATCGCCAAATCGGGCACGAGGCAGTTCTTCGAGTCACTGACCGGCGACCAGGCCAGTGACGCCCAGCTGATCGGCCAGTTCGGCGTCGGTTTCTACTCCGCATTCATCATCGCCGAGCGGGTGAGCCTGACGACCCGCCGTGCCGGCCTGTCGGCGGAGCAGGGCGTGCGCTGGGAGTCCGATGGCAGCGGCAACTACACGCTGGAGACCGTGGCGCGTGATGCGCACGGCACACAGGTGGTGCTGCACCTGCGCGAGGGCGAGGACGAGTTCCTCGATGCCTTCCGGCTGCGCAATATCATCCACAAGTACTCCGACCACATCCCGCTACCCATCGAGATGCTGTCGCAGGACGAGGAGAAAAAGGACGAGTTCGAGGCGGTCAACAAGGCCTCGGCCCTATGGACCCGCCCGCGCAGCGAAATCACGGACGAGGAGTATAAGGAGTTCTACAAGCATGTGGCGCATGACTTCGAGGACCCGATGAAATGGGTCCACAGCAGCGTCGAGGGTACGCAATCCTACAAGTCACTGTTCTACATTCCGTCGCGCGCACCGTTCGATCTCTACGACCGTGACAACCGGCACGGTATCAAGCTGTACGTGCGCCGCGTCTTCATCATGGACGACGCCGAGCAGCTGATGCCGTACTACCTGCGTTTTGTGCGCGGTCTGGTCGATTCGGACGATCTGCCGCTGAACGTGTCGCGCGAGATCCTGCAGCACAACAAGCTGATCGACACCATCCGTGGCGGTTCGATCAAGAAGGTGCTGGGCGTCCTGGAGGGTATGGCAAGGGACGAGCCGGAAACCTACACGGCCTTCTGGAAGGAATTCGGCAACGTCCTCAAGGAGGGGCCGGGCGAGGACTTCGCCAACCGCGAGCGTATCGCAAAACTGCTGCGCTTTGCCTCCACGCAGCGGGACACGGACGAGCAGGTCGTCTCCCTGGACGACTACATCGGCCGCATGAAAGAGGGGCAGGAGAAGATCTACTTTGTCACCGCTGACAGTTTCGCGGCGGCAAAGAACAGCCCTCACCTGCAGGTGTTCCGCCGCAAGGATATCGAGGTGCTGCTGCTGTCCGACCGCGTCGACGAATGGCTGGTCTCGCACCTGACCGAGTTCGACGGCAAGCCGCTGGTCTCGGTTGCGAAGGGGGAACTTGATCTGGATGCACTCGCCGACGAGGACGAGAAGGAAGCGGCGAAAAAGACCGAGGGTGAATATGCCGAACTGGTGAAACGCATGCAGGAAGTGCTCGGAGAGAAGGTCAAGGAGGTCCGCGTCAGCCAGCGCCTGACCGATTCGCCGTCCTGCCTGGTCACGGACGAGCAGGACATGGCCGTGCACCTGCAGCGACTGCTGAAGCAGGCCGGCCAGCAGGTGCCGGAATCCAGGCCCATCCTGGAGATAAATCCGGGGCACGCACTGGTCAGCCGCCTGAAGGACGAGACCGCAGAGGCGCGCTTCGCCGACTGGTCGCATATCCTGTTCGACCAGGCGCTGCTCAGCGAGGGCGGCCAGCTGGAGGACCCGGTCAGTTTCGTCAACCGGTTGAACGGGCTGCTCAGGGACGTGACCGTTTAGCGTCCACGACAGGGGATCCGTAAACCCCCCGCCTTCAGGCGGCGGATCAGAATGTATGGAAAGGCTATTCAGAATACATATTGGCCCGAATGTTAAAAGACGTATTCCTTCTCCCTGCGGGAGAAGGCCAGGATGAGGGGATATGAATCAGGAAGAGGCGCTTTATATGATCCCCTTTCCCCGGCCCTCTCCCTGAGGGAGAGGGGCTTGATCGGCCGACTGGCCGATCCATCCGGCTTTCAGCCGTAACCTGAAGCCAC
>JBFELL010000138.1:0-7788 GCA_041552135.1 Gammaproteobacteria bacterium
GCTGCCGGTGAAGATCTTCATGCCATCGGCCACCGGGGTCGCGCAGGCCGGCAGCGGTTTCGGCACGTTTTCCACCTCCACCATGCACATGCGGCAGTTGGCGGCGACGGAGAGTTTCTTGTGATAGCAGAAGCGCGGCACACTGATGCCGGCCGCATCCGTGACCTCGATGATCATCGCGCCCTTGCGCGCCTGGTAGGACTGGCCGTCGATCTCGACGGTGACGGCGTCTTCCGGCGGAACCTCGGGACGCGCACTCATGTGGCCTCTCCCTGCTTCGCGCCCTCACCCGCCATGCAGCACTTGTGGGTGATGTGGTATTCGAATTCCTCGCGGAAATGCTTCAGGAAACTCTGCACCGGCCACGCCGCGGCATCGCCGAAGGCGCAGATGGTGCGGCCCTCGATCTGGCCGGCGGCCGACTCCAGCAGGTCCAGGTCTTCCGGCTTGCCCTGCCCCGCCTCGATGCGCTTGATGACGCGGTACATCCAGCCGGTACCCTCGCGGCACGGCGTGCACTGGCCGCAGGACTCCTTGAAATAGAAGCGCGAGATGCGCAGCAGGGCGCGCACCATGCAGGTGGAGTCGTCCATCACCATGACGCCGCCGGATCCCAGCGCGGAACCGGCCTTGCACAGGGAGTCGTAGTCCATGTCGCAGTCCATAGCGACATCGGCCGGCATCACCGGCATGCTGGATCCGCCCGGGATGATGGCCTTCAGCTCATGTCCGTCGCGCACGCCGCCGGCCATCGCCAGCAGGTCGCGGAACGGCGTGCCCATCGGCACCTCGAAGTTGCCCGGCCTGTTGACATGACCGGACACCGAGAAGATCTTCACGCCGCCGTTGTTCGGCTTGCCGAGGTCCAGGAACCACGGGCCGCCGTTGCGCATGATGGCAGGCACCGAGGCCAGGGTCTCGGTGTTGTTGATGGTGGTGGGCTTGCCGTACAGGCCGAAGTTGGCCGGGAACGGCGGCTTGAAGCGGGGCTGGCCCTTCTTGCCTTCCAGCGACTCCAGCAGCGCGGTCTCCTCGCCGCAGATGTATGCGCCGGCGCCGAGGTGGGAATGCAGCTGCATATCGATGCCGGAACCCAGCAGGTCGCGGCCGAGGTAGCCGGCCTCGCGAGCCTCTTTCAGGGCGTGCTCGAAGCGCTCATAGGGTTCGTGGTGGAACTCGCCCCGCATGTAGTTGTAGCCGACGGTCGCACCCATGGCATAACCGGCAATCGCCATGCCCTCGATCAGGGCATGCGGGTTGTAGCGCAGGATGTCGCGGTCCTTGCAGGTACCGGGCTCGGACTCGTCAGAGTTGCAGACGATGTATTTCTGCACCGGGGCATTGCGCGGCATGAAACTCCATTTCAGCCCGGTCGGGAAACCCGCGCCGCCTCGGCCACGCAGGCCGGATGCCTTGACCTCCTCGATGATCTCCGCCGGATCGGTCTGCTCCTCGAGGATCTTCTTCCACGCCTGGTAGCCGCCGACCCTGAGATAGTTCTCCAGCGTCCATGGCTCGTCAAACTGCAGCGTGTCGAAACAGACCTGTACTGTCATGGCTTACTCCAGTGCATCCAGAATCTCGTCCACCCTGGCCGGGGTGAGATTCTCGTGGTAATGCCCGTCCACCGCCATCATCGGCCCGCCCGCACAGGCCGCGAGGCATTCCTCCTCGACCTTGAGCGTAATACGGCCATCCGGCGTCGTCTCGCCGAGCCTGATACCGAGTTTGTCCTCGATATGGGTGACAATGTTGTCCGCCCCGCACAGCATGCAGGCAATGTTCTTGCAAACCGCGATCATGTGCCTGCCGACCGGCTCCAGCTCGATCATGGAGTAGAAGGTAGCGACCTCGTAGACGCGCACGCGCGGCATGCCGAGGTAGTCCGCGATGGCATCCAGCAGCTCGCGGCTGACCCAGCCGCCGTTCTGTTCCTGCAGGATGTGCAGCGCCGGCAGTATGGCTGACTGCTTCTGCTCTTGCGGGTACTTGGCCACCCAGGCGTCGATCTTCGCCAGTGACTCCGGCGTCATCAGGACGGTGGCCTCCATTGATGCGCTCATCAGCGGTCGATCTCCCCGAACACGATGTCCTGCGTGCCGATGACGGCCACGACATCGGCCAGCATGTGGCCGCTGACCATTTCATTGAGACCGGCGAGATGTGCGAAACCCGGGGCGCGAACCTTCAGCCGGTACGGCTTGTTGGCGCCGTCGGAGACGATGTAAACGCCGAACTCGCCCTTGGGGTGCTCAATCGCAGCGTAGGCCTCGCCCTGCGGAATGCAGAAACCCTCGGTGAACAGCTTGAAGTGGTGGATCAGGGCCTCCATGTCGGCCTTCATCTCCTCGCGCGGTGGCGGTGCCAGCTTGTGGTCGTCCACCATCACCGGCCCCGGATTGCGCCGCAGCCAGTCGACGCACTGCCGGATGATCCGGTTGGACTGGCGCATCTCCTCGATGCGCACCAGGTAACGGTCGTAGCTGTCGCCGGTCACGCCGACCGGGATGTCGAAGTGCATGCGGTCATAGACTTCATAGGGCTGCTTCTTGCGCAGGTCCCACTCGACGCCGGAGCCGCGCAGCATCGGGCCGGTGAAGCCCATCTGCATGGCGCGCTCCGGGCTCACCACGCCGATGCCGACGGTGCGCTGCTTCCAGATGCGGTTGTCGGTCAGCAGGGTCTCGTATTCGTCAACACAGCCCGGGAAGCGGTCGGTGAAGGCCTCGATGAAATCCAGCATGGAACCCTGGCGGTTCTCGTTCTTGCGGTCGATTTCCTTCTGGCTGTGCCATTTCGATGCCTCGTACTGCGGCATGCGCTCGGGCAGGTCGCGGTAGACGCCACCCGGCCGGTAATAGGTTGCGTGCAGGCGCGCACCGGAGACCGCCTCGTAGCAGTCCATCAGGTCCTCGCGCTCGCGGAAGGTATAAAGGAACATGGTCATGGCGCCGACATCCAGGCCATGCGCACCCAGCCACAGCAGGTGGTTCAGTATGCGGGTGATCTCGTCGAACATAACGCGGATATACCGGGCACGCACCGGCACCTCGACACCCAGCAGTTTCTCCATCGCCAGCACGTAACCGTGCTCGTTGCACATCATGGAGACGTAATCGAGCCGGTCCATGTAGCCGATGCTCTGGTTCCAGGGCTTGCTCTCGGCCAGCTTCTCGGTACCGCGGTGCAGCAGGCCGATGTGCGGATCGGCGCGCTCGATGACCTCGCCGTCCATCTCCAGCACCAGGCGCAGCACGCCGTGCGCCGCCGGATGCTGCGGGCCGAAGTTGAGCGTGAAATTGCGGATCTCGGACATGGCCTACTCCGTTGCCTGCTCAGCGCCTTCCGGCTCGTCACCGCCGCTGTCGGCAGTCGGCGCCTCATCGGTCTTTGCGGCACGGATGACCTTGGGCACCAGCACGCGCGGTTCGATGCTGACCGGCTGGTAGATCACGCGCTGTTTCTCGGCGTCGTAGATCACCTCGACATTGCCGCTGAGCGGGAAGTCCTTGCGGAAGGGATGACCGATGAAACCGTAGTCGGTCAGCAGGCGCCGCAGGTCAGGGTGACCCTCGAACAGGATGCCGAACAGGTCGAAGGCCTCGCGCTCGAACCAGTCGGCGCAGTTCCATACCGGTGTCACGGACGGCACGACCGGCAGGTCGTCGTCCGGTGCGAACACCCGCAGCCGCAGGCGCTGGTTGCTGGCAATCGACAGCAGGTGATAGACAACGGCAAAACGCCTCGCCTCGCGCGGTCTCTCCACACACAGGTCGTCGTCCAGTGCCGTCAGCCGGCCGGGCGTGGCGGCATCCACGCCGCGGCTGAAACCGGAACCGGAGGAATCTTCAGTGACCCACTCGTCCTTGCCGTAACCGGCATAGTCGACACCGCACAGGTCGATCAGTATCTCGAAGTCAAGGCCCGTGCCGTCACGCAGGGCGGTGGCGACCTCGATCAGGTCACCGGGCGCCACCTCGATGGTCACCTCGCCGACATCGACCTTCACGGACTGCAGGCTGTCGCCGAATTTTTCCTGCAATCGTTCTGCCAGTGCATTGCTGTCTGTCATGGATGCGCCCCTTACCGGGCAATCGTGTTGGTACGCCTGATCTTGTTCTGCAACTGCATGATGCCGTACAGCAGGGCCTCGGCGGTCGGCGGACAGCCGGGCACGTAGATGTCGACCGGCACGATCCGGTCGCAGCCACGCACCACGGAATAGGAATAATGGTAGTAACCGCCGCCGTTGGCACAGGAGCCCATGGAAATCACCCAGCGTGGCTCTGCCATCTGGTCATAGACCTTGCGCAGCGCCGGTGCCATCTTGTTGCACAGGGTGCCGGCAACGATCATGACATCCGACTGGCGCGGGCTCGGGCGGAAAATGACCCCGAAGCGGTCGAGGTCGTAGCGCGAGGCGCCTGCCTGCATCATCTCGACGGCACAGCAGGCCAGGCCGAAGGTCATCGGCCACATCGATCCGGTACGCGCCCAGTTGATCAGGGCATCGGCACTGGTCGTGAAATACCCTTCCTTGAAGACGCCTTCTATTCCCATTCGAGCGCCCCTTTCTTCCACTCGTAGATGAAGCCGATGACCAGGATGCCGAGAAACACCATCATGGCGATAAAGCCGAACATGCCGATAGACTCGAGCACCACGGCCCAGGGAAACAGGAAGGCGATCTCGAGATCGAAGATGATGAACAGAATGGCGACCAGGTAGTAGCGGACATCGAAGCGCATGCGGGTGTCTTCGAATGCCTCGAAGCCGCATTCGTAGGGTGACAGCTTCTCGCTGTCCGGCTTGTATGGCGCCAGGATAAAGCCGGCGACGATGGGCAGAACGCCGATGGCAATGCCGATGGAAATGAATATCAGGATTGGCAGATAGTTTTCCAGCATGTAAAAACCGCCTCGTGCGCCGTGATCCGTGATGACCGGCGCGCTCCCTTGTGTGTAATTCAGGTGTGCGTCTGACCCGGAAAAAAGAGGGTGCAGTCTAGGCCAGAGGTACAACGGGTGTCAAGTTGGCGCCCTGCCTGTTAATTCATATTATTCAATATGTTACATCGATTTCTGGGGGCATAAAAAAACCGCATGAACCCCCCTTCAGGGGATAACAATTGGTGCCGATGGCCGGAGTCGAACCGGCACGGCTCGCGCCACTGCCCCCTCAAGACAGCGTGTCTACCAATTCCACCACATCGGCTAATGCAAAAAACGGGACTGCGCCGGCCGCCCTTCAGCCCGGCTACTGCGGCAGGTCATCCACCGTCGGGGCGGCATCACCGGTTGACGGCAGGTCATCGGCGGGTGCTGGCGGCGTCATGGCCGGAACATCATCAGCCGGCTGCGCCTGATCCTCGGCCTCGAGCTGCTCGAGCGCCTCGACAACCTCTTCCCGGGACGCCGCATCCTGTTGCTCGACGGCCTGCTGCTCGATCTGGTCCGCGATACTCTGCGGCTCGGCGGTGGCGGCCTTGCGCACCAGCGGCGAGGCGATCAGCAGGCAGTTGATAAAAAACACCGCCGCGAGGAAGCCGGTTGCCTTGGTAAAGAAGGAGCCGGAACCGCGCGCCCCGAATACCGTGCCGGAGGCACCGCTGCCGAAGGCCGCGCCCATGTCGGCGCCCTTGCCCTGCTGCAGCATCACCAGGCTGATGATGGCGATCGACACCAGAATTTGTATGACCAGCAAAAAACTGAACATGTTGTTACCAGTTATGAATGTAGGTTGTAGGGATCAGGCCGCCCGGAACAGGACCGGGGCATGCCCGTCAGGCATTGCCGGCGCGTCCAATCGTCAGAAATTCATTGGCCTGCAGTGACGCGCCGCCGATCAGGCCGCCGTCGATGTCCGGCATGCCAAACAGTTCCGCGGCATTGCTGCCCTTGACACTGCCACCGTACAGGATCTGCAGCTTGTTCGCGATGGTGGCATCTTCCTTGGCTACCATGCTGCGAATGAAGGCATGCACCTCCTGCGCCTGATCCGGCGTGGCGGTCATGCCGGTGCCGATGGCCCAGACCGGCTCGTAGGCGATCACGGCATTGTCCAGCGCACCGACGCCCTCGAGATCAATAACGGCATCGAGCTGACGGGCCACGACCTGCTCGGTGATAGCCTGCTCGCGCTCTTCCAGCAACTCGCCCAGACAAAGGATCGGCACCAGGCCGGCCATGCGGGCCGCGGCGAACTTGCGCGCCGTGAATTCGTCGCTCTCGCCGTAGACGCTGCGCCGCTCGGAATGGCCAACGATGGCGTACTTGCAACACACGTCGCTCAGCATGCCGGCAGCCACTTCACCGGTATGCGCCCCGGATTCCTGGTCATTGACATCCTGCGCACCCAGCGAGATCGCGGTACCCTTGATCATGGCAGCCACCTGCGGGATATAGACATATGGCGGGCAGATGGCCATCTCGGCCGTGGTGACGGAATCCAGCCCCGTCTTGATACCCTCGACCAGCTCCGTGATGCTGTCGAGCGACCCGTTCATTTTCCAGTTTCCGGCAACCAGCGGCTGGCGCATAGCGAACTCCTCTTTCTGGCGAGCCGCGTAGCTTAGCCACCCGGCCTGGAAAAATCAATGAACACAGGGAACTAACTGAAATGCAAAACATGACCCCCCGGCTATACTACTGCCCGGAAAGCCGCCAACAGGGAGAACAGGGAATGAAAACGGGAAAACCCAGCGAAAACGAACTGGAAATTGCCATTGTCGCGGCCGAGCAGAGTCTCGAGAGCGGCCAGGACGAGCACCACATCGCCTCCGCGCTGCTGTACCTCTACCAGCGGCAGCAGGATCTGGAAATGATTCGCGAGGCCGCCGAGCAACTGCTCCGCTCCGGACAGGGCGAGAGCCGGCTGACGAGACTGGCACAGGCCGTCGATGGGGCGCGCGCCAACGACGAGCTGCGCACCGGCTGATCGCGCTCACCGATGCCCCTCTCGAGGTTGCGCACTGGGCCCGCAGGCAGGCAATACCCCGATTCGGGATAATCCATCCAGCCCCCAATGCTTTCGTCACCCTTGCTGATACCCGACTACTGCTGGCAGGATTTGTAATCGATGCTTACCCATAACCTGTTAACCGACTGAATAATAATTATTTTTCCCGTGGCCAACGGCAGGAATCCTGCACGACAGCCTCCCGGCCGGGCATCCGGGGCAACGCCGGCACCGCGCAGAACTAGCGCAATGCCCGGCTAAACCCGATATGTGCCGGTCCGGTCAGCGGCCCGCGGGTAAACAGCACCAGCACGCCACGGTCTGCCCGGCAAACGGCAATCAGTTCGGAGGCCTCGTCGGTGTAGAAGATGATGTGCCCGAGTTCCCTGACCGGCAGCCCGGCCGCCGCAAGCGACTGGAAGATCCGCATTGCGGTCTGCCGGCACTCGGTTTGCGTGAGACGGATGTCGTAGTCGCGAACGACCGTGTCGGGGCCGGCCTGAACCAGTGACCCCAGACCCAGCAGCAGCAGCAAACAGAACGATCTCATTGATACAGTACCCGCGGGTGTTATGACCGGAAAACGGCCGCCTGCTGGCGCCCCGGGCCCTCAGATTGCCTCGGCGACTTTCGCGGCCAGCTGGCCGGCTTCCTCGATCACCTGCTGCTCGTTCTCACCCTCCACCATCACCCGGACAACCGGCTCGGTGCCCGATGGACGTAACAGCACCCTGCCCTTGCCGGCGAGGCGCTGCTCGGTTGACTTGACCGCGTCCTGTACCGCGGGTGCTGCATCGAGGTTCACGGACCTGCCCACCGGCACATTGATCA
>JBFELL010000139.1:0-7735 GCA_041552135.1 Gammaproteobacteria bacterium
CCGACCTGCGTGCCGGCTGCACAGGGCTGGCAGCCACCGCCCATTGCATCCTGACTGACATACATCAATAATCGGCCAAACGGCATGTGCCACACTGCCAGCCTGTGTCGCTCCCGGACGGTGGAATGACCCGGGATACACCCGGGCGATGCGATAATAAATGTAACATCAACGGCAGTGCGATATTGGCAGGGTGATCCATGCGCCCCCCGCAACCGGTCGTGATGAACAACCGGACGGGGCACGACTGGAACAGCCAGGTTTTCGCACCGGCTTTCAGCCACCCGCAGGGACCCCGGAACGTAAACGACAGGCCAGCAACAACGTGGAAGCAGCTCTCAGCAGTGCCACAATCGCCGTGATGTTCATGCTCATCCTGGGGATGCTGCTCGCCGGCATCCTGGCCATCGCCAGCCAGCGACTGTTCGTCTACGAGGACCCGCGCATCGACGAGGTCGAGGACATGCTGCCGCATGCCAACTGCGGCGCCTGCGGCACCGCAGGCTGCCGCGCCTTCGCCGAGCAGCTGGTCGCCGGCGAACTGCAACCCGGCAAGTGCACCGTCAATTCCGTGGACATGAACCGGCAGATTGCCACCTTCCTCGGCGTCGACCTCGGCCAGCAGGAAAAACGCCTCGCGCGGCTGGCCTGTGCCGGCGGCAGCAATGTCGCACACACCCATGCCAGCTACACCGGGCTCGATACCTGCCGCGCCGCCGCACTGGTCTCCGGCGGCGGCAAGGGCTGTGTCTGGGGCTGCCTCGGCTTCGGCGATTGCGGCGAGGTGTGCGACTTTGACGCCATCAGCATGGATCGCCACAGCCTGCCCGTGGTCGATGCCGGGCGTTGCACGGCCTGCGGCGACTGCGTCGATATCTGCCCGCGCGACCTGTTCTCCCTGCAACCCGTTAGCCACCACCTCTGGGTGGCCTGCAACAACCCGGAAGCGGGCGAGGCGGCGGAGGCCGAATGCGTGGTGTTGTGCAACGGCTGCGGGCGCTGTGTCGCCGACGCACCGGAGGGCCTGATCACGCTACAGGACAAGCTGGCAGTGGTCGACTACAGCCTGAATGCACTGGCATCGCGGCTCGCCATCGAGCGCTGCCCGACGGGCGCCATTGTCTGGCTGGAGGACGACAGCACCGCCCGCAAGGGCAAGGCGGCCGTGCGGATTGTCCGAAAGGAGTCGCTGCCCGTTGGCTGAGGCAGGACAAGGGTGTAGGGTGACGTCAGGACGTGGCCGGAATTTTCTCGAGTATTTCAGCTAGAGACAGGTAAACCATGCAGAAGAAAACCGCAGCGCAGCAGTTCAGGTATCCCGGCAAACGGATGGCGATGGACGGCAACACCGCCGTCATTATGTGTGAACGCGAATCATCGGACGCCGCGGGCGCCTATCCCATCACCCCGTCCACGCAGATGGGCGAGTACTGGGCGGAAGAAGCCGCAAAGGGGCATGTCAACATCTCGGGCCGGCCGCTGATCTTCATCGAACCGGAGGGCGAGCATGCGGCCGCCGCAGTCACCGCCGGCATGTCCATGTCGGGCCTGCGCGCGAGCAACTTCTCCTCCGCCCAGGGCATCGCCTACATGCACGAGTCGCTGTATGCCGCGGTCGGCAAGCGCCTGCCCTACGTGCTCAACATGGGCTGCCGCGCCATCACCAAGTCCAGCCTGAATGTCCACTGCGGCCACGACGACTACCACTGCATCGACGACACCGGCTTCGCCCAGGTCATGGGCAAGAACGCCCAGGAGGCGGCCGACCTGAACCTGATCGGGCGCAAACTGGCCGAACTCTCGCTGACCCCGGCGGTCGTCGCGCAAGACGGCTTCCTGACCACCCACCTGATTGAACCGCTGCAGGTGCCCGAGCGCGAGCTGATTGCCGAGTTCCTCGGCCGGCCGGACGACATCATCGACTGCCCCACCCCGGCCCAGCGCCTGGTCTACGGCGCCACGCGTCGCCGGGTACCGGAACTGTGGAGCGTGGACAACCCGATCATGGCGGGCCCGGTGGAGAACCAGGACTCGTACATGCAGTCCGTGGTCGCACAGCGCCCCTATTTCTTCGACCACATCGCCGACCTAGCCGACCAGGTCATGGAGCAGTACTACCAGCTGACCGGCCGGCGCTACCGGCGCATCAGCGGCTACCGGATGGACGATGCCGAGTACGTCATCGCCGGTCAGGGCAGCATGATCGTGCAGGCCGAGGCCGTTGCCGACTACCTGCGCGAAACCCGCCGGCTGAAGGTGGGCGTGGTCAATGTCACCATGTACCGGCCGTTCCCGGGTGATCTGCTGGGAAGTATCCTGAAGGGCCGGCGGGGCGTGGCGGTACTGGAGCGCACCGACCAGCCACTGGCCGAGGACCTGCCGCTGATACGCGAGGTGCGCGCCGCCATCTCCAAGTGCCTGGAGAACAGTGCCGCGGCCGGCGGGAAGCCACCCTACCCCGGCCACGACAGTTACGGTATCGGCGACATGCCGCGGCTGTACTCGGGCTGTTACGGCCTCGGCAGTCGCGACCTGCAGCCGGAGGCGCTGGTGGCCGCGATCGAGAACATGCTGCCCGAGGGCGAGCACAAGCCGTTCTACTATCTGTCGGTGGACTTCGTGCACGACACGCCGGCCAGCCCCAAGCAGGAGATCTACCAGCAGAACCTGGTCGATGCCTACCCGCAGCTGCGTGAGCTGGCCATCCACGGCAGCGAAAACCCGGACCTCACACCGAAGGGCTCCACCACCGTGCGTATACACTCGGTCGGCGGCTGGGGCGCCATCACCACCGGCAAGAACCTCGCCATGACCCTGTACGACCTGCTCGGCTTCGACATCAAGGCGAATCCGAAATACGGCTCGGAGAAAAAGGGCCAGCCAACGACCTACTACCTGTCGGCCGCCCCCGAGCCGATCCGGCTGAACTGCGAGTACCACCACGTGGACGTGGTGATGTCACCGGACCCCAACGTGTTCAGTCACTCCAACCCGCTGGCCGGACTGAAGCACGGCGGTGTATTCATTATCCAGAGCAGCCTGGGGGACCCGGAAGCGGTCTGGTCCGGCTTCCCGCGCAGCGCCCGCCGGCAGATCATCGACAACGAGCTGCGGGTGTTCTTCCTTGACGGCTTCCGCATCGCGATGGATGAAGCCTCCAACCCGGACCTGCAGTACCGCATGCAGGGCAACGCCTTCCAGGGCGCCTTCTTCGCGGCCTCGCCGCTGATGGAACAGGCCAACCTCGACGAGGCCGGCCTGTTCGACGCCATCGACAGGCAGCTGCGCCACAAGTTCGGCAGCAAGGGCGAACGCATTGTCCAGGACAACCTGCGCGTGGTGCGCCGCGGTTTCGACGAGATCCACGAAATCACCGACAAGCCGCTGGACGCCGGAAGCCAGGAACCGCAGCGCAAGCCGGCCGGACTGCCGGTGATGCTGAAGCGCATGCCCGAGGGCAACGGCGGCATCTCCGATGTGCACCGCTTCTGGGAACAGACCGGCAGTTTCTACATCAGCGGCCAGGGCAACGAGAACCTCGCCGACCCGTTTATCGGGCTCGGCGTGATGCCGGCCTGCAGCGGTGTGTTCCGCGACATGACCCAGATCCGCTTCAAGTACCCGCAGTACAACCCGGCAAACTGCACCGCCTGCGGCGACTGTTTCACCATCTGCCCCGACAGCGCCATCCCGGGTCTGGTCAACAGCGTTGACGATGTCTTCACCACGGCCATATCACGCATCGAGACCCGCGGCCAGCCGACCCTGCACCTGCGTCGCGCGGTACGCGACGTGGAGAAACGCCTGCGCACCCTGATCGAGCCGCTCGGCGAAACTGCCGAGGTGGGTAGACTGATCAACGAGGCCGTGGTATCGACGGTGGCCGATTCCAGCCTGGAAGGTGACAGCAGGGCACGCCTGGAGGAGGAATTCGGCTGGTTCAAGCAGGCCATTGGCGATTTCAACTTCGCCGTCACCAAGCCGTACTACACGAACCGCGAGAAGAAGGCGAAGAACAGCGGAGGCCTGTTCTCCGTGACCATCAACCCGTACACCTGCAAGGGCTGCATGGAGTGTGTCGAGGTCTGCGATGACGACGCCCTGGTCGCCACGCCGCAGACCCCGGAGAGCATCACACGGCTGCGCCGCGACTGGGAGTTCTGGCTCGACCTGCCCACCACCCGGCCGGAATACATCCGCATCGACGATCTCGACGAGCGCATCGGCGCCCTCGAGACCCTGCTGCTCGACAAGCACAACTTCAACTCACTGGTGAGCGGCGACGGCGCCTGCCTGGGCTGCGGCGAGAAGACCGTGCTGCGACTGTTCACCGCCACCGTCACCGCCCTGATGCAAACGCGCGTCAAACGCCAGGTCGCCAGGATCGATGAACTGGTCGAGCGCCTGGAGTATCACATCCGCCTGCGGCTGGCCGAGGGCATGGACCTCGACGACACGGACGCCATCAACGAGGTGCTGGCCTCCCACCGGCAGAGCGATCTCAGTCTGTCGGAACTGTCCGCTGCACTCGACGCGGTACACGCCGCCGAGCCGGTGGACACCCAATGGTTCGGCTTTGCCACCGGCCTGCTGAAACAGCTGCGGCATCTGAAATGGCTCTACACCGAGGGCGAGACCGGCCAGGGCCGTGCCGCCATGGGCATCACCAACGCCACCGGCTGCTCCTCGGTCTGGGGTTCCACCTACCCCTACAACCCCTACCCGTTCCCGTGGGCCAACCACCTGTTCCAGGACGCGCCGTCGCTGGCGCTGGGCGTCTTCCAGGGCCACATGGCGAAGATGGCGGAAGGTTTCCGGGCGGTGCGACTCGCCGAGCTTGAACTGGCCGGCGAGTATAACCCGCAGGAGCATGACGAGTTCTTCACCTACTTCGACTGGAGACAGTTCAGCGAGGCGGAATGGCTGCTGTGCCCGCCGGTGGTCGCCATCGGCGGCGACGGCGCCATGTACGACATCGGCTTCCAGAACCTATCCAGGGCACTGATATCGGAAATGCCGGTCAAGGTAATGGTGCTGGACACGCAGGTGTATTCCAATACCGGCGGCCAGGCCTGCACTTCCGGGTTCACCGGCCAGGTATCGGACATGGCCGGCTTCGGCAAGGTCTGGAAGGGCAAGTCCGAGATCCGCAAGGAACTGGGCCTGATCGGCACGGCGCACCGCAACGCCTACATCCTGCAGGGTTCGGCGGCCAACGTCACGCACCTGCTGGAGGGCTTCATCGAGGGACTGAACAGCCGGCGCCCGGCGATGTTCAACATCTATACCCCCTGCATGCCGGAGCACGGCATCGGCGACGAATCCGCGGAAACGCAGAGCCGGCTGGCACTGGAATCGCGCGCCTACCCGCTGTTCCGCTACAACCCGGATGCCGGCACCAGCTTCAGGGAATGCCTCGACATCGGCGGCAACCCGGCCATCGACGACGACTGGCCCAGCTATACCCTGCGCTACCAGGACGAGGACGGCCGCGAGGCAGATCTGGAACTGCCGATGACCTTCGCCGATTTCGCCGTCACCGAGGGTCGCTTCCTCAAGCACTTTCGAAAGGCACCGCGTGATACCTGGAACGAGAACATGGTGCCGCTGCACGAGTTCATGGAACTGGAGGCGGACGAGCGCGAGGACCGCTATCCCTACATCTGGGGCGTGGATGCAAAGAACCGCTTGATGCGGGTCATGGTGTCCGCGGAGCTGCTGCGCTCCTGCCAGGACCGGCTGGATTACTGGCGGCTGCTCAGGTCGCTTACCGGGGGCGGCAAGGCGGTGGACGAGGACGCCATTGCGAACCGTGCCCGCGCCGAGATGGCGCAGCAGCTCACCGCCAGCCTGCTGTCACTTGCCTCCGGCGGCGATGCGGCCAGCCTGCTGGACACCGGCGGCGTCACCGCCGCCGGTGAAAGTGCCGTCGCATCACCCGAGCCCGCCGGCGACTACGAGCCGGTGTGGATCGACACCCCGGAATGCGAGGCCTGTGACGAGTGCACCAAGATCAACCCGAAGATCTTCGCCTACAATGCGGAGAAAAAGGCGGTTGTTGCCAATCCCCGGGGCGGCCCCTACCGCGACATCGTCCGGGCGGCCGAGAAGTGCACCGCCGAGTGCATCCATCCCGGCACGCCGTTCGATGCGAATGAAAAGGACCTCGACAAGCTGGTCAAGCGGGCGGAAAAATACCAGTGAGCGCGGCCAGCGACAGGACGCCACGACGCACGGACCCTCTCGCGAAGCGGGTCTGTAACTGAAACGGGGAATGCACCTGATGCGTATTCCTGACCTGTTCCGGCGCAATACCTTCGAACACGGCGTGCATCCCGCCGAGCACAAGGAACTGACCTGCGGGCTGCCCATTCGTCGCCTGCCGTTTGCCCCGCAGCTGGTCGTGCCGCTGTCCCAGCATACCGGTGCCCCGGCCGTGCCGCTGGTGCGGCCCGGCCAGGAGGTGGTGCGCGGCGAGCCGCTGGCGCGCGCGGACGGTTTCGTTTCGGTCCCCATGCATGCCCCGGCCACCGGCAGGGTGGAGGCGATCCGGCTGATGCCCACTGCCCGCGGCCCGAAGACCCTGTCCTCGTCCTGCATGTCTACGAGGGTTCCACCCAGGAAGTGCTGTACGGCTCGGCGCGCGATATCGAACGCATGACGCCTGAGGAAATCATGCAGGCCGTGCAGGACTCCGGTATGGTCGGCCTCGGTGGCGCGGCCTTCCCGACCCACGTCAAGATGAAACCGCCGCCGGAGCATCGCGTCGACACCCTGGTGGTAAACGGCTGCGAGTGCGAACCCTACCTGACCTGCGATCACCGGCTGATGCTGGAACAGACCGGCCACCTGCTGGCCGGCATCCGGATCGTGATGCGCGCCCTCGGGGTGAAACGCTGCATGATCGGCATCGAGGACAACAAGCCGGATGCCGTGGCCGCGATTGCCGCGCTGCTGCCGGAGAACGGACCGGTCAGTGTGCACGCCGTGCAGACCAAGTACCCGCAGGGCGCCGAGAAGATGCTGATCGAGAGCCTGCTGGGACGGCGCGTGCCGACCGGTGCCTTCCCGTCCGCCGTCGGCGTCAGCGTGTTCAACGTCGGCACCCTGACCCAGATCGGTGAGCTGCTGCCCATGGGCCGCGGCGTCATCGAGCGCGTGGTCACGCTCAGCGGCACCGGGGTGCAACATCCGGGCAACTACCTGGTGCCGGTCGGCACGCCGGTGCGCTTCCTGCTGCAACACGCGGGTGCGACGCCGCGCGCCAACGAACTGATCCTCGGCGGCCCGATGATGGGCATGTCGGTTGCCTCGCTCGACGTGCCGGTCACCAAGGCCGTCTCCGGCATGGTGGTACTGGAAGAGACCGACGCCGACCTGCGCGAGCGCCCGGTGCAGCCCTGCATCCGCTGCGCCTGGTGTGTCGAGGCCTGTCCCATGCACCTCAATCCGTCGACGCTGGGCCTGCTGGCCACCAAGCGCGAGTACGCCAGGATGGCCGACGAGTTCCACCTCGATGACTGCTTCGAGTGTGGCTGCTGCAGCTACGTCTGCCCCGCCAACATCCCGCTGGTGCAGTACTTCCGCATCGCCAAGTCCATCAACCGCGAGCAGGCCGCATGATGACAACCTTAAAGCATATGCCGAACCTCACTGCTGCCCCCCCTTTCCCCTGCTTGCAGAGGGCCAACCGCATACACCCCCTCTCCCCTCGGGGGAGAGGGCCGGGGTGAGG
>JBFELL010000140.1:0-7449 GCA_041552135.1 Gammaproteobacteria bacterium
AGCGCCGCTCTGGAGCGAAAAGCGTAGCCGTAGCTACGGTTTGAGTGAAGCGCCAGCTTACGAACACGAAGACCAGCCTGAACCGTGATAGGCAGGCTTGAAAAACACACGGTGTTTTCGCTCATGCGAGATTCATCAAACGGACCAGCCCCTTATCCGTATTCCGCGCCGCCTGGTGAGAAATGCGGGCTAGCGGTACGACGTTACATATTCCTCGCAGGCATCACCCCTGTGTGTGACGCTGAAGCCATAGTCGCGCAGGTCGGCATTCAGTGTCGCTACGCAGTCATGATGTTTCCAGCTCAGGTGCAGACGGTGCTCATCGGAGCTGTGGATCTCGAGTTCGCCCTCGAAAGCAGGTGATTTATTCCGCAGTCTCATGAGTTCCAGCTGGTCTCGCACAACAATCCGTGACAGCCCATGCTCGATATCACCGCTGTGAAGCGTTGTGCGATTGATTTCCTTGTGTCCCCCGGCGCCGCCCGCGTCCGCCGCGGCATAGTCATTTTTGCCGGCAAACAGGTCCAGATACCAGACTTGCGGAACGCCGGGCATGAACATCTGGATTGCCCGGGCAATGCGCAACTTGCGTTCGTCTTCGCCCAGCGCGCTGAAGAACGTCGCGTTTACCTGGTAATAGGATATCTTCTTGCCGTCCGGGCCATACAGGTTTTTTACCCGCCCGCCCCTGTCCATTATTTCCTCGATGACACCGTCGATCTCCTCATCGCCCAATAGCCCCTCTCTTGACTCGCCGCCATGATCCTTGCCTCTCAGGTCCAGGACAGGGATGCCATCATGGCATCCGAGCATGTTAATCGTGTGGATGTTTTTCCCGATTATCTCGCGAATCCAGCGCAACAGGTGCCTGTTCGTGCCGCGCTCCAGCGCGTCGATAAGCAGGCCGGGGAAGAAAAAGTCGTAGATGGGGAAGCCCCTGGCGGCCACTTCCTCGTGCAGGCCGTTGCCGTACTCGGAATGTATTTCGGGCAGGAGGATCAGGTCGTACTTGTCCGCGATCTGTTTCAGTCTCTCCAGATACTCCCAGGTGCCGGGCCTGTTGAAGAAATTGGTCGCCCCCGGCTCCTTGTGCAAATAGGCGAACGCGTCAAGCCTGACGAGCCTGCCGCCGTGTTCGCGGAGTTTCTTCAGGGTCTGATCGTAGAAATTCCACACCTCTTCCGACTGGGCATTCAGATCCATTTGCCCCAGATACCCGCGGTTCTGCTCAACCACGGAAACGATATCATCCCTGTGGTGGTTGAATTTGCCCAGGTCGATTTCGGCGATGTCCCGCTTCGCATTCAGCACATCATTCACGACCGCGGCGATGTCTTCCGCATCGTCGTGTGTAAGCTCCTTGATGCCCAGGTCCCGAAGCAGGTCGTGGGCGGCGATTTCGTGATAAACCACCTCCTGGTAAAACGTGTTCCAGTAAGGCCTGTCGGTTCCATCCGGAAAGCGTACCTTAAGGATCGGAAGCCCGGGCTTTCTCATGAAGAGCCTCTCGAGATGCTCGTCGTGGGGGACCACGTGACCGTCAGGACCTGTCTCTCCGTGCAATTTCCAGAATTCATTCCAGTCGATAAAGAAGTTTTTGTATCTGGATTCATCCCCGTGCTCCAGCAGGTCCCGGAACTGCGGTGAGTCTGCGGATAGATGGTTCAGGACGAGATCGAACTTGAACATGACGTTGAGTTCATGGAGTGCATCCAGGTCCTGCCGGGAAACAAGCTCATCGTTGAGATCGTAATCAATGATGGAAAAGCCGCGGTCCAGGTCGCTGTTGAAAACGGTGGGAAGGATGTAGAACAGGGAGAACACACCCTCGAATTCCGGCCGCCTGAGCATGTGTACGATATCAGCGAGGTTACGGCCAATGCTGTCAGGGTAGGCGTTGAACATGACGCCTTTCGGCAACCCGTTTCTCATCTTTGCGGCTTCGCTGTTCATGGTATCTGTCCTGTTGCCTTTGCGTTCTTCTGGCGGCCGCATGTGCGGTGACCCCTTCGTACCCGCCTGTCGGGAAGGTGGGGTATTCTGGTGGGTAAGCCGGTTCGTGAAAATATATTCCGGGCTCATGTGGCGACAGGATGCAGGAGTTTCAGGCGCCGATCGAGTGTGCCGGGTCTTGCGCCACTGCGATCAGGCGCGCCTGCGGGCGTGCACCATGTCGATGGCATATTGCAATGCCGCCTGCAGGCTGCCCGGATCCGCGCGGCCGCTGCCGGCAAGTTCGTAGGCCGTGCCATGGTCGACCGAGGTGCGGATGATCGGCAGGCCAAGCGTGACGTTGACGGCCCGGCCAAACCCCATGTGCTTGAGTACCGGCAGGCCCTGGTCGTGGTACATGGCCAGCACGGCATCCGTGTGCTGCAGCCGGTCGCGGGTGAACACGGTATCGGCGGGCAGCGGACCGGCCAGATCGAACCCCTCGCCGCGCAGCCTGTCCAGCAGCGGGATCATGACGTCGCGCTCCTTGCTGCCCAGGTGGCCACCCTCGCCGGCATGCGGGTTGAGCCCGCAGACCGTGATGTGCGGCTGCGCGATGGCGAAGTCCCGCTGCAGGGCGGTGTGCAGTATCCGCAGGACGCATTCCAGCAGCGATGCGGTGATCCGGTCGCTGACATGGCGCAGCGGCACATGGGTCGTCGCCAGTGCGACCCGCAAGCCCTCGGTTGCCAGCAGCATGACCACGTTGTCAGCGCCGGTGGCGGCTGCCAGGTATTCCGTGTGCCCGCTGAAGGGGATGCCGGCCTCGTTGATCTGCGCCTTGTTGACCGGCCCGGTCACCATGGCGGCAAAGCTGCCGTCCCGGCAGCCGGCTATGGCACGGTCAAGGGTGTCCAGGACATAGCGCGCATTGGCGGTGTCGGGCTGACCGCATGTCGCGGCTGCCTGCAGGGGGACGGGCAGGATGCACAACTCGCCGGCGGCGGTCGGTGCCGGCTGTGCGGCGGGATCAAACAGCCGCCAGGTGAACGGCAGTTGCAGTGTCCTGGCCCGGTCCTGCAGCAGTTGCGGGTCGCAGATCGCGACCCGTTCCACAGGCTGCGGTTGCTGCGCCAGCATCAGGCACAGATCCGGGCCGATGCCGGACGGGTCGCCGGGGGTCAGCGCGATGCGCAGGGCTGTATCAGGACTCAAGCCGGTATTCGACGTAGGATTCATCGCGCAAGCGGCGCATCCAGAGGAAGGTTTCCTCGTCCGCCTTGCGTGCACGGATCATCTGGCGCGCCCGGGAGCGCTTGAATTCCTCGGTGCTGTCGTAGTCGCGCCGCTCCTGTACCTGGATAAGGTGCCAGCCGAACCGGGTCTTGACCGGTGCGCTGACTTCGCCCGGGCGCAGTGCGTCCATGGCCTCCTCGAAGGGCGGCACGAGTTCGCCGGGGCTGACCCAGCCGAGGTCGCCACCCCTGGCGGCCGACAGCGTATCCTGCGAGTTCGAGCGGGCCAGCGAGGCAAAGTCATCACCGCCGCGGATGCGTTGTTCCAGCTGTTCGATGCGAACGAGGTTTTCGGCGTCGCTGTGAAGGGCATCCGCTTTGAGCAGGATGTGACGCGCATGTGTTTGCCGGACAATGGTGCGTTCACCGCCGCGCTGCTCGACCAGCTTGATGATGTGAAAGCCGCCGGGGCTGCGCAACAGGCTGGACACATCGCCCGGTCGCATGCTTTCCAGCGGCTCGACAAACAGGGTCGGCATCTGGCCGATGCCGCGCCAGCCGATATCGCCGCCGTCCAGCGCCGTGGTGCCATCCGAAATGGCGATGGCGGTCTGGGAGAAGTCGGCGCCGCTCCGCAGGCTGGCCAGCACTTCTTCCGCACGCCGCTGCGCCGCGTCGATCTCATCCGGGCCGGCTGCCTCGGGTACCGCGATCAGGATATGCGCCAGGTGGTACTCGACGTTGTCCTCGTCGAGTGATTTCAGGCTGGCAAGCAGGTTGTCAATCTCCTGGTCGCTGACCTTCAGCCGGCTGCCGACCATCTGCTGTCGCAGTTGCTTGATGGTCATCTCCTTGCGCAGGTCATCGCGGAAGTCGCTGTAGCTGAAGCCGTCGCGCTGCAGGATGTCGCGGAACTCGCTTAGCGTCATATTGTTTTCGCGGGCCAGCTCCTGCAGCTTGTTGTTGAGCATGCTGTCGTCGATTCGGATGCCGTTGCGCTCTGCCAGCTGCAACTGCAGGTGTTCCATGACCAGGCGCTCCAGCACCTGTTTCTCGAGTACGGCGCGGGGCGGCAGTTCAGTCTGCTTGGCCTCGAGCTGGCGTGTTACCTGTTCGATGCCTTGCTGCAGTTCGCTGGAGACGATGATGTCTTCATTGACGATGGCGACTACCCGGTTGAGCATGACCGGGCCGGCAGGCGGGGCGGCCTCCTGCACAGCCTGTCCCGTGACCGGTTTGCCGGTACCGGGCTGGAACAGCGGGGCGCCACCCGGCTTACCGCCGCCAATACCGAAGTTTTTGAAATCGACGGGTTCGGCCAGGCCGCTGCCTGTTGACAGGGTCAGCAGCGCGAGTGTGATGAGGAACTTCATGTACTTCATACCGTTAGTAGGTTTCCTGGTAGCCAAGGATACCACGTTCCAGCAGGCTATCGACCTGGCTGCCGAGGCTGGTCAGGCCCTTCAGCTCGACCTGCAGGAAGATCGCGGTATTGCGATCGCCATCCTCGTCGTTGACGAAGCTGCGACCGACGACCTGGACATTCCAGCAGCAGCTCTCGTAGCCAACGCCTGCCAGCCCCTCCAGGGTCTGGTCGTCATCCAGCGAGTAGTTCCAGCGGCCGATGACATGCCAGGCATCGGTCAGCGGCCACAGGAAGGAGATGTCGGTCTGTTCGAGGATGTCGCGCCGGTAGCGATAGGACAGGTTGACCAGCTGGCGGTCATGCACCCGGTACTGCAGCAGGGCGTCGTAGCGGCTGGTGTGTGTTTCGCCGGGATCCCAGTGGATCTCACTGCCGGCGTTCCAGTGCCGGCCCAGCGCCACCTTGACCTCGCCGAGGATGTCGGAACTGTCATCCGTTTGCACGACCTCGCCGGGCAGGGTGACCTTGCGGTCGCGGAAGTAGAACAGGTTCCCGAGGCTGGCGCTGACGCGCTGTACACCGGTGGCGGGGTCCAGAATCCGGCTGGTCAGGGCCAGGGCCAGCTGGTTGGCATCGCCCATGCGGTCGGGCCCGGTGAAGCGGTTCTCGGTAAAAAGCTGCCAGAAATTGAAATCATAGTCACCGGTGTCGAATACCGGCAGGTCGTTCTGGCCCTTGTTCGGCACCAGCAGGTAGAACAGGCGCGGCTCGAGTGTCTGCACGTAGTCGGCCTGGCCAAACCGGAACTGACGGTCGAAGAAGGCGCCGCTGTCGAGGCTGAACACCGGTGTGGTCCGGTTCGGATGGTCCTCTTCGCCGGGGTCGGTATTGTCCAGCCGGTACAGTGTCGATCGCAGGCTGGCCGATGGCTCCAGGTACCAGGCGGCGGAGTGCATGGGCAGGGTAATGCGCGGCTGCAGGTCAATGCGCGTGCCGGTGATGCTGCTGTCGCGGTCGAACTCCGAGAGTTCGGAGTCCAGGCTGAAGCGCATGCCCAGCCACTTTTGCCTGGGTGCTGCATTGAAGCGCAACCGCGGCAGCTGCTTGTAGGGACGGTCCGCCGAGGAGATGGTCGGGTCCACGGTCTGGAAGTCCAGCACCCGCGCATCGGTCCTCCAGCCACGCCCGTGGTAGGCCACCTCGGCCTCGCGCCTGAGGTGGGTCTTGCTGGAAGAGATGAGGTCGTCGCCCAGGTCGGTGAAGTAGTCATTGTCCGATACATGGGCGGCATTGATCCGCGTGTCCATGCGCTGTATCGGGTGTCCGCGGTGCTGCATCGAGACCAGGCTGCGGTCCCTGTCGTCGTACTCGTTGTCGCTGGGCAGGTATTCGCCGCTGAGTTCGCCGCTGCCGTAGCTCGTCAGGTAGCGAAACTCGCCGCCGAGCAGCAGGCCACGCCGGCTCATCACGCGCGGCGTGATGGTCGCGTCATAGTTCGGCGCCAGGTTCCAGTAGAACGGTGCGCTGATCTCGTAGCCGCTTTCCTGTGAATGACCGAAGCGCGGTACCAGCAGGCCGGTCTTGCGGCGGTCGTCGATCGGGAAAGTGATCCACGGGGTGTACAGCACCGGTATCCCGCGCAGCGAGAAGCGCGCGTGCTCTGCAACGCCGGTGCCGTCCGTGTGGTCCAGCGTGACTTCATCGGCGTACAGCAGCCAGTCCCGGTTGCCCGGCGGGCAGGTGGTGTAACTCGTCTGCTCGAGCCGCTGGTGCTGGCGGTCGTCCAGGTGGATGAAATTGGCCGCACCGCGGCCGTGCTGCCCGGGCAGGGTGTACTCGATGTCCTCCAGCGTACCGCTGTCGGTTTCCGTGAAGACCTTGCCCCGTTTGCCGCTGGCGACCAGGTCCGGACTGCTGTAATGGACATTGTCGATGGCCTCGATCGAGGACTCGGTCCGGTTGTAGATCAGGGTGTCACCGCGGAGCTGGCGCTGGCCTCGGCTGACGACGGCATTGCCCTCCAGGGTGTAGATCCCGTCTTGCGTGCTGGCGGTGTCGGCGCTCATCTGGATGGTGTCATCATCCGCCCCGGCGGGGTGCAGCAGAGGCGATGGCTCATGCGGCGGGCAGAAACCCCACGCCTCATCCCTGTCGGCCGCGCTCGCCAGTTGTGGCAAGACCAGCAGGCAGGCCAGCAGGGCCGGACGGGGCTGCACGATCACGCAGGTCTGTCCTGGGTGCGGGGTCTGGCTCTGGTCTGGGTCATCGGCTTACGGGTCACGGGTCTGGCACACTGTTCAGAAGTTCAAACGCCATGCCGCAGTCGCTGGCGGGCGCGTCGTAAAATCGCATAGAATGGCTTGATATTCAATTATTTTCGTAATTTTCACAGGATGAAAAAGGCGACCCAACGCAACCTGCTGATTGCCCTCGCTGGACTGGCCCTGCTGCTGGTCCTGACGACGCCGGACCGGAGCCCCGAGCTGGAGGAGCCGGTGCCGGCACGCGTGCTGGTCGCGACGGTGCTCAATCACGATCTTCTGCCGCAGCAGTCGGTCAGCGGCCACCTGGCGCCCATGCGCCGCGCCTCGCTGCATTTCGAGCTCAGCGGCCAGGTGCGCGAGCGCCTGGTGGAGCCGGGGCAGCCCGTCGCGGCAGGCGAGATGCTGCTGGCGCTGGTGGAGGACGACTACCGTGATGCCCTGGACCGGGCGGAGGCACAGCTCGAACTCGAGCGCGGCAACATCGACAAGGACCGCGAGCTGCTCCGGCTGGCCCGGCGCAATCATGCCCTGCAAAAGGACGAGGTCGCCCGGCTGGAGCAACTGGGCCAGGATTCGCTGATATCGCAGTCGCGGCTCGACGAGTCGCGCATCAAGCTGCTGCAACTGCAGTCCGAGGCCGGCGCCTACGTCG
>JBFELL010000141.1:0-7432 GCA_041552135.1 Gammaproteobacteria bacterium
CTTTCCAACGCCAGCGCAGACATGCAGGAAATCGCGCGGCAGGCTACCGACTCTGTCGGCGGTAACAGCGAGGCACCGGATTCTGTTATCAAGGTGCTGGAGCAGGGATTCGACACCCTGCAGGGCGATGTGGCGCAGCTCCGGCAGGCCGTCGATGCCCTGCCAGGCATGGCCGGACAGACCCGCAGCAGGCATCGTCACAGTGGCGGCCTGTTTGTACCGCTGGTTGTACTGCTGGTGATGCTGATCCCGCTGATGTGGCTGTTCAAACAGCACGAGCAGACACGCCAGACACTGGATGCCGCGCACGGCGAAATCACCCGCCTGCAGGCAACCATCAAGCAACAACAGGCCGCGGCCAGCCAGGAAAGCGAGTCCCTGCGCCGGCAGCTCGACTCGCAAAACACCACCAGCAGCGAACGCTCTGACCTGCTGTTCGAAAGCATCACCTGGGCGGTCAACCAGAGCAGCCCGGTCGACGTTCGCGAAGTGGCCTTCAGCGACCGGCGTCTGGCGACCATCTACGAACTGATTTCCCGCCTGCAGGCGCTCGGCTTCAGGGGCGTGGTACAGCTGAACTCCCACCTCGGTGAATTTTGCCTGACAGGTAACGAGGCCGACGGCTACAGCATGGCGAGCGCCGACCTGCCGGTGCGTGACTGCAGCTTCTACGGTCACCCGCTGCAACAACTGCCCTCGATCGGCGCACGGCAGTCCATCGCGTTTGCGAACTTCCTCTCGACCTCGCCGCTGGTCAACAACAGCGGCATCAGCATCGAAATCGTGAACCACAGCTACAGCGAGCCCAGGGTCGAGTATCCGTCGCGCGAGTCCGACATCACCGCCTGGGAGTGGAACCGGATTGCATCGACCAACAACCGGGTCGAGGTAACGCTGATACCTTCCGGTGGATAGTCCCTGCCATTGACCTCCTGCCCGCCCCCCCCGGGTATCCTGTTGCTGTTCAAGGCACGCCGCGTTAACGCCCCTGAATGATCTGCAGCGCCTCGTCAGGGGTCTCTGCAGTATGGATCAAGGCGAGATCTTCCGGGCTGATGACGCCTTCACCGATCATGGTCTCGCGGGCAAAGCTGCCCAGGTGTTGCCAGAAATCACCCCCCATGCCGACGATGGGAAAGCGATCGAGCTTGCCTGTCTGCACCAGTGTCATGACCTCGAAGGCCTCATCGAGCGTGCCGAAGCCACCGGGCATGACCACGAATGCCGAAGAGTATTTGACCAGCATCACCTTGCGAATGAAGAAGTGCTCGAATTCGATGAACTTGTCGAGATAGGGGTTGGGTTTCTGCTCGAATGGCAGCGTGATGTTGCAGCCCAGGCTGAGACCGCCCGCCTCTCTGGCGCCGCGGTTGGTGGCTTCCATGATGCCTGGACCACCCCCGGTCATTACCGCATACCCCGACCTGGCAAGCGCAGCGCCCGTATCGCGGGCAAGCTGATAATAGGGATGGCCCTCCTCGAAACGGGCCGATCCGAACACCGTGACGCAGGGTGCATCGAAATCAAAACTCTCGAAGCCACGCAGGAATTCGAGAAAAAACGTCACCGCGCCTTCGAGATCGGCCTCCCGACCGCGCCGCCCCTTCAGGAACAGCTTTTCGGCGCCCTCGATTTTGCCGAGCAGGGAATAGCCGGCCCTGGGGTCGCGGGTATCAGGCATGATTACCTCCGGATTTGCTTGAGATCAGTTTCATTCACTCTGCCTCGGGCGCATTACGGCAGATTCCAGCCAGTTCCACTAAACGACCGGGTCACCGGTATGATCATCACGGTAATGATACCAACCAGCGGCGTCAGGGGCAGCCATCCGGCCCGTAATCCATCAGGCTGGTTTGATAGCCGGCGGGCATGAGGAAAGCCGCGAGTGCGACCACCACGATGGTGATGGCAAAAGGCCGCATATCGACCGCCAGATTGCTTGCGCTGGCCAGCGCAACGGGAAACCGGAGGCGGCGTTACGGATCACAATGGCGCTGAACAGGGCCGTGCTCGCACAGACCACGCCCGGATCAGCAAGCTCATTTTCCTGTCGCACGTCCTGTCATTGATCCGGATTTCGATCCGTTCTGGATGAGGCCATCGTGCCGGCAGCCGTTGCGAACCGCGTGTTTGTACCGGCTGGCACCCCGGTGCAGCCGTTACGGCGCCGTCACAAATGACATGGCCGGCGTCATATCCTGCGCAGACCCGGCTTACAGCTTCATTTCGATGAACGCCCCTGCGAACGACCGGGTCTCTGCAGTTCCTGCCAGCGGATCAGGGCATACGGCATGGCGGCCGCACTGTTCTCCAGTTGCGCGCCCAGCCAGGCGGCCGTGCGCCGGGCCCAGTCGCTGTAGGCTGACTCACCGGTAATCCGGCCAAGATCCAGCAGCACATGAATGGCAATGCCGTTGACTGACAGGCTTGCACCGTCACTGGCCGGTTTCTCGCGCAACCAGAATTCGGTATCGCCCGCTGTCAGGTAAAAGCCACCGGCCTCCTCGTCCCGGAACCCGTCCAGCAGGCTGTCCACCATGCGACGGGCCGGCTGCAGCCAGCGCCGTTCACCGGTGACCTTGTAGAGCGTCAGCAGGCCCTCGGCCAGCGCCGCATAGTCGGTGCTGAATCCTGGTACGCCGCGCTCGCCATCGCGCCAGTCCCGATACAGGATACCGGTCTTCCCATCGTAGAGTGACCGGAGCAGGGAGGCAGCCGTGTGTTCCGCGGCCTGCAGGTAGTGCGGCTCATCGAGCAGACGCCCGGCGAGCGCCAGCGTCGTCAGCATATAACCGTTCCATGCGGCAACGATTTTGTCGTCCACCGGCACGGCAGGCCGCTGACGTCGGGAGTCCAGCAAGCGGCGGTCGATCTCCGCTGCCTCGATCCGGAGCGCCGGCAGGTCGGTGCCGAGGTCTTCTGCCAGGCCCGCCTCGTCCCGGGCGCGGTACAGCACGTTCCTGCCGGCCATTTCGCCCAGCGGATCGCTGATGGCATTGCCCTGCCTGTTCAGGCCATAGCGGCGCGTGGCATGATCCCGCAGCCTGCCTTCGCCCAGCACATCAGTCAGCTGTTGCCATGTCCAGGTGTAAAAGGCGCCTTCCGTCATGTGCCCCCCGGGATCGTGCACGGCATGGCTGTCGGCGCTGAGTGCCGAGTAGAACCCTCCTGCCTCCGAACGCATCTCGCGCAGGGCGAAGTCCAGGGTGTGACGCACCACGTCGGCGTAACGTGCCTCGCCCGTGCGCCGCCAGGCGAACAGGTAGGCGCGCGCAACCAGTGCCTGGTCGTAGAGCATCTTCTCGAAGTGCGGCACGCGCCATTCGAAGTCGGTTGAATAGCGGTGAAAGCCGCCGCCGAGCTGGTCGTGGATGCCGCCGCGCGCCATCTCCTCGAGGGTGAACAGCGCCATGTCGGCCGCGGATTCGTCTGCAGACTGCAACAGGAACAGCAGCCGCGCCGGTTGCGGGAACTTCGGCGCCGGCCCGAAGCCGCCCTGCATGTCATCGTAGGACGCAGCCAGTGTCGCGCGCGCACGCGCCGGCAACTCGTCTGACGGGCCGGCATCCGGTATCACCGTGCGCTCCAGCTCCTGCAGCATGGTAACCGCACGGCCGGCCGTAGCCATCACGCCTTCGCGGTCCGTGCGCCACACCTCGATCAGCCGCTCGAGCAACGGCCGGAAGCCGGTGCGGCCCAGGCCTGCCTCCGGCGGGTAGTAGGTGCCACCGAGGAACGGATGGCCCTGCGGGGTCGCCCATACCGACATCGGCCAGCCGCCCTGCCCGCGCGTGGCGACGACGTAGCTCATGTAGGCGGCGTCGATGTCGGGTCGCTGCTCGCGATCGACCTTGATGGCGACAAAGGCCGCGTTGAGCAGCGCCGCGATCTCCGGGTTACTGAAGGACTCGCGCGCCATGACATGGCACCAGTGACAGGTGAAATAACCGATCGAGATAAAGACCGGCTTGTTTTCTCGGCGCGCCTTCTCGAAGGCCGCCTCGCCCCAGGGATACCACTCGACCGGGTTGCCGGCATGCAACTGCAGGTACGGGCTGGATTCGGATGCCAGCCGCCAGCCGCCCGCTTTTTCCTCGTCGCCGGCCTGAACCGCCCCCGCCAGCAGAAGGCCGCAGAGCAGACTGGCGATTGCGATCCGCCCGCAGAAAAAGCCGGAACTGGAAAGGTTCTGCATCATGCAATAAAACACCGACTCACCGGGCTGCCCGGTCAGCGCCGGAAAAACAGGTTGAACAGTATCGACAGCACGATACTGACGATAATCATCGAGGTGACCGGAAAATAGAACGAACCGTTCTCGCGCTCGATGCGAATGTCGCCCGGCAGGTGGCCGAACCAGCCCAGCAGGCCCGGCGCCCAGGTCAGCACGAGGCCGAGAAGCACCAGGATGACACCTGCGACAAGCAGCAGTTTACCCATTGTCACGGCCTTCCCTGCCTGGCAGCGCCGTATGCAGGCAGGCCTTCAGGTGTTCCCGCTCGAAGGCCTGCCGGTCCCATGTCTGCCTCGAGAGCATGCCCCGCCTTGCCGCCGGTATGACATAGGTCCAGGCCTGCAGCGGCCTGCCCTGAGCATCGGTGACACATACCCGCACGCGCTCATACAGGTCGCCTTCATAGCGATCAATCTTGCCCAGCAACCCCTCGCCCATACCGGCATAGACCAGACCCTGCGTCACCGCACCCGCTTCGCCCACAATGCCGGGAAAGGCATGCCCGTTCACCGTGTAGCAGCCGTAGTCATCGAGGCTCGCCGCGATGCCCTCGAAATGGCCGCCGGTCACCCGTTGCATGACCTCGCCAAACATCAGGGTACCGTAGCAGAACAGGCGCATGACTACCCGAGGCCCAGCACGTCGCGCACATTGGCCGTCGTCTGTGCCGCCAGATCGGCCTTCGCCTCGCCGCGCACCCCGGCCAGCGCCGCGAGCACCTGCGGCAGGTACTCCGGGCTGTTGCGCTCGCCGCGATGCCGCGACACGACCATGTCCGGGGCATCCGTCTCCAGCACGATGGCCTCCGCCGGCAGTTGCCGGGCCAGCGTGCGCAACCTGCTGGAGCGCTCATAGGTCAGCATGCCGCCAAAACCGAACCGGAAGCCGAGATCCATGTACTGCTGCGCCTGCTGCAGGCTGCCGTTGAAGGCATGCGCGATACCGCCCGGCACGCGGATGCGTTTCAGGGTTGCCAGCACCTGGTCATGGGACTTGCGCACATGCAGGATAACCGGCAAGCCCGCTTCCCGTGCCAGCTCGAGCTGCGCCTCGAACAGGGCCTGCTGGCGCTCCCGGTCAAGCTCGCCGAGATAGTAATCCAGACCGATCTCGCCGATGGCCACCGGCCGGTGGTCTGCCAGCCAGCCCTGCAGGCGCCCGAGGTCGGCCGCGTTATGCGCTTCGAGATAGACCGGGTGCAGCCCCAGCGCCGGGTACAGGTCCGGTTCACCGGCGCACAGCTCCCACAGGCCGTCCCAGCCGGCAGCCGTCACGCCCGGCACCACAATGCCATGCACACCAACGTCGCGCGCCTGCTGCAGCACCGCTCCCCGGTCCGCATCGAATGCCGTCACGTCGAGGTGGCAATGGGAATCGATGATTTCCATATCTCCCATTCTAAATCAACACATCCCGATTTCTGGTATGTTTGCTGTTCTCACCCTGCTGGTCAGCACCTCGCACAGGGGCGCCGGGGCCTTGGCGCACGGGAAACGGCTTGAAAAATCCGGAAAACATCATGTCGATCAGCCAGCATGACAGCGAGCGTCGCTTCGGCGGCATCCGCCGCCTGTATGGCGACGCGGGACTGCAGCGCTTTCGCGAGGCGCATGTCTGCGTGATCGGCATCGGCGGCGTCGGCTCCTGGGCGGCCGAGGCACTGGCCCGTTCGGCTGTCGGTCGCATTACCCTGATCGACCTGGATCACGTCGCAGAATCGAACATCAACCGCCAGCTGCACGCCCTGTCCGGCACCGTGGGCCAGGCCAAGGTACAGACCATGGCAGAGCGCATCCGCCAGATCAATCCCGACTGCCGCGTTGAGGGCATCGAGGAATTCATCACAACGGACAACCTGGCCGATCTGCTCGGGCGTGGCTACGACCATGCCATCGACTGCATCGATGGCTTTCGCATCAAGGCCGCCCTTATTGCCTGGTGCCGGCGCAACAGGCTCCGCCTGGTCACGATCGGCGGCGCCGGTGGCCAGACCGACCCGACCCGCATCCGGATGGCCGACCTCAGCAACACCGAGCACGACGCCCTGTTCTCCAAGACCCGCAAGCTGTTGCGTACGGACTATGGCTTTCCGCGCAACCTGAAACGGCGCTTCGACATACCCTGCGTGTATTCCGGCGAGCAGCCCCTGTTCCCGGCCGATGACGGCGGCGTCTGCCACGAGAAGCCGCACCGCCCGGCCGCCGGCCTGAATTGCGCCGGTGGTCTGGGGTCGGCCATGACGGTGACCGCCACCTTCGGCCTGGTAGCGGCGTCGCATGTCCTGAAGAAACTGGCCAGCGGAGGCCCGACCGGGGAGAGCGGCAATGCTCATCGCGAATAAACCCGCCCTGCCCGCACCACGGCGCTGGCTGACGCTGCTGCTCGCGGCCGTTACCCTGCTGGGCGGCTGCGCGACACACCGCCTGCAACCGGACACCGGCAAGCAGCCGGATTATGCCCTGCCGCCGGCCGCCGCCGGTCCCTTGCATGAACTTGCCGAGCGGGCGGCCAGAGGCGCCGATGCAGGGGAATCGTCGTTCCTGGCCCTGTCCAGCAACGTCGAGGCCCTGAAGTGGCGCATGCTGCTGACGGACCTGGCCACGCAGTCCATCGACATCCAGTACTACCTGATGGACCGCGATGAAGGCAGCAAGCTGCTTGGCCGGCATCTCGTCCAGGCCGCCGAGCGTGGTGTGCAGATCCGCATCCTCGTGGACGACGTCTTTACCGGCGCGCGCGACCGCAACATCGTGCTCTGGGACCGGCACCCGAACATCTCCATCCGCGTCTTCAACCCCTGGCACAAGCGCGGCAGCCTGATACAGCAGGCCCTGGAATTCCTCGGCTACGCGGAACGACTCAACCGGCGCATGCACAACAAGCTGTTCGTGGTCGATGGCCGGATCGTCATCTCGGGCGGGCGCAATATCGGCAATCCCTACTTCGGTCTCGGCAGCAAGTACAACTTCCGCGACCTGGAGGTCGTCGTCACCGGACCGATGGTGGAGCAGGTTGCCGACAGTTTCGATCTCTACTGGAACGATAACTGGACCGTGTCGGCTGATGCCTTTGCCGCCGCCGGCAAACCGCCCGAGACCCGCGAGGAAATGTACGAGCGGCGATCCCGCGCGCTCGATGAATCGGACAAGCTCCGGCAGGCCGGGCTGCTGGAGGAACTGTCGGCCACGGAATACCTGC
>JBFELL010000142.1:0-7404 GCA_041552135.1 Gammaproteobacteria bacterium
CTGGCCGAAGTCTTCATATCGCCTTATGTCATTGTCACGGTGTTTTTTCTGGTGGCGCTGGCCTATTCCTCTGTCGGGCTGGGGGGCGGGAGCAGCTATGTTGCACTGCTGGCAATTTTTGGCTTCAGTGCGGCGATTATCCCGCTGGTCAGCCTGACCCTGAACCTGCTGGTCACATCGGTCGCCAGTTACAACTTCATCCGCCAGCGGCATGCCGCGCCCGGTCTTGTTGCGCCTTTCCTCGTTACCTCCATACCAATGGCCTACCTCGGTGGTGCCCTGCAGATACCAAAGGAAATGTTCTACTGGGTGCTCCTGCTGTCCCTGTGCCTGGTGGCAGTACGCATCTATTTCTGGAAAGACACGGCCTTGCATATCAGCGTCAGCAGCGCCGGAAAACGGGTCATTTCCTTGCTGTCCGGCGCGGCACTTGGCCTGGTTGCCGGTGTTGTCGGTATTGGCGGCGGCATCTTCCTGGTGCCGCTGATTATCATCCTGGGGCTGGGTACGGGTAAGCAGGCCGCCGCCTGCGGTGCGATATTCGTCTGGCTGAACTCCCTGGCCGGACTGCTCCCGCGGCTTCCGGATCATGCCTTTGACTGGCTCGATTACCTGCCGCTGTTCATCGCGGTCATCCTGGGCGGGGGGCTGGGCTCATTCATGGGGTCGGCCCGGCTGTCGCAAAACACCATGGAGAAGATACTCGGTGCGATCGTGATTCTGGCGATACTCTCGCTGCTGAGGAAGCTGCTGTCTATGTAGTCTCACCGGCGGTCAGCGGTGCTGATGCGGCGGGCGTGATGCTCGGGTATTTGCCTGCCGGACAATGCTCAGTGCATTTACCGGGCAGGCGGAAATGCACATACCGCAACCGTTGCACAGTGAAGCATCGATCTGCACCTCTCGCTGCCATTGGCTGGTGATGGCCTGCACCGTGCAGCGCCCGAGGCAGGACTGGCAGATTACGCCGCTCCAGGCGAGGCAGGTTTCGCGGTTCAGCTGTGCCACACCAATGAGCGGCGGGGAACCGCGGCTGTCCAGCGCCTCGTCCTCGATGGGGCAGACATCGACACAGGCGGCGCAGAAGGTGCAGCCGGTGGCGCTGAAGTCGAGCCAGGGTATGCCGGCCAGGGTGTGCTCAGCCGGGTGCCGGCGGATGATGCCCGGTTCGCAGGCGTTCACACAGGGGTGTGTACAGTCCGGGCAGTGCGCCTCCAGCGACAGCCTGCCATGCCATGGCGGGGGCGGGCCCAGCGCCTGCTGGCGCTGCGTCTCCTGCACACGGCCAGCCTGCGTCAGTAGCGAGCCACGCAGAAAGGCCCGGCGTCCAGTGTCCATGCGGTTCAGCGAAAGGTACTGTCGACCAGCGGCGCGGCATTCGACTGCGGCACATGACATTGTGTGCAGGTGAATCGCGCGCCGGAAATATCACCCTCCGGGTTGTTGCCCGCGTAATGAGTCTTTGACATCGGGCTCTTGTTCTTCTTGCTGCGGTCCATGTTCTTCGGCTTGCCGATGTGCTCGGGTGCATCGTGGCAGTCGAGACACTGGTTTTCGGCAGCCACGATGGGCAGGTACATCTCGACCCGGTGCGGGATCTGTGGTGGCGCACCCTCCCAGGCGCGCGGCAGCCACGCGTTCTTGCCGGGCTTGGTGTCACTGTAGGCATAGGGTTCGGGTGTCGGCGTGTCGAACACGCTGGTCTTGCTCAGGCCCATGTTCAGCTCGTCGATGGCGTCGCCGCTGACGGCGGGGCCGGTGACGGCCAGCATCAGGCCGATGGCGGTCAGGAAGGTGATGGTTTTCATGCTGCTCTCCTTGAACGGGTTTCAGTGGTGGCCGTGTCGTTATGGGTGTCGATCAAATGTCGCAGGTCGAAATGCAATGTGTCCTCCGGGCAGATCGTGATGCAGCGCCCGCAGTTGGTGCATTCCCCGGAGGCGACCATGCCGGCATCGGCCGCTTCCCGGAGGTTCAGCACCTGGGGCTCCGGGCAGATCCTGGCGCACTCGCCGCAATGGGTGCAGGTCGGGGTGTCGAAGCGGATGCGCAGCTGCGCCACCCGGCCAACAAGGGCGTAGAAGGCGCCCAGCGGACACAGGTGGCCGCACCAGCCGTTGCGCAGGATGAACAGGTCGAACAGAAATACCCCCAGCACGGCCGTCAGGCCCAGGCCGATGCCGAAGATCAGCTCGCGGTGCAGCATGCTGATGGGGCTGATCCACTCGAAGGCGGCGACCCCGGTCAGGACCGACAGGACCAGCGCCAGTGCCAGCACCACGTAGCGGGTGTGGCGGGCGAGACGGAACATGTCGGGTATGCCCAGCCTGCGGCGCAGCCAGGCGGCCAGGTCGGTGACCATGTTGACGGGACACATCCAGGCGCACCAGGTACGCCCCCCGAGCACCGCGTACAGCAACAGGATGATGGCCGCACCCGTCAGCACCTCCAGCCGTGGCAGGTGGCCGGTGAGGATGATCTGCAGCACCGCAAACGGGTCTGCCAGCGGGAGGGTGTCGAGCAGCGTCGAGCTGCTCAGGTTGCCGGACAGCAGCGGTTTGCCCGCCACTTCCCAGCCCCAGCGGACGGTGCCGAGGAACAGCAGCAGGACGCCCAGCTGCACCGTGCGGCGCAGCAGCAGGTAGCGCCACACCCGCAGTTTGCCGCCGAGCGACTCCGGCATCACGAAGGGCCGCACCGGCCGGCCATTGGGCCCGGGTTTAATGCTTTCCCCGGCCCCGCTCATGGCGGCCCCTCGTTCAGGTAGTCAAGACCGGTGGCCGGTTCCGCGGCACCGGCCGCGGCACCGCCGGCGCTGAACTCCGGTGTGATCGGCGTGTCGATGGTCCAGCCAAGGCGGTAGTGGTCACCGATGCGGCCCTGCACCAGGTCGGGCTGCAGGACACGGATGGCGGCCTCCTGGGTCGGGCAGGCCTTCTCGCAGATGCCGCAGCCGGTGCAGGCGCTGCTGTTGACCACGGGCACGAACATGGCGTGCTTGCTGAGGCGGCGCGGATGATGCTCGACGGTGATCGCCTTGCCCTGCACCGGGCATTCCCGGAAGCAGATCTCGCAACGCAGGCCCTGCCAGGACAGGCAGTTCTCGGTGTCGATGACGGCCAGTCCCATGCCGGCCTCGCTGATGTCTTCCAGGGCGGGATCCAGGGCACCCGTCGGACAGGCCTTGATGCAGGGAATGTCCGGGCACATGTAGCAGGGTACCTGGCGCGGGATGAAGTAGGGTGTGCCGATGGGAATCCCGGCGTTGGCCGTGGCCAGCTCGAGCGTGTTGTAAGGGCAGACATCGACGCACTGGCCGCACTTGATGCAGCGGGCATTGAACTCCGCTTCGCTGCGTGCGCCCGGCGGGCGGATGGCGTAGGGCGTGGCGCGGGCCTGCTGCCCGAGCAGGTAGGACCAGATCAGGCCACCGGTGGCCGCCAGGGCAGTGCCCTGGGCGACCCGGGTGAAAAACCGCCGTCGCGAGATCGATGCTGTGTCGGCCATGGGTCAGCGCTCACCGCGTGGGCAGACCTGTCATCGTGCCTGCAAGCCGCCGCGCTCAGGCCTTGTAGACCTTGATGGCGGCCTTCTTGAAGTCCTCTTCCTTCGACATCGGGCAGGTGACGTCCAGGCAGATCTTGTTGACGAACACGCCCTCGTCGAAGAACGGCGCGAAGGTATAGCCCTGCACCGGACGGTTGCGGCCCTGCGTTTCCGCCACCGCCTTGATCTTGCCGCGTCGCGACTCGATCCAGACCACGTCGTTGCGCTTGATGCCGCGCGCCTTCGCGTCGGCCGGATGCATGAACAGCATGGCCGTGGGCACCGCGCGGTGCAGCTCCGGCACCCGGCGGGTCATGGTGCCGGTGTGCCAGTGTTCCAGTACACGCCCGGTGGAGAACCACAGGTCATAGTTTTCATCCGGCTGCTCCGGCGGTGCTGCATAGGGCCGGAAGAAGATCTTGGCCTTGTGCGCCAGGCTGGTCTTCTCCGGATTGGTGACCTTGTCCAGGTCGCCGGAAGGCAGGGCCTTGAGTGCCTTGCCATAGAAGTCAAAGCCGCTGCCCTTGGCGCAATAGGGGTCGTACTTCTCGTTGAAGCGCCACTGGGTTTCCTTGCCGTCGATAACCGGCCACTTGAGGCCGCGCACATCGTCACGGTAGTAGACGTCGAACTCCGCCAGATCGTGATGGTGCCCCACGCCGAACTGGCGATACTCGTTGAACAGGGCCTTTTCCGGGAACCAGCCGTCACCGAGTTTTTCGGCGATATGGTTGCCATGGCCCCCGGCAACCGACTTGTCCGGCCACTTGACCTTCTTGTTCTCCGGGGTGGCGAACAGGACATCGTAGAGGGTGTCATCCGGCGAGTAGCCCAGCTTCTGTGCCTCGGCCAGTACGTCGGGCAGCTTGCCGTCCTCGTAACCCTCGCCCTTCACGCCGGGCACCGGCTGTTCGCCCCACACGTCTTTCAGCTTGAAGCGCTTGGCGAATTCCAGGCCCTGCCAGACATCGCCCATGGCCTCGCCGGGGGGGGCGACCTGCTCGCGCCAGGCCTGGGTGCGCCGCTCGGCATTGCCGTACAGGCCCCATTTCTCGAAGATCATGGCCGTAGGCAGGATGAGATCCGCCACCTTGGCCGAGACCGTCGGGTAGGGGTCGGAGACCACGAGGAAGTTGTCCATCTTGCGTGCCGCCTTGAGCCAGTGATTGGCGTTGGCGGTGGCCTGGAAGGGATTGTTGACCTGCACCCAGGCCCACTTGACCTTGCCGTCCTCCAGGTCGCGCATGATCTTGGTGATGTGGCTGCCCGGTTTGGGGTTCAGTGTCTTGGCCGGCAGTTTCCACAAACCTTCGCTGAAGGCGCGGTGCTTGGGATTGAACACCACCAGGTCCGCCGGCAGGCGGTGGGCGAAGGTGCCGACCTCGCGGGCCGTGCCGCAGGCCGAGGGCTGGCCGGTCAGGGAGAAGGCGCCGTTGCCCGGCTGGCACTGCTTGCCGAGCAGCAGGTGGATGGCATAGATCTGTTCGTTCACCCAGCTGCCGCGGTAGTGCTGGTTGAATCCCATGGTCCAGTAGCTGCCGACCTTGCGGTTCTTGTCCATGTAGAGCCTGGCCAGTTCCTGCAGCTTCTGCTTGTATGCCTCGAGGTCCTCTTCCGGGTCGCCCCTGGACAGTTCGGCGACGAAGTCCAGGGTGTAGGGCTCCACGCCACGCTTGAATTCCTCGAAGGTGATCAGCCAGTGCTTGACCGGCTTGCTGGTATTACCCTGCTTGACCTTCTCGCCGGGCTTGCGGCGCTGGCCGATGGCCTCGTACTTGTCCAGCGTGACTTCCAGTTCCTTGGCCTGGACATCCTTCTCGGCATCGAATGCAAACTCGGAAGTACCCCGCATGCCATAGCCGATATCGTAGGGGCCGGTCGCGAACACGCAGTGCTTGTTGACGAAGTCGTGGTTGACTGCGTCGTTCCTGACGATCTCGCGCAGGATGTAGTTCTGGATGGCGAGATCGGTGCCCGGTTTGAAAATGATCTCCATGTCGGCGATGTCGGAGGTCTGGTTGCTGATGGTGGTCAGGTTTACCAGTTTCACATTGTCATCGCTCAGCCGCCGGTCCGATACCCGCGCCCACAGGATAGGGTGGCACTCCGCCATGTTCGCGCCCCAGGTGACGACGGTATCGGTGTGCTCGATGTCATCGTAATTACCGGCCGGTTCGTCGATGCCGAAACCCTGGATGAAGGCCACCACGGCCGAGGCCATGCAGTGGCGTGCGTTGGGGTCGATGTTGTTGCTGCGAAAGCCTGCCTTCATCAGCTTGGCAGAGACATAACCCTCCGGAATGGTGTACTGGCCCGAGCCGAAGATGGCGACACCGGTCGGACCCATCGCCTGGTAGGTCTTTTTGAACTGTGTCTCCATCTCGTCGAAGGCGCGTTCCCAGCTGACCGGCTGGAACTTGCCTTGCTTGTTGAACTTGCCGTCTTTCATGCGCATCAGCGGCTGGGTCAGGCGGTCCTTGCCGTACATGATCTTGCCGTTGAAATAGCCCTTGATGCAGTTCAGCCCCTTGTTGACCGGGGCGTCGGGGTCGCCCTTGGTGGCGACAATGCGACCGTCCTTTGTGGCGCACATGATGCCGCAGCCGGTGCCGCAGAAGCGGCACACGGCCTTGTCCCATTGCACGTCGGCCTCGGCCTTACCGGCGGCGGCCAGGGCCCCTGCCGGCACATGGATGCCGGCAGCCGTGGCGGTCGCGGCTGCCGCGCTGCTCTTGATGAATTCTCTGCGTGTCAGATCCATGTCCTGCCCCCTGTTGAAAATCGGTTCTGCACCCCGGATTGCGGGTGCCTACTCATTCAGATATGGCGGCACCCTGCCGGGATCCAGACCCTCGTCCTCGAGTTCCGGCGGGATTCCGTCCAGCACCTCGGCGTCTTCCCCGAAATAGTGGTAGGACATTTCCGCGAGGATGATGTCGGGCAGGGCGCGGATGCGCTTCAGGCCGTCGATTTCGGCCGGTATGGATTCAGCTTCCTGGGTGATGACAATGCGGCCGGATGCGGCATCGATGTGATGGACGTCGATGCCCGCCATGTCCTGCAGGCGCTCGATGGTGGCCCGGGTGCGCTCGGGCGGCACCACGACCAGGATGCCGGAAATGTTCATATACCTGGCGTGCCTCCAGACGGTTGCAGTTATTGTGCTGTCCCGTGGACAGTCGCTCAGAGCCGGTTGCTCGTGGAATAATGAGGGTAACCGCGAACTGCCCCGATGGCCCCACTACTATTTATAGCTCAGGTAACTTGCACTTGCCCGTGTTTTATAACAATCGGTTACGGCCTGTACCTTGATCTACGTCAAGCACAGGCACGGGCGCACGCGCCGGCTGCCGGCCAGTTTCGGTCACGTAGCCGGCGCATTGACCACGCAAGTAGCAGGATGATAACGGCAAGCAGTGCCAGCTCGGCGAGGATCGCACGGAACATCGGGTCCTACAGGTCGACATGTCCGGCGCTCTCTGCGGTGACGATCAGCATGCGCCGGATGGCGGCGATAATGCCAATGATCAGGAAGGGTTCGCTCTCCAGCTTCCGGGTGCGGGTAATGCGCCCGACCGTGTAGATGATTTCCGCCAGCATCAGCGCCAGCAGAACGCGGTCGAGCAGGTGCATCATGCCCGCGACATAACTGCCCTCGATGATCTTGCGGCCCATCTCCACGACCGCGGCGACCAGCAGGCCGGCGGCGGCGATGACCAGGATTTAGAGTCCCCGATAGGGGATCCGTAAACCCCCCCCGCCTTCAGGCGGCGGATCCGAATGTATGGAAAAGCTATTCAGAATACATATTGGCCCGAATGTTAAAAGACGTATTCCTTCTCCCTCCGGGAGAAGGCC
>JBFELL010000143.1:0-7389 GCA_041552135.1 Gammaproteobacteria bacterium
GATGGACTCGATAATCACGCGGTCCTCGTCATCCAGCCCTAGCAGCAGGGATTCATCCCGGTTACCCGACATGATGTCGCGTACCGTGCTGACCAGCTGGGTCCATTCATTTGCCTCGGCCTGCTGCAGCACCTGCTCGAGGTCCGGCGCGGAGCCCGGATTGTTGCAGTGCATTACGACGCGGTGAATCAGCCCCACATGGGACTGCAGGATTTGCTCGTTGGTATCAGTCATGACTTCCGGTTTCCTGCGCTCAGACTGCCCCGGTCGACAGGGCATCGAGGTTATTGCTGGACTCGTGCCAGCGATTGACGATAGCACAAAACAAATCGGCCGTGCGCTCCGTGTCATAGACGGCGGAATGGGCCTTGTCGCTGTCCCAGTCCATGCCGGCCGCCTGCACGGCGCGCGCCAGGACCGTCTGGCCGTAGGCCAGGGCCGCAAGCGAGACGGTGTCGAAGGTGCTGAACTGGTGGAACGGGTTGCGCTTGATGCCGCTGCGTTCGGCCGCGGCATTGACGAATGACAGGTCGAAGGCGGCATTGTGGCCGACCAGGATGGCCCGGTTGCAGCCGCTTGACTTCACGGCCTTGCGTATCGGCCGGAACACCAGGTCCATGGCGTCTCGCTCCGGTTTTGCCATGCGAAACGGGTGCCACGGGTCGATGCCGGTGAATTCGAGCGAGGCCTGGTCCAGATTGGCGCCGGGAAACGGTTCCACATGGCAGGCGACCGTTTCCGTTCGATGGATGTAGCCCTGTGCGTCGATGTCCAGCAGCACGGCAGCGATCTCGAGCAGCGCGTCGCGCCGGGGATTGAAGCCGGCGGTTTCCACGTCGACGACCACCGGCAGAAAGCCGCGGAAACGCTCGGCCATCGGGGATTTGCTCTCGGGTGATGTCATGTCGACAGCATACCCAATCACCACGCCGATGGCGATTGCCGCAACCGCATGTCGCGTGCTGGCGCGCCCCGGCAGGCTGTGTTAAACCGGTTGCACCGGTTACGGCCAGTCACGGCGGGGGGCATGCCATGCACAACCACGAAGCAGTCTTTATCCGCGTAGCGGGGGCCCCCGCACGGCTTGCCGCCATGCTGCTCCTCTGCACGGTAATGGTGGCGCAGGCCGCAGCGGACAGGGGGCACGGGCTGTTGTGGGAGGTCCGCGGTGACGGGATGCCGCCGAGTTACCTGTTCGGCACCATCCACTCGGAAGATCCGGAGGTGCTGCAGCTGGCAACACCCGTGCAGCAGGCCTTCGATGACGCTGACAGCGTCGTCCTCGAGGTGATGATGGACCTGGAGGCGATGATCTACACCAGCTCGGCCATGCTGATGGTCGACGGTCGTGTGCTCTCCGAGATCATCGGCCAGTCGTTGTTCGAAAAAACGGCCCGGGCCGTCAGCGCACGCGGCATCCCCGAGGTCGTGCTGGAGCGCATGAAACCCTGGGCCGTCGCAACGACCCTGTCCATGCCGTCGCCCGGGACCGGCATGGTTCTGGACCTGAAACTGTTCCAGGCGGCGGAACAGGCCGGCAAGCCGTTGCATGCTCTGGAGAGCATCCGGGAACAGCTTGACGTCTTCGAAACCATGCCGGAGCGTGACCAGGTGCTCTTGCTGCAGGATGCCGTGGATAACCTGGACCTGATAGATGACATGAATACCGCCCTGTTGTCTGCCTGGAAACGCCGTGATCTGGCGGCGATGATGGCCATCTCCGATGACGCGATGCAAAGCGGTGACCAGCGCATTGCGCGCGATTTCGAGCAGCGGCTGATCATCGATCGCAACCGGCTGATGGCGAAGCGCATCGAGCCGCACCTGGCGCGCGGCAGGGCCTTCATCGGCGTGGGTGCGCTGCACCTGCCCGGGGATGACGGCTTGCTCAATTTGCTGGAGCAGCGGGGCTATACGCTAAGGGTGGTTTATTGAGTACTGATACCGATCCGTCCTGTATCCATGTCATTATGGCCACGGAAACATGCGAAATCCCGGTAATCCGGATCTTTCCGTGTTATTGCGTGTGCTTCCGTGGCTATTCAGTCGCCTGTCTGTATTCCCCTGCGTTGGACCCCTGAATATGGGCTTCCCGCAATTCCTGTTACCTGCGCAAAACCGGCAGTCGGGTATGTGGACGGTTTGTTGCCCCCAGTCCGTGGTGGCGAGGGACGATCCGGAATTATGCCTTTATCCGCCAGTCCATTGCTTCGCCGGCGAACAGCGGTACCAGTGTTGAATCGGCCAGCGGGTAGCTGTCGGGCACCTGCCAGTCGGCCTTCTCGAGGGTAACGGTGCCGCTGTTCGGTGGCAGGCCGTAGAACGCCGGGCCGTGCCGGCTGGCGAAGCCCTCCAGCTGCTCGAGGGCGCCGGCAGCATCGAAGGCACGGGCATAGAGTTCCAGTGCGGCATGGGCGGTGTACATCCCGGCGCAGCCGCAGGCGCTCTCCTTGGCCTCGCGGGCGTGCGGTGCGCTGTCCGTGCCGAGAAAGAACTTCGGGTTGCCGCCGGTGGCTGCGGCGACGAGCGCCGTGCGGTGGGCCTCGCGCTTCAGTACCGGCAGGCAGTAGTGGTGCGGGCGGATACCGCCGGCGAACATGGCGTTGCGGTTCAGCAGCAGGTGGTGGGCGGTGATGGTGGCGGCCACGGTGTCGGGCGAGCCGGTGACGAAGTCCACGCCGTCCCTTGTGGTGACGTGTTCCAGAACGACCTTCAGCTGCGGGATCGCCTCGCACACCGCCCGCAGGTGCCGCTCGATGAACACGGCCTCGCGGTCGAAGACATCGACCTCGGGGTCGGTGACCTCGGCATGCACCAGCAGCGGCAGGCCGTGTTCGGCCATCGCCTCCAGCGCAGGGTAGGTTCTGCGGATGTCCGTGACGCCGGCGTCCGAGTGCGTGGTGGCGCCGGCGGGATAGAGTTTCACCGCGTGGACGTGGCCGCTGGCCTTCGCGGCGGCGATCTCGCCACGGGCGGTGTTGTCCGTCAGGTACAGCGTCATCAGCGGCGTGAAGTCCACGCCCTGCGGGACCGCGGCGAGGACCCGTTCCCGGTAGGCCAGTGCCTGCGCCGTGGTGGTCACCGGCGGTTTCAGGTTCGGCATGATGATGGCACGGCCGAACTGGCGGGCCGTGTGCGGCACGACCGTGCGCAGCGCGTCGCCGTCGCGCACGTGCAGGTGCCAGTCGTCGGGCCGCCCGATGGTCAGTTCCATGAGGTTTCCATCAGCTGCTGGCGCTGCAGCAGGTTCAGGGTGAAGCGGATGCCGAAGCCGGTGGTGTCGGTGGGGATGTGGCCCAGGCCGCCGCTGCGGTTGCTGGCGGCCAGGTCGACGTGCACCCAGTCGATGCCCTGGTCGACGAAACGGTTCAGGAAGCGCGTCGCCAGGATGTGGTCGGCCTCGCCCTCGAGCGAGCACTGCAGGGTGTCGGCGATGTCCGACTTGAGCGTCTCGTCGAAATCCTTGTCGAGCGGGAACGGCCAGACCCGCTCGCCACTGTCGCGGCCCGCCTCGATCAGCGTGCCGGTCATCGCCTCGCGGTTGCTGAATACGCCGCTGTAGCGAGAGGACAGGGAGTAGATGCAGGCGCCGGTCAGTGTGGCGTAGTCGATCAGGGTGTGCGGTTTGCCGCGGCTTGCCAGCGCCAGGGTGTCGGCCAGCACCATGCGGCCCTCGGCGTCGGTGTGCTTCACTTCGATGGTGGTGCCGTTGCAGGCCGTGACGACGTCGTTCGGCTTGTAGGCGCGGCTGCCGATGTGGTTCTCGGCCAGCGCCAGCCAGCAGTCAACCGGATGGTCCACCTGCAGGCGACTCAACGCCAGCAGGGTGCCCAGCGCCACGGCGCTGCCCTGCATGTCCTCGTGCATGCCGTTCATGTACCTGGCCGGCTTGACATTCACCCCGCCGGTGTCGAAGCAGATGCCCTTGCCGACCAGCGCCAGTCGCCTGCCGCCGCGTGTCTTCGGCCGGTACTTGAGGTGGACGATGCCGGCATCCTTCGCCGGGCTGGCCTGGCACACGGCGAGGAAGGCACCGGCCTTCCTGCGGGCCAGGGCGCGGGTATCGAGAAAGTCCATCTGCCAGCCCTCGGTCCTGGCCAGCCCGGCGACGAACCGGCGGTAGACACCGGGTGTGAGCCTGTTGGCGGGCAGGGCCGAGAGCCAGCGCGCCAGGTGGTTGCCCATCAGTTCGGCGCGCAGCGGCTCCGGGTCTAGCGTTGTCTTCAGGCCGTAGAGGTCGATGCGCCTCAGCGCCGCCGGCCTGTCGGCCTTCGACTTGAAGCTCGGCATGGGGCAGGCGGCGGCGAGCAGTCCTGCCAGCAGGTGTTCCGTGGCGCGCCGGGCAGGAGCAGCCTTCAGCCCGACCACCTGGATGAGCAGGCTGGACGGGTTGGCGGTGCGCACCTTCGCCGCCAGGTCACGCGCCTGGGCGAGTTGCGCGAAGCTGCTGTCCGCCGGGTCCATGCCCTGCAGGATGAGGTGCGTGCCCGTCGTGTTGGGCAGGTCGGTAACCAGCCGGGTGACATCGGGGTCGCTGCGGCGGGCACGCTGGAAGCGCGCCTTCAGGCGCGCCCCGTGGGGCAGCTGCTGCCAGTCGCGCTCGCCGGGCTTTTTCGGCAACAGCACCAGCAGGCAGCGCGCGGCATCGACCGTCTTGCGGGATGGCTTGCTTTCGTATTGTTTTATTTTGATTTTTTCCAGATGCCGGTAGGGGATTTGCATGCTTTTCGCCTTGACCTGTTCTCCCAAAACCCCGATCATACTTTGCTCGTTGTGATTCGGGTACTGCTGTTCCCTTGAAATTCAGGGAGATGGGTGCCTTCCACGGCTGGCGCGCGCAAGACAGGCGATAATCCGCCGGCCGGGTGGCCTGAATCCTCAGAAAAATCCTACAAATCAACAGGGCAGGGACCAATCCACATGAAGGCTGCAGACAAGATACGCCTGTTGCGGGAAATGCTGTTTGCCCGGCGCTTCGAGGAACGTTGCTACGAGGCCTATGTCGAGCGCAAGATCGGCGGCTTTCTGCATTTGTATCCCGGCCAGGAGGCCTGTTGCTTCGGTGTCCTGGAGGCCGCTCAGCCCGGCCACGATTACGTCATCACCAGTTACCGCGACCACGTCCATGCGATCAAGTGGGGCTCCGACCCGAAGCGCATCATGGCCGAGCTGTATGCGAAAGAGACCGGCGTCAGCCGGGGCCGCGGCGGCTCCATGCACATCTTCGACGTGGAGAACAAGTTCATGGGCGGCTATGCGCTGGTCGGCGGTCCGTTCCCGCTGGCGGCCGGCATCGGCAAGGCGCTGCAGATGAAGGGCAGCGATGCTATCAGTATCTGCTTCCTCGGCGACGCGGCCAACAACCAGGGCACCTTCCACGAGTCGCTGAACATGGCGAAGCTGTGGAACCTGCCGGTGCTCTATGTCTGCGAGAACAACCTCTACGGCATCGGCACGCGTATCGACCGCTCCACCGCCGTCGTCGATCAGTACCAGCGCGTCTCCGGTTACAACATTCCCTCGGCGCAGGAAGACGGCCAGGACATCGAGCTGGTCTACCAGGCCGCCACCAGGGCGATCCAGCACGTACGCGACGGCAAGGGGCCGTATTTCCTCGAGTTGATGACCTACCGTTACCGCGGGCATTCCATGTCGGACTCCAATGCCTACCGCGCCAAGGCCGAGGAGCGCATGTGGAGCAAGCGTGACCCGCTGATCATGCTGCGCGACCGCCTGGTGGAGGACGGCAAGCTGACGCTCGGGGACTTCAAGGACATGGACACGGAAATCCTGGATGAAATCGAAAATGACATCATTGCCTATGCCGAGCAGTCGCCGGAGCCGGACGTGGCCGAGGTCGAGCGCTACGTGCTGGCCGAGAACGACCCCTGGGTCAAGGGCGGGGTGAGCTAGATGGCCGAGATCATGTTCTGGGAAGCGATCCGCCGCGCCCACGATGAGGAGCTTGCCAGGGATCCGCTGGTGATCGTCATGGGCGAGGACATCGGGGTCGCCGGCGGTACCTACAAGGCGACCCAGGGACTCTATGACAAGTACGGCGAGGCGCGCGTCATCGACACGCCGATCTCGGAGAACGGCTTCACCGGGCTCGGCATCGGCGCCTCCTTCCTCGGCGTGCGCCCGATCATCGAGATCATGTCGGTCAACTTCGCCTGGCTGGCGATGGACCAGATGTTCAACACGGCCGCCAAGGTGCGCTACATGTCCGGCGGCCAGCTGGAGGCGCCGGTGGTGGTCCGCTCGCCGGGCGGCACGGCGCACCAGCTCGGTTCGCAGCACTCCGCGCGCATGGAGAAGGTCTTCATGGGGATCGCCGGGCTGCGTGTCGTCACGCCGTCGAACCCGCGCCAGGCCTATGGCCTGCTGAAGTCGGCCGTGCGCTGCAACGACCCGGTGTTCATCAATGAACACGAACTCATGTACAACATGAAGGGCGAGGTGCCGGATACGGAATACTTCCACCCGCTGGAGGGCTCCGAGGTCGTGCGTCAGGGCCGTGACGTGACGCTGTTCGGCTACAACATTTCCGTGCACTGGTGCGTGCAGGCCGCGGCGCAACTGTCAAAGGAGCACGGCATCGAGGCCGAGGTCGTGGACCTGTATGCGTTGAGCCCGCTGGACCGCGAGGGTATACGCAACTCGGTCAGCAAGACCCACCGCGCCGTGATCGTGGAAGAGGCCGAGCCGGCGGTCGGTGTCGGTGCCGAGGTGATGGCCATCATCAACGAGGAATGCTTTTTCGAACTCGACGCCGCACCGGTGCGCGTGTCGGCGCTGAACGTGCCGATTCCCTATAACCACGGGCTGGAGAAGGCGGCCCTGCCGAACATCGGCGATGTGGTCGCCGCCGTGCGCGGCATGTTCGGCGTCTGAGACTTCTCTTGAAAGATTTTTTATCGCAGAGACGCAGAGGACGCAGAGAATCAAATTAACAACAACACGGACAATTCCTTTTTGATCTTGTCCGCGGTGTGTTTGCAGTATTTGTTTTTCTCCGCGTCCTCTGCGCCTCTGCGGTGACATACAGGTTTACACCCAGGATGGCATTGCATGTCTGAACCCTACATCATCAAGATGCCGCAGCTGTCTGACACCATGACGGAAGGTGTCATCGTCAGCTGGGAGAAGAACCTCGGCGACGAGATCAGGCGCGGCGACATCGTCGCGACGGTGGAAACCGACAAGGCCGTGATGGACGTGGAGGTCTTCCGCGACGGTTTCCTGTCCGGGCCGATTGCCCCGATCGACAGCGTCGTAGCGGTTACCGAGCCGATTGCCTACCTGGTCGACGCGAAGGACGAGGTGGTTGCCGGTGAGGCCAGCGCACGACCGGCCGCGGCGGCGCCTGCCGCCACTGCCCCGGCGGCA
>JBFELL010000144.1:0-7363 GCA_041552135.1 Gammaproteobacteria bacterium
ACTCCTCGGACTCCTGTTCCTGCTCGCCGGAGGACTCCTCGGACTCCTGCTCCTCTTCACCGGAGGACTCCTCGGACTCCTCTTCCTGCTCTGATGCCTCTTCCTGTTCCGACTCCTCTTCCTGTTCCTGCTGTTCTTCCTCCGGCTCTTCTTCCTCTTCCGGTTCTTCGGGCTCCTCCTCCTCCGGCATTTCTTCTGTCAGCGACTGCTCCACCATGCGCTTGGCCAGTGACAGGTTGTGCAGGGTGTCCTCGTCGTTGGCCCGCAGCGACAGGGATTCCTCGTAGGCGTCGACGGCACCCTCGAAATCACTGAGCTTGTAGCGGGTGTTGCCCAGGTTGTAGAGGGCGTCCGCCTTGACCTCCTCGCGCTCCACCTTCTCGAAGGCCTCGCCGGCATCCGTGTAGCGACCGGCGCGATAGAGCGCCACCCCCTGGCGGTAGGTATCCGAGAAGCCCTCGGCTGCCTCGCTGTATTCACCATCCTCGAACTGGTCTGCCGCCTGCTGTTCCGCGGTTCTGAACCAGGATGCGTTGGCTGCCGTTGTGCACAGCAGGGCTGCCAGCAGCAGACCTGAGCGGATGATCGGGGCGTTGTGGCGGCGGATCATGATGTTTCCGGCCGGTAGCCCGGCAGGGTCCTGCGGAACAGTGGCAGCAACAGCAGCAGGGCGAGCCCCGCGAGCCAGTAGAACCGTTCATTCCAGACGCGGGTCCGTTCGTCCCGGTCTTCACTGGGCAGCGCCTGTGCCTTCACCTCGGCGAGGATCTTCCGGGTGTCGTCTTCCCGGTAGTCGGCCTGCAGGAAAATACCGTTACCGGCCCGTGCCATGGATTTCAGCAGCGCCTCATTCAGTGATGACAGGACCGGCTGCCCGGATCTGCCCTGGATCCACGGGCTGTTCTGGCCCGGCACCGCATCGCCCTCGGGTGTCCCGACGCCGAGGATGTGCACCCGCACGTTGACATCGGCAAATTCCTTGAGGCGCAGTTCCAGGCCGGATTCGTCGAAATCACCGTCCGTGATGATGAGCAGCGAGTTGACGCTTTCCTTCGGCTGGCCGGCAATCAGCTCCTGCGCACGCTCCAGCGCGAAGGACAGGCGGCTGCCCTGCAGCTGCACCAGTTTGGTATCGAGCGCGGACAGCACCCGACGGATGCCGTTCATGTCCTCGGTGACCGGTGAGACGACGTGCGCGACCGAGGCAAAGCCGATCAGGCCGACACGCACACCACGATTCTCGTTCAGCAGGTCTTCAAGCTCCTGGCGCGCCCTGGCCAGCCGGGTCGGCTGCACATCCGCCACGTTCATGGAGCGTGAGATGTCGAAGAGCACGATCAGGTTGGTGCCTGGCCGGAACAGTTGCACATCGGTGAAGTCCCAGCGCGGCCCTGCCATGGCCGCTACCAGCAGTGCCCAGATGGCCGTCCAGCGCGCAAAGCGCAGCCACTGGGTGCGTGACGAGGCCTCGGAGCGCCCCAGCAGGTGGGGCAGCAGGTGGTTGTCGGCATACTCCTGCACGCGCTCGTTGCGGCTGGCGAGCAGGCGGCGCGCCAGCACCAGCCACAGGGCGACTGGCAGGCACAGCAGCAGTGCCCACAGCCAGACGGGATTGCTGAAATGGAAGGCGGCCAGCAGTTCAGCCATGTGCGCTCCTCGTGAACCAGGCCCGCGGTATACCGTCCGGGAACAGGCCCAGCAACAGCAGCAGCAGCAGCGCAATGCCCAGCGGCCAGCGGTACAGGGGTCTCGGGATCATCACGCTGCGCGACTCGGCCTGGGTCTTCTCCAGTGCGTCGATGCGCTCGTAGATCTGTTCCAGTGCGCTGGTGTCGGTGGCGCGGAAATACTCGCCGCCGGTGATGCTGGCGACCCGGGTCAGCAGGTCCTCGTCGATTTCCATCTTGACCTGGGTCATGCGGCCGTTTTCCATGAATGGCACCAGCCCCTTGCTGCCAACGCCGATGGTGTAGATACGGATACCCTCGTGCGCGGCCAGCCTGGCCGCCAGCTGCGGTGGCAGGCTGCCCTCGGTGTTCTCGCCGTCGGTCACCAGGATGAGCACGCGCGAGCCTTCCGGGCGTTCTCGCAGCTTCTTCACGCCCAGACCGATGGCGTCACCGATGGCCGTGCCGTCGCCGGCCATGCGGGCAACGATGCTGTCGACCAGGTTGTAGGCGGCCTGCGCATCGAGTGTCATCGGCGACAGCACGAAGGCCTGGCTGCCGAAGACGACAATGCCGATGCGGTCGCCCTCGCGGGCCTCGATGAAGCGTCCCAGCACGCCCTTGATCACTGCCATACGGGTAACCTGTCGGCCCTTGACGGTGAAGTCCAGGGCCTCCATGGAGCGCGAGGTATCGACGGCAAGCATCAGGTCGTAGCCCTCGGTGCGTACCTCGGTGTAGGGCTCCAGCCACTGCGGGCGCATCAGGGCGAGCACCAGTGTGATCCAGAGCAGCACCAGCATCAGGATGTGCAGGCGGCTGCCGGCGTGGGTCAGCGAGCGCGAGGCGATGAAGGTCGATGCCAGGCGTCCAAGCGCCGGGTGCAGCAGGGTGGAACGGTCGCCGTGGGTATAGGCGTCAGTGGCGCCGTGCGGCCGGCGCCAGAACTTCCAGATCAGCAGCGGTAGCGGCAGCAGGAGTACGGCCCAGGGCCAGTAGAAGCTAAACACGGCGGCCCCCGGTCATGCGCGACAGCTGCTGTTTCAGGCGCTGCAGGGGGCCGGTTTGACGCGCGGACGGGTCCTTCACGTCGATCCAGCGGCTGGCGGCGTTGATCAGAACCGCCAGTTCCTTGCGCTGGACCTCCATGGCCGGTGGCATGTAGGGTGCGGTCAGCAGCATCTGGCCACGTTGCTCCCAGTCGAAACGCGACGTGTCGTGGGCATTCAGCCACTGCAGCCATTCATCACCGGTCAGGCCGGCGGCCTCACGCCGGTCGCTGCGCGCCATGGCAATGCGGCGCAGCAGCTCCGAGAGCCGTCCGGCCACCTCGCGCGGGTCATCCTCGCGCAGGGCCTTCTTGAGCAGGCGCAGCTGGCGGCGCGCATCGGCGCGCCAGCCCAGCCAGACACCGCTGTAGATCATCCACTCGCGAACCAGGGCCAGCAGCAACAGCAGGCCAAGGGCGCCGATCACGTACCACCAGCCAGGCGCCATTGGCCACCACGGGACGGCATCGAGGCCGTGAATGTCGCGCAGTACGAGGGTCCCGGGTTCCATGGCTCGCTTAATGCCTCCCTGCGAAGTGCTGCAGGCCGCTGATGAGCGTGCGGTGCACGTCTTCGTTGGTGCTGATCGGGATCAGGCCGATGCCGAGGCGATAGGCCAGCTGCTGCAGTTCCTCGCGGCGCTGTTCCCAGTCCTCGCGGAACGCCCGGCGGCCGGCCTCGTTGTCCGTGTCCACCTCCAGCAGTTCGCCCGCGGCGTTGGAAAAGATGATGGGCCCCATGGCGGGGAGGTCGCGGTCGGCCGGGTCGTCCACCGGTAGCAGGACGACATCGTGGCGCTGTCTGAGACTGCCCAGGGTCCGCTCCAGGCCGGCAGTGACCTGATTGACCGGGGCGATGACAAAGATCAGGGAGCCGGTGTCGCTGCCGCTGTCGAGGCGCTGCAGGGAGGCCATGAGCTGTGTTTCGTCCGTGTCGCCCTGTTCGATCGGTTCCGTCAGGGCGCGCAGCAGCCGCCACAGGCCGCGCCGGCCTGGCGTCGGACGGTAATAGCGGATGCCCGTGGCCGGATTGCCGAACAGCACGCCACCCACGCGATCGTGCTGCTTGCTGGCCGCCCAGCCGATCAGCGCCGCTGTGCGCGCCGCCTGGACCGACTTGAAGGTGCCGCGGGTGCCGAAGCTCATGTGAGGACCGGAGTCGACGCACAGCAAGACACTGCGTTGCCGCTCCTCGCGGAACACCTTGAGATGGGGGACATTGGTGCGTGCGGTGACCAGCCAGTCCATGTTGCGGATATCGTCACCCTCGCGGTACTCGCGCACCTCGTCGAAATCCAGCCCGGTGCCGCGGAATACCGAGGCATACAGGCCGGAGAAGGTGGAGTTGACCAGGTGATTGGCCGCCACGCCCAGGGCGCGCGCCTGGTGACGCAACTCCAGCAGGTCGTCGAGCTTCGGGTGGAGACTCATTGCGCTGTCACTGCTGCCTGCGGTATTGCCAGGGTGCTGCAAACTACGATCACGGGATTGCCACAACCTCCAGTAGTCGCTTGACGAAGGCGTCACTGGTGATGCCTTCCGCCTCGCCCTCGAAGGTCAGCAGGATGCGGTGGCGCAGCACGTCGGGTGCCACGGCCTGAATGTGGTGCGGTGCGACGAATTCGTCGCCGTCCAGCCAGGCGCGTGCCCTGGCGCAGCGTGCCAGCGCGATGGTGGCGCGCGGCGAGGCGCCGAAGCGGCACCAGCGTTTCAGGCTCTCGTCATAGGCCTCGGGTTTGCGGGTGGCCTGCACCAGGTCGACGATGTAGTCATTGAGTTTCGGGTCGAGGTAGAGCTTCGCGACATCCTCGCGGATCTTGAACAGCTGGTCCTGGGACAGCACCTCGGCGGGCGGTGCGGGCGCCGCCAGCTGCTGCTGGCTGTCGAGTGCCAGGATGGCCAGTTCCTCCTCACGGTTGGGGTAGTCCACCCAGACATGCATGAGGAAGCGATCGAGCTGTGCCTCCGGCAGGTTATAGGTGCCTTCCTGCTCGATCGGGTTCTGGGTGGCCAGCACCATGAACAGCTTCGGCATGGTGTAGGTCTTCAGGCCGACCGTGACCTGGTATTCGCCCATGGCCTCCAGCAGGGCCGACTGTACCTTGGCGGGCGCGCGGTTGACCTCGTCGGCCAGCAGGATGTTGTGAAACAGCGGGCCGGCACGGAACTCGAATTCCCCCTTCTCGTGGCGGTAGATGTCCGTACCGATCAGGTCGGCGGGCAGCAGGTCGGGGGTGAACTGGATGCGGTGATAATCACCCTCGATGGCCTCTGCCAGTGATTTTACGGCGGTGGTCTTGGCCAGGCCTGGCATGCCTTCCACCAGCAGGTGGCCTTCGCTTATCAGGCAAATCAGCATGGTGTCGACGAGATCCCGCTGCCCGATAATCCGTGTGGCAAGATGGGCGCGTACGCCGTCCAGTGTGGAGGAATCCATGCGTCGGTATTCGCCCTTGGTGCTGGTATTTAACAATGTGCTGTGCTCCTCGTAATCATGACGTCGCCGGCGCCTGCAGCCGCCTCTCGCGGTTGCCGTGAGCCGTTTACCTTCCCGTGTGAAGTACTCCAGACCGTGGTATCAGACCGAGGTGGGGTAGCAAGCGGGCCGTGTATAATTATTATCTGCCAATAATGACAGGTTATCGTGTCGCATTGCAATCAAATCGACAATGATCTGTGTCAAAAATCCCGATGTAAACGAGGTGTATTTACGACGGGCCGCCGGCCTCGGCGTCGATGAACCAGAGCAGTGGTCCGGCCAGGGCGATCGGCAGCCGTTCGCCTGCCCGCACGCGCTGCAGGGCAGCGTGCTTGTCCCGGCCGGCAACCAGCACGATGCGTTCGCCCGCGGCCTGCAGCGTGGCCAGTCCGAGTGAGACACGCTCAGGGGGGGGTTTGGGGGCATGATGGACCGGAACCACCGGGCGGGTGTCGCCGAGCGCGGCGTTGCCCGGAAACAGGCTGGCGGTATGGCCGTCCTCCCCCATGCCGAGCAGGACGATATCCAGTCTGCCCGCGGCCCGGATCTCGTCGCTGTACAGTGCGGCAGCCGGCTCCGGTCCCAGCTCGGCGGCGATCGGGTGCCGGTTACCGGCGGCGGCGTCGATCCGCGACCACAACTGCGCCTCAAGCATGACATCGTTGCGCCCCGCATGGCCCGCCGGGTAGCAGCGTTCATCCCCCAGGTACCAGTGCACCCGCTCCCAGGGCAGGGAGGCCTGCGCCAGCAGCGCCAGGCAGCGCGCCGGCGTGTTGCCGCCCGGCAGGGCGACGCGGCAGACATCGGCCCGGTCCAGGCACTCACGGATACGCCCGGCGAGGTGCTCTGCCGCGGCCCGGGCAAGGGCCCCGGCATCGTCATGGCGTCGGAACCCGTCCAAGTGCCGCCTCAGGTCGGGCGGTGCCAGCCGCCGACACAGTCATGTGTCAGCGCGTCCATGGCCGGGATGTCCCAGGTGCCGGCACGGTAGCGCTCGATGGAGAATCGCTCCCGCCAGGCGGCCAGGATCGGCTCGACGATCTCCCAGGACTCTTCCACTTCGTCGGAGCGAGAAAACAGGGTGCTGTCGCCGGTCAGCACGTCGTGCATGAGGATCTCGTAGGCGTCGGCGACCTCGGCGGCATCGTTGGCATAGGGCGCGCGCATCACCAGACGCTGGATGTCGGTGGTCAGCCCCGGCATTTTCGCGTTCATGCGCAGGACCACGCCACCGTCGGGCTGCAGCCGGAACACCAGGGCGTTGGCGGCGGGCGCGGAGGCGTGGTTGTCGAACAGGTTGAAGGGTGGTTTGCGGAAACGGATCATGACCTCGGAGACCTTTTTCTGCAGCCGCTTGCCCGTCCACAGGATGAACGGCACACCCTGCCAGCGCCAGTTATCGATATGAAAGCGCACCGCCGCGAAGGTCTCGGTAGCCGACTCGGGCGAGACGCCGTCCTCGCTGACGTAGGCGGCCACATCGTCGCCGTTGACGCGGCCGGAGGCATACTGCGCGGCGACCGTCTGGCGGGCCACGTCCTGCGGCGCGAAGCGGCGCAGGGCGCGCAGTACCTTCATCTTCTCGTCGCGCACGGCATCGGCGGTGAACTCGACCGGCGGCTCCATGGCCACCAGTGTCATCAGCTGCATCAGGTGGCTCTGGATCATGTCGCGCAGCGCGCCGGAATGCTCGTAGTACTTCGCGCGGTACTCGATGCCCAGGGTCTCGGCCACCGAGATCTGTATGCTGTCGATGTAGTTGCGGTTCCACAGCGGCTCCATGATGCTGTTGGCGAAGCGGTAGACCAGCAGGTTCTGCACGCTTTCCTTGCCGAGGTAGTGGTCGATGCGAAAGATCTGCGACTCATCGATGACCGACTGCAGCTCCCGGTTCAGTGCACGCGCCGAGGCGAGGTCCATGCCGAAGGGCTTCTCGATGACAATGCGGCGATAGCCCTCGTCCTCGGCGGTGAGCCCGGCCCGGTTCAGGCCGGCGGCTGTCTTGCCATACCAGCCTGGCGGGATGGCGCAGTAGAACATGGCGTTCCTGCTGCCACCCAGCAACTCCAGGGCATCCGCCAGCCGGCGGTAGGTGTCCTCGTCGTCCAGGTCGCCGGGCACCATCCTGAGCCGCGCGGCAAAGGTCTGCCAGCGTTGCTCGTCCATGCT
>JBFELL010000145.1:0-7343 GCA_041552135.1 Gammaproteobacteria bacterium
AGCTGTTCTTCGGACAGTGTTTTCCCCTATACGGATACTATTCACAAGCCGCAACGGGACATGGATGAACGGATCAGCTCAAAACGGTCACCGGGCCAGGGCCGGCAGGTCGCCGGCAAGCCCCATGGCATGTCGCATCAGGCGCTCTTTCGCCGGGCTCGCCCTGTTCATCATCGCCAGGGCGAGGTTGCGCGTCCATCTCAAGGGGGGCTGGTTGTTGCTGAACAGCAGGTTAAAGGCATCCATGGCGGACATCATCATCAGGTTGTCGCCCCGGCGCCAGCGCTCGTAGCGTCGCAGCACCGGCACACCGCCCGGGTCCCTGCCCTGGCCGCGCGCCGCCAGTATCACCTCGGCCAGGGCAGCCGCATCCAGCAGACCGAGGTTGACACCCTGACCCGCCAGCGGGTGTATGGTATGTGCCGCATCACCGGCCAGCGCCACGCGCTCACGCACATAATGTTCGGCGTGCATCCGCCGCAGGGGCCAGGACTCGCGCGTCCCGGAATCGACGATCTCGCCCAGACGATGGTCAAAGGCCTCGCCCAGTGCCGCGTGAAAGTCGGGCTGCTCAAGTGCCAGCACGGCGTCGATCTCCGTTTCCGGCAATGTCCAGACGATGGAACTCCAGCCATCGGCCATGGGCAAAAACGCCAGCGGGCCACCCGGCAGGAAACGCTGCCACGCCGTGTCGCCGTGGTGTTGTTCGGTGCGCACCGCCGCCACCAGGCTGCTCTGGTGATACTCGTGCACGCGTGTCGGCATAGCGAACCATTCACGCACCGGAGATCGCGCGCCATCCGCGCCGACGACGAGGCTGCCCGACAGCACCGTGCCGTCTTCCAGCACCACCTCCGCCTGTTCACCGGTAATCCGGATATCCGAGAACCTGGCGGGGCAGAACAGCGACACTGCCGGTAATGCCTGCACACTGTCCAGCACCGCGGCCTGGATCCGGCGCGGCTCCAGGATGTGACCCAGATGCGGTTCACCGATCATGGCGCAGTCGAAGTCGATCTCGCCACTGCCGCCGGCATCCCAGACGTGCATCTTCTGAAACGCATGGCCGGTCTCGGCAAGTGCCTCCCACACCGACAGGGCGGAAAAGATACGCTCCGAGGCACGGCTGATGGCATACACGCGCGGTTCCCGTTCCCGCGTATCGATTACCGGCCGTTCCCTGGCCTCCAGCAGGGCCACCGTGACGCCTTCACGCCCCAGGGCGCAGGCCAGCGTCGCGCCGATAATCCCGCCGCCGACAATAATGACGTCAAACTGTTGCATGGCAGCCGCTCAAATCCGTGGAACACGACATCAAAGCGGCAACCCCCTCGCCAGGCGCGGCACGCGCCCGCCGCGCCCCATTGTCATCCGTGTGAGCAGGCGCTTCGCCGGCGGCAGCAGGTCGAGCGCCAGCATGCCGGCGCCGCGCACCGGCCCCAGCGCCGGCACAGGCAGGGTGAAGAGTCTTGCCAGCCCGTCGGTAAAGGCCGTTACCCGCCGGTGGTCGGCTTCACGCCAGCTGGCGTAGCACTGCGTCACCGCCGCATCGCCCGGGTCCTGCCCGCCGCGCACGGCATCCACCACGACCTCGGCCAGTACGGCAACATCGCGTGCCCCCAGGTTGAAACCCTGCCCGGCGATCGGGTGCAGGGTGTGGACGGCATTACCGACCAGAGCGAGCCGCTTGCCGGTGGATGCCCTGGCCTTCACCAGGCGCAATGGCCACGCCTGGCGCCGGCCAACACGCTGCAGGCGACCCAGCCGGAAGCCAAAGCGTTCCTGCAGCCGCGCCAGAAACTCGCCGTCCGACAACCCCATCACCCGGTCCGCCTGCTCCGTCGCAACCGTCCACACCACGGCACAGCGCTGCTCGCTCATCGGCAGCAGGGCCAGCGGACCGGTGTCGGTGAAGCGTTCGTAGGCAATGCTGTTGTGCGGCAATTGCGGTGTAACATTGGTAATGATGGCCGTCTGATGATAGTCCCTGGCGACCGCCTCGATGCCGAACTGTTCACGCACCGGAGAATCGGCACCATCGGCGGCAACAAGCAGTTGCGCCGTGAGCGTTGTCATGACCCCGTCCTGCTCGATTTCGACGCTGGCGCGGTGGTCGTCGCTGCCGATGCGGCCCAATACCGCCGGGCAGTACATGTCGATGCTGTCGTCCTGCGCGATTGCCTCGCCGAGCACCTGCCCGATGGCCCGTGCAGGCACGACATAGCCCAGGGCAGGCAGCCCCTCCTCCTCGCGGGTCATGCGGGTAAAGCCGAAATGACCACGGTCCGATACGTGTATCCGGTGAATCGGCGTGGCGTCATCAACCAGCCTGTCCCATAACTGCAAACCATCGAAGATCCGGCGCGTACCCTGGGCCACGGCAATCGCGCGATCGTCATAGCCCGGCTCGGCGCGGGTATCGAAGCGCACGGCCTCGACCATGGCAATACCCAGGCCCTGCCCGCGCAGGGCCCGCGCCAGGGTGGCGCCGACCATGCCACCGCCGATAATCAGGATGTCATAGTGTTTCATCGCAATGCCTGTCGAGTTCAAGCCCGGGACCTCCGCCAATGGCCGGCGACCGTCAGCTCATCACCGACTCGATCTCTGCCACGGTTTTCGGTGCCGCGGCGCTAAGGACCTCGTGCCCGTCCCTTGTCACCAGCACATCGTCCTCGATGCGGATACCGGTATTCCACCACTTGCGTGACACACCGCGGCTGCCGGCCGGGATATAGAGACCGGGCTCCACGGTCAGCACCATTCCGGGCTCCAGCACGCGCCACTCGCCCCCGACCTTGTAGTCACCGACGTCATGCACATCCATGCCGAGCCAGTGCCCGGTGCGGTGCATGTAGAAGCGGCGATACGCCTCCTGCCGGATCAGTTGCGCCGGCTTGCCCTTCAGGATACCCAGCTTGATCAGGCCGCGTGTCAGCACCCTGACGGCCGCGGCATGCGGTGCATTCCAGTGATTGCCCGGGGCCACTTTACTGATGGCGGCCAGCTGGGCAGCCAGCACCACCTCGTAGAGCGCCCTCTGTGCCTCGCTGAAGCGACCGTTGACCGGGAAGGTGCGCGTGACATCCGAAGCATAGCAGTCGTATTCGGCGCCCGCGTCGATCAGCAGCAGGTCGCCGTCGCACAGCTGCGAGGCATTCGCCGTGTAATGCAGGATGCAGCCGTTCTCTCCCCCGCCGACTATGGAAGAATAAGCCGGCACCATGCCGGCGCTGCGGAATTCATGCAGCAGCTCGGCCTCGATCCCGTATTCATGCATGCCCGGGCGGCAGGCCTGCATGGCACGCCGGTGAGCGCGGCATGCCACTTTCGCTGCCGTGCGCATGACACGCACCTCCGAGCGACTCTTGTACAGCCGCATGTCATGCAGCAGGTGCTCCAGGGAGATGAATTCATCGGGTGCCCGCGTGCCGGCACGCCCGCCCTGCCGCAAGCGGTTCACCCAGTCGAGGATACGCCGGTCGAACGCCGGATCATTGCCCATGGTGTAGAACACCCGGTCGCAGCGCTCCAGCAGCCCGGGCAGAATGTCACCGATGTCGCCGATCGGAAACGCATCATCGGCGTCCCAGGATTCGACCGCGCCAGCGGTGCCGGCGCGACGCCCCGTCCAGGTTTCCATTTGCGGATCGCGCTCCCGGCAAAACAGCAGATACTCGCCGTGCTTGCGGCCCGGCGCAAGTACCGCAACGGCCTCGGGTTCCGGAAAGCCGGTGAGATAGTAAAAATCGCTGTCAGCACGAAACGGGAACTCGACATCGCGGTTGCGCGTGCGCTCCGGCGCCGTCGGGATAATGGCGATGGAATCCCTGCCCATCATCCGCATGAGCTGTTTGCGGCGGCGGATAAATTCCTTGCGGCTAATCATGGCGGTTCCTGTTCGGTGACGACCGGATCGCGCGCCTGGCGGCAGCCATGGCGGACTACTGCAATCGTGGCGGCGCCTGCACCGGCTGCAATTCCTCGTGGCACAGCAGTGCACTCATGCGAACGTACTCGACGATCTCCTGGTAGGCGGCCTCCTCGGTTTCTTCACTGGTCTCGTAATCGTACCGGGTATTCGATATCTCGAAAAAGTCGTGCATGATTTCGGCAACGTTGCCCGGCTTTCTGCTGTCATCCCGCACGCCACCCAGTGCGAGGCCGTAGAGAAACCCCTGACACCACTGCCCGAGTGCCTGGCTGCGCATCCCCAGCGGCAGTTCATCATCCGGCAGCAGCAGGACCAGGTCCAGGTCACCGTCATTGAGTTTCAGCAGCGTGCCGGCGTAGAGGGTCGCCAGCCTGTCGGCAGCGGTCTGTGCGGCGGCACTCAGTGTATTGCCTTCACCCAGCAGGTGCTCCAGCCAGCCCCGTCTGGGCGCACTGCCGGCGGCGCAGATCATGCCGCATATCAGCCCGTGACTCTCGGCGGCCCCGCATTCGGCACCGGCCGCCTGCAAAGCGTCATCCAGTTCTGCATAACCGGGCAACCCGATGTCTCCCACGCACATCACCTCGCGATCCAGGCACTGACAGACCGGTGTCATGCCTTGTTGAGCTTGCAGATTATCGCACACTCGGTGACAGACCATGCAGGTCGCCGGTGTGCACCCGGATTGCGGCGCAATTGACCGGAAGCGGGAAGCACACTATATTGACTGCATGACAGATAAAGCAGAAACCCCGGGCATTGGCCAGGAAATGGAACGGCTGGAAGGACAGGTCGAGTTCCTGCTGGACACACTGGAACGCCTTATGAAAGAGAACCGCTCCCTTCGCGCCCAGCAGGACACACTCTCCACCGAACGCGCCAATCTTCTGGAAAAACATGACATGGTACGCACACGGGTCGAGGGCATTATCACCCGTCTCAAATCTATGGAGAATGGCGCATGAGCGACACCGGCAATGCCGTCAAGATCCATATCATGGACAAGGAATACCTGGTTGCGTGCCCGAAAGAGGAACAGGCTGCGCTGCTGGAATCGGCAAGGTATCTCAATGACAGAATGACTGATATTCGGGAAAGCGGAAAGGTCGTCGGCATTGACAGAATCGCCGTCATAACAGCACTCAACATGGCGCACGATATCATCGCGTCCGGCACCCCGAATGACAGCGACATGGATACCTGCGGTGAGCGCCTGCGGCAGCTCAACACCAGGATCGGTGAGGCGCTGGACAAGTACAGACTCGCGGGGCTTAACTGACCGGCCCCTGCCACATAACCTGAATCAGGCATCCCCTGCTGTGTTCGATAGTGACTTAGATCTCCTTGAGCCTAATTTCCAATCCAGGGGACAGTTAACTGATGTTGGTGTGCACGTCCGCCACTGGCGGAAAGCCTGAGACATCACAGCCGTCCCCCCTTGAACCTCCGGTTCAGGGGCAAAAGTCACAACGGCACGAGCGGAGGATGCCTCCCTTTACAGCCTTCCTGAACCTGTCCGCGCCTGAACCGCATGGCCGCTGAACCACGCGAAGAAAATCGACGGGCCGTGCGCCGGGAGATTCGCCGGCAACGCAGACAGCTCAGCGATGCACAACAGGCCGTCAGCGCCCTGCAACTGGCCGCACATGCCGGCAGGGACCGACTGGTCCTCAACAGCCGGCATATTGCGGTATACCTGCCATCGGACGGTGAAATCGACCCGCAACCGTTGATGCAATACCTGTGGTCACTCGGGAAAACCCTCTACCTGCCCATTCTGGTCCCGTTATCCGGACAGCGATTGTGGTTCTCCTCGTATTCCCCGGGCGACCGGCTGGTCCTCAACCGCTTCGGCATTCCGGAGCCGGAGCGGACACACCACCAGCGCATCAGGCCGACGGCACTGGATCTGGTATTGACACCGCTGGTTGGCTTCGATGACACGGGACACCGGCTCGGGATGGGCGGCGGCTATTACGACCGCACATTTGGATTTCTCAACAAACGAACCCGCTGGCGGAAACCACGCCTGATGGGCCTGGCCTACGAACTGCAACGCTGCCAGACACTGACACGTGCATCCTGGGACGTTGACCTGGATGCCGTCGCTACCGAACTGGCGGTCTATCATTTCAACCGGCAGGACCGTGCCTGAGCAACGCCGCGGCAGTAAACATCCGGACACGCAGAATTGTATCTTTTTGACAACACTTCATTCAGGACACTTCAATGAATTACTGGTTAATGAAATCGGAACCGGATGTCTATGGCATCGACCACCTCAAGGCAGCCAGCAGGAAAACCGATACCTGGGACGGCGTGCGCAACTACCAGGTACGCAACATGATGCGCGATGACATGAAAAAGGGTGACCTCGCGTTTTTCTACCATTCCAACTGCAAGGAACCCGGAATTGCAGGCATCATGAAAATTGTTCGCGAGGGTTATCCCGACTTCACCGCTTTCGATCCGAAGGAAAAATATTTCGATCCGAAAAGCGATCCGGCGAATCCGCGCTGGTTCATGGTGGACGTTCGTTATGTCCGGAAACTGAAACGTGTCATCACGCTGAGCGAACTGAAGACATACCCGGAACTGGAAGACCTGCCACTGATAAGGCGCGGCAACCGGCTTTCGGCAATGCCGCTAAGCAAGCAACACTGGGACTTCATACTCTCGCTTGAATGACTACCGGCATTATCAGGCAGAAGCCGTAAAGTCGGTTTTCCTTACCCCCGGGATGCACTGTAACTACAGGTATTTCCTGCCAGTTTCTGTCTTTTGTCACACAAACAGGTACAGCTTGCGACATCACAATCAACACCTCCCGCCGCACCATTGCTCCGCCCAAGGCTGCTTGCAGGAGGTACACACACGCTGCAAGCATGCACTGCATTTTCGTTTCGTAATTACGCGCACGCGGTTGTTCCGAACAGCTTGCATGTCATTTCTCCTTGGCAGATTGTAACGACGTGCAATTGCATGACGAAGGTTGCATGCGTGCAGTTATGTTCAGTGTTTCGTCTTAACACGCACTGACTTTCACACAGTGTTTACTGTGTTGCATAACGAAATAAATCAATGAAAAAAAACTGGTAATTTGTCAATGTTTGTTTATACTCATCGTGGGCAATTCAATGCAATGGAGGTTTGAAATGGCTACGAGAAAGAAAGCCACACGAAAGACCGCAGCAAAGAAGACCACTGCAAGAAGAAAGACAACGACAAGACGTAAAGCAGCGCCGAAGAAGAAGACCACTACCCGCAAGAAGAAAGCCACCACCAGGCGCAAGGCAGCTCCGAAGCGCAAGGCCGCCACCAAGCGCAAGGCCGCCACCAAGCGCAAGGCAGCTCCGAAGCGAAAGGCCGCCACCAAGCGCAAGGCAGCCACCAAGCGCAAGGCAGCTCC
>JBFELL010000146.1:0-7334 GCA_041552135.1 Gammaproteobacteria bacterium
GTGGCTTCGGGTTACGGCTAAAAGCCGGATGGATCGGCCATTCAGCCGTTTCACCCCCCCTCCGGGGGAGGGCCGGGGAGAGGGGATCAAATAAACACTGACTCTACCTGATTCAGGTCCCCTCATCCTGGTCTTCTCGGCAATTGCTCCATGCATCGCCTGAAGCGCCTACTTTTGGTGCCCTACCTCCTGCATCCATGCAGTCGTCCCGGTGGGAGAAGGAATGCAACTTTCCACAGCCAGGATAAATAGCGCTATATCGCCTTTCCATACATCAGGATCCGCCGCCTGAAGGCGGGGGGTTTACGGATACCCTGTCGGGGACTCTAGAACAGGCTGACTGCAGGGTATGTGCATCGGGGGAACGTTGCGGCATACCGCTGTCCCGCCTGATTCACGACAGTGCTGCACAGGCGCCCGGAAATACACCGCATCTTCCAGCGCCGCCTTGCGAGAAAACCGCCTAGTCCTTTATCTGCACCTCCACCCGGTCTACCTTCTGGTAGCCGCGCGGCAGCTTGCGGCCGCGCCGGCCGCGTTCGCCGGCATGCTCGTCGACCTCGTCGGCCTTCATGGTCTTGTGCTTCCTGCCGGCATGGACCGTGAGCTTCTCGCCGTCCTGAATCAGGTCCATGGCCGCGACATACTCCTCGCGCGCCTTCAGCTTCGCCGACGGCACGTTGATGATCTTGACGCCCTTGCCACGCGCCATCTGCGGCAGGTCACCCAGCGGGATCACCAGCATGAAGCCCTCGGTGGTGACCGCGACGATCCAGTCCTCCTCCAGGCTGCGCACGGGCACCGGCGGCATGACGCCGCAGCCCTTCGGCACAGACAGTGTCGCCTTGCCGGCCTTGTTGCGCGTCACCATATCGCCGAGCCGCGCCACGAAGCCGTAGCCGGAGTCACTGGCCAGCAGGTAATGCGTGTCCGGATCGCCCGCCAGGACCCCGACGAAGCGTGCACCGTCGGCCGGTTTCAGCCGGCCGCTCAACGGCTCGCCCTGGCCGCGCGCCGACGGCAGCGTGTGCGCCGGCAGGGCATAGCTGCGGCCGTTGGAATCCAGGAACACCGCCAGCTGGTTGCTGCGCCCCCGCGCGCAGGAGGCAAAGCCGTCGCCCGACTTGTAATTCATGTCGTGCGGATCGATCTCGTGACCCTTGGCGACACGCACCCAGCCGTTCTTCGACAGCACGATGGTGACCGGCTCGCTCGGCACCAGCGCGGTCTCGTCCAGTGCCTGCGCCGCCGGCGCCGACTCGATCAGCTGCGAGCGCCGCTCGTCGCCGTATTTTTCCGCATCGGCCAGGATCTCTTTCTTGATCAGGGTCTTCAGGCGTGCCTTTGAATTCAGCGTCTTCTCCAGGCTGTCGCGCTCCGCGGCCAGGTCCTGTTGCTCCTGGCGGATCTTCATCTCCTCGAGGCGCGCCAGTTGCCGCAGTCGGGTGTCGAGGATGTAGTCCGCCTGCTCCTCGGTCAGACTGAAGCGCCTGATCAGTGCCGGTTTCGGCTTGTCCTCGCTGCGGATGATGCGGATCACCTCGTCGAGATTGAGGAAGGCGATCAGCAGACCATCGAGCAGGTGCAGGCGCCGGTTGACCTTGTCGAGACGGTGCTGCAGCCGGCGGGTGACGGTCGTGGTGCGGTACTCCAGCCACTCCTTCAGGACCCTGCGCAGGTCCTTGACCTGCGGCTTGCCGTCCAGCCCGATCATGTTGAGGTTGAAACGCACCGTCTTCTCGAGATCGGTCGTCGCGAACAGGTGCGCCATCAGGGCGTCCCGGTCGACACGACTGGAACGCGGCACGATGACCAGGCGGGTCGGATTCTCATGGTCCGACTCGTCACGCAGGTCCTCGACCATCGGCAGCTTCTTCGCGTTCATCTGCGCGGCGATCTGCTCCAGCACCTTGCCGCCGGAGCTCTGGTGCGGCAGGGCCGTGATGATGATATCGCCGTGCTCGACCTCGTAGCAGGCGCGCAGGCGCACGCTGCCGTTGCCCCTGGAGTAGGCCTCCAGCAGTTCCTCCCGGGGGGTGATGATTTCCGCACCGGTCGGAAAGTCCGGGCCCTGGATGTGCCGGCACAGGTCGGCCACCGTGCTCTTCGGCTTGTCCAGCAGCAGCACCGTGGCCTTCGCCACCTCACGCAGGTTGTGCGGCGGGATGTCCGTCGCCATGCCGACGGCGATGCCGGTGGCGCCGTTCAGCAGCACGTTAGGCAGCCGCGCCGGCAGCAGCCGCGGTTCCTCCAGGGTGCCATCGAAATTGGGCACCCAGTCGACCGTGCCCTGCCCCAGCTCGGCCAGCAGCACCTCGGCGAACGCTGACAGGCGGGCCTCGGTGTAGCGCATGGCGGCGAATGACTTGGGATCGTCCGGCGCCCCCCAGTTGCCCTGCCCGTCAACCAGCGGATAGCGGCAGGTGAAGTCCTGCGCGAGGTGCACCATGGCCTCGTAGCAGGCGGAATCCCCGTGCGGGTGAAACTTGCCGAGCACGTCGCCGACGGTGCGCGCGGACTTCTTGTACTTGGCCGCCGCCGTCAGGCCCAGCTCGGACATGGCATAGACAATGCGCCGCTGTACCGGCTTCAGTCCGTCGCCGATATGCGGCAGCGCGCGGTCGAGAATGACGTACATGGAGTAATCCAGGTAGGCCTTCTCGGTGAAGCTCTTCAGCGGCAGCTGCTCGATGCCTTCGTAGTCGAGTTCGAGTGTTTCCATAATGCATTGCCTGCACGTGGTGCAGGTCGGATTAGCGGAGCGTAATCCGACAACTGCTTGTTTTCACATCGGGTTACGCGGCGATGCCGCTAACCCGACCTACAATCCGGTTTCAGGGCTATGTCACCGCCATGTTGCCCTTCTGCTCCAGCCAGCTGCGCCGGTCGGAGGCGCGCTTGCGTGCCAGCAGCATATCCATGATCCGGTGGGTGTCGTCTTCGGTGTCCACGGTCAACTGCACCAGCCGGCGCGTCTCCGGGGCGATGGTGGTCTCGCGCAACTGCAGCGGGTTCATCTCGCCAAGCCCCTTGAAGCGCTGCACGACGACCTTGCCCCTGAGCTTCTCGGCGGCGATGCGGTCGAGGACGCCCTGCTTCTCGGCGTCATCCAGGGCATAGAACACCTCCTTGCCGACATCGATGCGATACAGCGGCGGCATGGCGACATAGACATGCCCGGCCTCGACCAGCGCCCGGAAGTGGCGCAGGAACAGCGCGCAAAGCAGGGTGGCGATATGCGCGCCGTCGGAATCGGCATCGGCCAGGATGCAGACCTTGCTGTAGCGCAGGTTATTCAGGTTACCAACACCCGGTTCGGCACCGATGGCCACCGAGATATCATGCACTTCCTGCGAGGCCAGCACCTCCGCCGGGTCCACTTCCCAGGTGTTCAGGATCTTGCCGCGCAGCGGCATGATGGCCTGGAACTCGCGGTTGCGCGCCTGCTTGGCGGAGCCGCCGGCCGAGTCACCCTCGACCAGAAACAGCTCGGTGCGCTCGGGATCGCTGGAGCTGCAGTCGGCCAGCTTGCCGGGCAGCGCCGGCCCGCTGGTCACCTTCTTGCGCACCACCTTCTTCACCGCGCGCTGGCGTCGCTGCGCGTTCTCGATGGCCAGCCAGGCGACCTTTTCGCCGGCCTCGATGTGATGGTTCAGCCACAGGCCGAAGGCATCCTTGACCACGCCGGAGACAAAGGCGGCACACTCGCGCGAGGACAGGCGTTCCTTGGTCTGGCCGCTGAACTGGGGGTCCTGCAACTTGACGGACAGAATGTAGCTGCACTGGTCCCAGACATCCTCGGGGGAGAGCTTGACGCCTCGCGGCAGCAGGTTGCGCAGCTCGCAGAACTCACGCACCGCCTCGGTCAGCCCCATGCGCAGGCCGTTCACATGCGTGCCGCCCTGCGCCGTCGGGATCAGGTTGACATAGCTTTCGGCGACCGGCTCTCCCCCCTCCGGCAGCCACACCAGCGCCCAGGAGGCGGCCTCGGCATTGCCCTCCAGGTTGCCGATGAAGGGATCCGCGGGCAGTGTTGCCGCATCCCCCAGCGCGCCGACGAGGTAATCCTTGAGGCCGTCCTCGTAATACCACTCGAATTTCCCGCCACTGGCCTCGTCGTGGAAACGAACACGAAGACCCGGACACAGGACGGCCTTGGCGCGCAGCACATGCTGCAGGCGCGGCAGGGAGAATTTCGCGGAATCGAAATATTTCGGGTCGGGCCAGAAGCGCAGTGTGGTGCCGGTGTTCTGCTTGCCGACCTTGCCGACCTCCTCCAGCCCGGATACCGCGGCACCGTCGGCGAACGCCATATTGTATTCCTTGCCGCCGCGCCGCACCCAGACCTCGAGGTGCTTCGAGAGGGCATTGACGACCGACACGCCGACACCGTGCAGGCCACCGGAAAAATTGTAGTTCTTGCTGGAGAACTTGCCGCCCGCGTGCAGGCGCGTCAGGATGACCTCGACGCCCGGGATCTTCTCCTTCGGATGGATATCGGTCGGCATGCCGCGGCCGTCGTCGCGCACTTCCAGCGAACCGTCCTTGTACAGGGTGACGTCGATGCGCGAGGCGTGGCCGGCCATGGCCTCGTCGACACTGTTGTCGATGACTTCCTGCGCCAGGTGGTTGGGACGGCTGGTGTCGGTATACATCCCCGGGCGCTTGCGCACCGGCTCCAGCCCGCTGAGGATTTCAATTGCCGCGGCGTCATAGACTGCACTCATGCCGGGCGCCTGCCGGGTTTCGCCAAGCCTGCATCATTCATCCAGAACCGCTCCCCGCGAGTAACGCATTCGCTGAATCATTTCACTTTCCTTCATCCCAGGATTGGAGGGATCGCACACATAGTCACGGTACAGCACGAAGCGGTAGTGGCCCATGCCACCCGTCTTCAGTGCCTGCCAGTCACCGCCGGTGACCGGCCGCCAGGCATTGTTGGAGCCGTAGGCATAGCGCCGGAAGGTCCGCTCCCGGCAATGGATGCCCTCGAAGGCGATGTTCTCCGCCCCTGTGCGGGAGCGAACCACCACGGCGTAGCGCACTACCCCGTCACCGCCGACTTCAAGGGAACCGGTATCGACAAACACGTCGTAGGGGTAATTGCCGGTCAGGACCGATATTTGCACCAGGCGCTCCTGCTCCGGGTACTCAGGCAGTGCGGACGCCTGCTCGCGCCATGGCGCAGCCGGCGGCATATGCCCCGGCGACCAGCCCGCCTCCTCGTCCTCTGCCGGGACCCCGGCTGACAACATTGCCGGCATCAGCAGCAAAGCCAGGAACCGGCATAACCAGCCGGAAAACTCATGTGCTCTCATGGGGAGCGCAGTTTAGCGCCACGCCGCCTTTATTTCGAGCCCGGCAACAGTCCGCCAGCGGAATACGCCAGGGGGCCGTCAGTCCAGGTCGGCGACCAGTGCGGCACGAATATCCGTATCGACAGGCTCCAGCTGGTAGTTATAGTTCGCGTGGTCGATGCCCATAGACAGCGAGGCACCGTCCCTGAGCGCGGCAACCATGTCGGCCGTCAGCTCGAAGCGCAGGAAGTGCACCGAGGAGGTCTTCTCCTGGGTCTCGCGCTCGAGGTCCTCGTCGGCTATGGCATAGACGGCCGCGTGCCCGTCGACCCGGCACCAGACCCGGTCCTCGATGCCGATCATACCGGCAAGCAGTTCGCGGCGCCTGTCAACGTCCGGCTCCTCGATCATGAAGGTCGCCTTCCAGTTGCTGCCATCGGGGATCAGGGGATTGTAGGCGGCGAGTTCCTCCTCGATCCCGGCAGCCTCGAAGATACGCTCGACACGCAGCATCTCCTGGATCTGGTACTGGATCGTCTGACGATCCTCGAAATAGAGCGTTGCCGACGGCCCGATATGGACCTTGCGGTTTTTCTTGTGCTCGAGCACACCGGCCCGGAACTGCTGACGTTTCTCGGCATACTGCTCGAGGCTGTAGAGATCATTGCGTGTGAGTTTTTCCATCATTGTCACCTTCGTGCCTCTGGGGCCTTGTTCAATACAGATATCGCAGCCACCTCCGCTCCCTGTCTCCATAAAGCTGTTCCCTCTCCCCCTGGGGGAGAGCAAGGGTCAGGGTGAGGGGGGCGCTGTGCGAATATTACCCTCACCCCTGTCCTCTCCCTTGAAGGGAAAGCGAGTTATGGAGCTGTCCGATACGGATGGCCAGACATCGTCGCATTCAGTGGCTGAATGGAGCATCCACTTGACCTAGATTCCGTATGCCTGGCGCAGCAGTGACACCGGGTGCTCCGGTTTGCGGCCGTCGCGCAGCCCGTTCTCGATCTGGTGCCCGGCCATCGGGCAGTCGCTGCTGTAGTGATCGGCCTCGGCCCTGGCGACACGGTTCACCACCGGCCGGCAGATCTTCATGGAGATGTCGTGGTACTCGCTCTTGACCGCATAGGTACCGTCGTGTCCCGAGCAGCGTTCGATCGCCTCCACCTCGGTATCCGGCACCAGCTGCAGCATGTCGCGCGTCTTCAGGCCGATGTTCTGCACCCGAAGGTGGCAGGGGACCTGGTAGGCGACCTTGCCCAGGGAGGTCTTGAAATCGGTCCGTAGCTTGTCGTACTTGTGGCGCAGCATGAGGTATTCGAAGGGATCGTAGATCGCGTCCCGCACCTTGATGACGTCCGGGTCATCGGGAAACATCAGCGGCAGTTCCTGCTTGAACATCAGCACGCAGGACGGCACGGGCGCGACGATATCCCAGCCGGCCTCAACCAGGCCGGTCAGCACCGGGATATTGGCCTCCTTCGCCTTGCGCACCGCCTCGAGATCGCCGAGCTCCAGCTTCGGCATACCGCAGCACTGTTCCTTGCGTGCGATGGTGACGGGGATGTTGTTGTGCTCGAACACCGCCACCAGGTCCTCGCCGACGTGCGGCTCGTTGTAGTTGCCGTAGCAGGTGGCGAACAGGGCCACCTTGCCGCGCGTCGGACCGGCCGGCTCACCGCCGGCCTCGCCGGCCTTCAGCTTGCCGAGGCGCTTGCGCAGGGTTTTTGAATGATATTCCGGCAGCACCGCATCCGGGTGCACACCGAGGAGTTTCTCCACCAGCTTGCGTCCGCCCGCAGACCGGTTGGTGGCGTTGACCATACCGGTAACAATGGGTATGCCGGCCAGGCGGCCCACCGTGTCGGTTGAGGTCAACAGCTTGTCACGGCCGCGCGTCTTGCCCTGCCTGAACCTCACCGCCTTGGCGCGCAGCATGAGATGCGGAAAGTCGACATTCCACTCGTGCGGCGGGACATAGGGGCACTTGGTCATGTAGCACATGTCGCACAGGTAGCAGTGATCCACGACATCCCAGTA
>JBFELL010000147.1:0-7244 GCA_041552135.1 Gammaproteobacteria bacterium
ATTGTGCCGGCGCGAGCCGGCCGGCAGCAGTGACTGCGTGCCGGTCCGGCGGATGCGCCGGCACAGGCGCCGGTCCACGGGCAGTTCCAGGCGTCGGCCGAGGGCCCGGGCAATCTCCGTGGCCTGGTTGAAACCGCGCTCGCGCAGGCGCGATCGGTGCAGTGGCACCGGGATGAGCCGTTCCGGCAGGGGTGTCTCGCATATGCCGGGTGTTTCGCTCAGCAGGGCAGCCAGTAGCGGGGCCAGCGCGAGTTCGCCGGAAAATTTCAGGCGCTGGACCAGGTAATCCACCGGTGACTGGTAGCGCAGTGCGGCGGTCGTGGTTGCGAACGCCGGCGGGTTTTGCTGGCAGTGGCCGCATCGCCCGGCCTGCACCGGACCGGGCAGCTGTCTGCCGCATTGCCGGCAGGCCTGCCGTGACCAGGGCAGGTCGCGGTGACAGCCCGTGCACAACGGCAGTTCCTGCCTGACGGGCGCGCCGCATAATCGGCAATGTGGCGGGAGCACGCGCGAGAGCAGCCGGCCGGCAAGTGGTAAACCTGATTTCATCTCCATGGTTGACAGCTCCCGATGGCAGCTTCATAGTCCCTGTCGATATTTCCATCCAGGCCTTGACGTTATGTCCAATCACACCGGCCGTCAGTCGGAAAACCCGGAAACGGCCCTACGCCATGACTGGACCCGTGCCGAGGTACAGGCATTGTTTGACCTGCCGTTCAAGGACCTGATGTTCCAGGCGCAGGGCGTGCACCGGCAGCACTTCGACCCGAATGCCGTGCAGATCAGCACGCTGTTGAGCATCAAGACCGGCGGCTGTCCCGAGGACTGCAAGTACTGTCCGCAAAGCGTGCACCACGATACCGTGCTGGAGCCGGAACGCCTGATGGACGTCGAGGCGGTCGTCGAGGCGGCACAGCGTGCCAGGGCGGCAGGCGCCACGCGCTTCTGCATGGGCGCGGCCTGGCGCAATCCGAAGGGAAAGAATTTCGAACGCGTGCTGGAGATGGTCAGCCGGGTGCACGATGAGGGCCTGGAGACCTGTGCGACCCTGGGTATGCTGGATGCCGGGCAGAGCCGGCGGCTCAAAGACGCCGGCCTGGACTATTACAACCACAACCTGGATACCTCGCCGGAGTTCTATGGCGAGATCATCACCACCCGTACCTGGGATGACCGCCTGGAGACGCTGGGACACGTGCGCGAGGCCGGCATCAATGTCTGCTGCGGGGGGATTGTCGGCATGGGCGAGAGTCGCGCCGACCGGGCGTCAATGCTGGCCGAGCTGGCGAACCTGCCGGAACATCCGGGCAGTGTGCCGATCAATCGTCTGGTCAAGGTCGAGGGTACGCCGCTTGACCACGAACCGGACATCGAGCCGATCGAGTTTGTCCGCACCGTTGCCGTGGCCCGCATCCTGATGCCGGAATCCTTTGTGCGCCTGTCTGCGGGCCGCACGGATATGACCGACGAGATGCAGGCGCTGTGTTTCCTTGCCGGCGCCAACTCCATATTCTACGGCGAAAAACTGCTGACTACCGGCAACCCGGACACCGCCAGCGACGATGCGCTGTTCGCCGGACTGGGGTTGCACCCGGCCTGACTGACAGCATGAAAGATCTCGCGGCATGGCTCGATGCGCGCAAGGCAGACGCTCTGTACCGCCGCCGTCAGGTCATCGACGGCCCCCAGGGGGCTAGCGTGCGCATTGAGGGCAGGGAGTACCTGTCATTCTGCAGCAATGACTACCTCGGCCTGGCAAACCACCCGGACGTTGTCGCGGCATTTCACCGCGGGCTGGATGCGTACGGCGCAGGCAGCGGCGCGGCGCACCTGGTGACCGGACACACACGGGCCCACCATGAGCTCGAGGAAGACCTGGCCGGTTTTGTGCGGCGGCCGCGCGCGCTGCTGTTCTCGACCGGCTACATGGCGAACCTCGGTGCGATCGCGGCCCTGCTGGGTCGCGGTGACCGGGTGTTCCAGGACTACACCAATCACGCCTCGCTGCTGGACGGTGCACGTCTGAGCGGGGCGCGGCTGGTCCGCTACCGCCATGCCGATGCCGGCGACCTGGAGCAGCGCCTGTCGACGGCACCCGACAGTGAATACCTGGTGGCGACCGACGGCGTGTTCAGCATGGATGGCGATATCGCACCCCTGCGCCAGCTGGCCGAGGTCGCGCAGCGGCATGCCGCCTGGCTGATGGTCGATGACGCGCACGGACTGGGCGTGACCGGTCCGCAGGGGCGCGGTTCTGTCGTGGCGGCGGGACTGGACAGCACACAGGTACCGGTGCTGATGGGGACGCTGGGCAAGGCCTTCGGCACCTTCGGTGCGTTTGTCGCCGGCAGCGAGGAGCTGATCGAGACGCTGATCCAGCAGGCGCGCACCTGGATCTACACCACCGCGACGCCGGCGGCGGTGGCGGTCGCGACGCGGGCGGCGCTGCGACGGGTCGTCGGGGACGAGTGGCGGCGCGTGCACCTGCGGGGGCTGGTTGACCGCTTCCGTGCCGGTGCCGCACGGCTGGGGCTCGCCCTGTGTGATTCCCGGACGCCAATCCAGCCGCTGATCGTCGGCAGGGCCGGCGCGGCGCTGCGGTTGAGCGATGCCCTGCGCGAACAGGGCATCCTCATTACCGCGATCCGGCCACCGACCGTTGCCGAGGGCACGGCCAGGCTGCGGATCACGTTTTCCGCCGCCCACACCGAGGCGCAGGTGGACCGGTTGCTGGAGGCGCTGGAAAAGGTTACGGCGGCAGAGGACGCAGACGCGTAGGTCGGGTCAGGTGCGCAGCACCGTAACCCGTCACAAATGTAGGGATTTCGTCGGATTACGCCCTGCGGGCTCATCGACCTACGGGTTCAGGGAAGGATGAGGATACCCAAGGGAAATTCAGGAAGCATCATTTGAAACTGCACACTGAAACCACAGGCACCGGCCCCGAGCTGGTGCTGATCCACGGCTGGGGCCTGCATGGCGGGATCTGGGAGCCGCTGCTGCCGCTGCTGGCGCCGCATTTCCGGGTGACGGTCGTCGACCTGCCCGGGCATGGCAACAGCGAGTGGCAGGACAGCGAAGGGCTGCCGGCCTTTGCCGATGCCGTGCTGGCCAGTGTCCCGCAACAGGCCGCCTGGCTGGGCTGGTCGCTGGGTGGTCTGGTGGCGCTGCAGGCGGCGCTGGCGCGGCCGCAGCGTGTCAGTGCGCTGCTGCTGCTGGCATCGACGCCCAGTTTCGTGCGCCGGTCAGGCTGGCAGTCCGCCATGCTGCCGGCGCTGCTGGAAACCTTTGCCAGTGAGCTGGAGGCGGATTTCGAGCGGACCCTGAACCGCTTCCTGGCGCTGCAGGTGCATGGTAGCCGGGACGCCGCTCTGGTGCTGCGCCGGTTGCGCGCCGGCATGTTTCGGCGCGGGCGGCCGGATCCGGCCGCGTTGCGAGCCGGTCTTGGCATGCTGCGCGACACGGACCTGCGGGCGGCCTGCGCCGGTATCCGATGTCCGGCGCTGGTACTCGCCGGCGAGCGCGACACGCTGGTGCCGGTGGCTGCTGCGGCGGCATCGGCGGCACGGCTGCCGCAGGGGCGTATGCACGTCGTGCCCGGCGGCGGTCATGCACCCTTCCTGTCTGCACCCGGCGAGGTTGCCGGGGCGGTGCGTGATTTTCTGTTGCCGGCAGAGTCGCCTGTGGTGGACGGCCATGGCTGAACTGCGCGCGGCCGACAGGCTGGACAAGCAACAGGCGCGGCGTGCCTTCGAGCAGGCGGCAGGTACCTACGACGCGGCGGCAGCACTGCAGCAGGAGATCGGCGGCCGGCTGCTGGAGCGGATGGACATGGTGCGCCTGCAACCGGCGCGCATCCTGGACCTGGGTGCCGGCACCGGGTTTTTCACCGCGGCACTCAAGCAGCGTTACCGGGGTGCCGAGGTATATGCACTGGATCTTGCCATGAACATGCTGCGCCACACGCGGCAGCGCGGCGGGGCCGCAGCGCCGCAGCACTGTGTCTGCGCGGACGGCGAGAGCCTGCCGTTCGCCGACGACAGCTTCGACTTCATCTTCTCCAACCTGATGCTGCAGTGGTGCATGGACATGGAGCCTGTGTTCACCGGGCTGCGTCGCGTGCTGGCGCCCGGGGGGCTGCTGATGTTCACCACCTTCGGACCGGACACGCTGCAGGAGCTGCGCGCCAGCTGGTCCGCGGTGGACGGATTTACCCACGTCAATGCCTTCCCGGACATGCACGATGTCGGTGACGCCCTGCTGGCCACACGCTGGGCGGAGCCGGTGATGGACACCGAGCGCATCACCGTGACCTACCGGGAATTGCGTACCCTGATGGAGGATCTGAAGCACATCGGTGCGCACAACGTCACGGACGGCCGGCCGCGTGGCCTCACCGGCCGGCACCGTTTCGCAAAGGTGACGCAGGCCTACGAGGCGTTCCGCCGGGACGGCGTGCTACCGGCCAGCTATGAGGTGGTCTACGGTCATGCCTGGTGTCCGCAAAACAAGGACGTGGCGCGACATGACCTCGAGGTGCGCCTGGACGGTCTGCTGCCGTGAACCGCCCTGCCGGTTACTTCATCACCGGTACCGATACCGGGATCGGCAAGACCGTCGTCACCCTGGGCCTGATGCGCTGGCTGCAGGACCGTGGCCAGCACGTCGCGGCCATGAAGCCGGTAGCCTCGGGCTGCGAGCGGACCCCGCAGGGCCTGCGCAACGACGATGCCCTGCAACTGCAGCAGCAGGCCTCGATGCCGCTGGACTATGCCGAGGTCAATCCCTATGCCTTCGAGCCGCCGATCGCGCCGCATATTGCCGCCAGGCAGGCGGGTGTGCGCATCGACCTCGACACCATCCACCGGGGCGTGCGGCATCTGGCCGGGTGCTCGGATGTGGTCTGCGTCGAGGGTGTCGGTGGCTGGCTGGTGCCGCTGAACGCCCGGGAGACCGTTGCCGATCTGGCCGCCAGTCTCGGTCTCGGGGTGGTGCTGGTGGTCGGCATGCGTCTGGGCTGCCTGAATCATGCCTTACTGACAGCGCAGGCCATCGAGGCCGGCGGCGCGTCGCTCACCGGCTGGGTGGCAAACTGCCTGCCGCCGCTGCCCGAATACCTGGATGAGAATATAAATTCATTGAAATCAATGATATCCGCCCCCCTCCTGGGCGTGGTCCCCGCGCAGACGGCGCCCGTGGCGGGCCAGGTCCGCATCACTCTCGATCTGCTGCCCGGCTAGTCTGACCGTGGGCCTGGACGGTCGTTGTCCGGGTTTTGTCGCGTTGAACCCCGTGTGGTTCTTCTATACAATGCGCGGACTTTTTTCCGTGCGCGACAAATTGCCACAGGCAGTAAAAACACGGCCCGCGGGCAGGGAATTGCGCTGGCATGAGCAGGAAACAGCTGGCAATTCAATGATCTGGCGTGGTTGAACGGATATGCGATTCCTCGGGACATGATTGCCACTGGGTGATTCGTCCCAACCGCTCCCTGTCGGTGCGACAGGCGATACAGGTCTATGCAGTGATAACGCTGTGCTGTCTCGGGATCGCCGTGTTCTATGCCATGCACGGCTACTGGCCGGTACTGCCGTTCGCCGGAGTGGAGGTCCTGCTGCTGGGTGTGGCGTTTTACCTCACCCTGCTGCGCAGCGGCGTGAGAGAGGTCATCTCCGTCGGCCGCGAAGTTGTGAAGGTGGAGAAGGGGCGTGAGCAGCCTCAGGAGTCGTGGGAATGCCCGCGGGCGTGGGCACAGGTCCAGCTGCAGCGATCGCATATTGCCTGGTACCCGAGCCGGCTCGCGATCCTGTTCCAGGGGAAGCAGGTGGAAATCGGCCGGTTCCTGAACGAGATGGAACGTCAGGAACTCGCCTACGAATTGCAACAGGCCATCCGTGCACCGGTCTAGCCGCCGGAGACGGGTTGCCTGGACAGTATTACCAATAATCTGAACTTGTTAGGGAGATTGATGCATGTTTGCAACTAAGCTGAGAAGCGCCCTGCGTTACCTGTCAGGCGCAGCCCTCATGCTCGGCATGGGTTCTGCCGGCGCCACCGATTGGCCCCTCAACCTCAGGGAGGGCGTCACCACCACCAGCCAGACGGTCTTCGATCTGCACATGCTGATCTTCTGGATCTGCGTGATTGCCTGTGTCCTGGTGTTCGCGGTACTGATCTACTCGATCATGACGCACCGCAAGTCCAAGGGTGTCGTTCCAGCCACCTTCCATGAAAGCACCACGGTGGAGATCATCTGGACGACCATCCCGTTCCTGGTGCTGGTCGGCATGGCCGTGCCGGCCACCAAGGCATTGCTGGCCCTGGAGGACACCCGTGATTCGGATATGTCCATCAAGGTCACCGGCTACCAGTGGAAGTGGAAGTACGACTACCTCGATGGCGACGCCGAGGGCATCAGCTTCATGAGCAACCTGGACGATAAGAGCAACGAAATCCGCCAGATGAACTCCGGTCTCGATCCCGCCGACCATGAACACTACCTGCTCGACGTCGATAACCCCGTCGTCGTGCCGATTAACAAAAAGATCCGCTTCCTGATCACCGCCGACGATGTCATCCACTCCTGGTGGGTGCCGGACCTGGGCTGGAAGCAGGATGCCGTGCCGGGCTTCATCAACGACGGCTGGACCGAGCTGACCGAGCCGGGCGTGTACCGCGGCAAGTGCGCCGAGCTCTGCGGCAAGGACCACGGCTTCATGCCGATCGTACTGGTCGCCAAGACCGAGGAAGACTATGCGCAGTGGGTGGCCGACCAGAAGGCCGGTGCCGCCGCTGCTGCCGCCGCCGCTACCAAGACCTGGGGTATAGATGACCTGATGGCCCAGGGCGAGCAGGTCTACAAGAAGAATTGCCTGGCCTGCCACCAGGCCGAGGGCCAGGGTATCCCGGGTGTGTTCCCGGCGATTACCGGCAGTGCGATCGCCACCGGCCCGATTGAGGGCCACACGGACATCGTGCTGAACGGCAAGGCCGGCAGTGCAATGCCCGCCTTCGCCGCCCAGCTTAACGATGTGGATATTGCCGCTGTCCTCACCTACCAGCGTAATGCTCTCGGCAACGCCACCGGTGATATGGTGCAGCCGTCCGACATCGCAGCCTCGCGCCAGTGAATTCAGAAATTAAGTGGAGAATGATTCAATGAGCACAGCAACCACACACGACGAGCATCACCACGGCGCGCCGAGCGGCATCATGCGCTGGATTACCACCACGAACCACAAGGA
>JBFELL010000148.1:0-7208 GCA_041552135.1 Gammaproteobacteria bacterium
GCCCGATGTCCGCCCGTTGCTGCTGATGCCGGTTGCCGGCCGTTAGCCGCCCCCCCGAACGGGCGCATGGATGAACGACCGGGACTGTGTGCACTTCCTGCAGGCGACACTGCCGCGGCTGCGCCTGCGCTGGCGCGGCTTCCGCCGCGTACGGCGCCAGGTCTGCCGGCGCCTGCAACGCCGGCTGGGGCAGTTAGCGCTTCCAGACCTTGCCGCCTACCGCCAGCACCTCGACCGGCACCCCGCGGAATGGGACGTTCTCGACAGTTGCTGCCGCATCACCATTTCGCGCTTCTATCGTGACCGGCACATCTTCCGCCTGCTGGAGCGGGACCTGCTGCCGGAACTGGCTGCGCAGGCACGGGAACACGCGAGACCCGGGCTCAGGGTATGGAGCGCCGGTTGCGGTGGCGGCGAGGAACCCTACTCGCTGAGCATCCTCTGGCGACACTCCCCGGAGACGGCAACACGACAAATCGGGCTGGACATCCTCGCCACGGACACCGATCCCGGCATGTTACAGCGGGCCCTCGGTGCCTGTTACCCGTTCTCCAGTGTCCGCGACCTGCCGTCGGACTGGCGGGATGCCGCCTTCCGCCGCAGTGACGGGAATTACTGCCTGCATGAGCGCTACCGGCAGGCAGTGCGCCTCTCACCGCACGATATCCGCAGCGTCGCGCCGGACGGCCCGTTTGACCTGGTGCTGTGCCGGAACCTGGTGTTCACCTATTTCGATGACGGCCTGCAAAGGGAAACCGCCGGGCACATTGCCGCTGCCCTGCGACCCGGTGGCCTGCTCGTGCTCGGCGCACACGAGCACCTGCCGAGTGATCTGGACGGGTTCGCGCCCTGGCAGACCGGCCTGCCGCTCTATCGCCGGGTGCCGCTGTAGCCGGTGGCCTATACTTTTATCAGGATGAGACCGTAACCCCGGCAGTCGCAGACTCAACAGGAGGAGCTATCCGATGGCAATGGCAGACACCCTCAGGGCACATCTTGAATCCCTGGACATTGACTATGACCTGGTAACGCACCCGCACACCTCCAGCAGCAGTGAAACCGCGGCTGCGGCCGGAGTCCGGGAAGACCACATCGCCAAGGGCGTACTGCTCAAGGACACGGATGGCTACCTGCTGGCCGTGATACCCGGTGACAGCTGGGTGCGGTTTCACGGTTTGCAGACGGAACTCAACCGCGAACTGGAACTGGCCACGGAGCCGGAAGTCGAATCCCGCTTCGGCGACTGTGACCCGGGTGCCGTCCCCTGCACCGGCACGGCCTATGGCATCGAGACGGTCGTGGACGAGGCGCTCGCCTCGCTGGCCTTCGTGTATTTCGAGTCAGGCGACCACGAGCACCTGGTGCGCATCAGCGGGGATGACTTCCACAAACTGGTGAGCGGTCTGCGACACGGTCACTACAGCCACGTGGAATAGAATACGCAGACAGACGACATCAACCGCTTGCATGCAGGGAGCGGTCATTCCACATGTCTGCCAGTGTTCTGCATCCCGGGGCAAGGATTATCAACCCATACCCCGAGCAGGGATTAACCATCAAACGCCATACTTCAGTTTGAGGCCCGACCGTTGTCGCATGGTAACCGGTAATATCAGCAGCGAGTGAATACGCCACCGGCCAAGGCCGGTGGCTGCGGGTTAGGGTGTATGAATCAGGCCGCTGCGCAACGTTGATGCTCACCCCTCATCCCGGCCGCTCACGGCATCCCGCCTCCCGCGGCACGTGTACTTCCCTGTACATCGGCCTTCTCCCCTTGAAGGGGCGAAGGAATCGAGCGGGCTATGCCTATAAGTATTCTCCACAATGGCGCAAGTTTTATCGCGGACTAAAATAAGGCCCATATTGCTGTGTCGAAACAGTCAACCTCAAGGCGTAAAAACGGGGCATACGAAAATGAAGATTATTGCAGTATTTTCAGCGATCTTTCTGCTTTGTACTTCTGTACAGGCAAAACACGACAGTGACCATCCCTTGACTGCGGATGACTGGAAGGAGGTCATGGGTAAAGTGATTCTCCTGGAAGACTCCGGACTCATGCCAACCTTGCTTCCGGTTATCATGAGAAATCGGGATGCACTCGCGTTGACTGATGAACAGGTAACCGCATTTCGTGTTTGGAGAAAGAAGAACTATACAAACATGGTCAATATCATGAATGAAATCATCGATAAGATGGTTCAATTTCGCGTTGAATCATTATCCCCGGATGTAACCAAAGATCACCTGCTTTCGTTCCAGTCTGAAATTCATGACTTACAGCGTCAGTTACTGAAGATAAAACTCTCCTGCAGAGAGCTTGTCATGACAACATTTACTGATGAACAATGGGAGAATTTTGCCTTTGTCATTGCGGAGAATCCCAAGCTCGCAAGCCTTGTATCGCAGGTTAACACGATACATTCAGGGCAGGCGCACTAGTCGCTTATACAGTGTCTTCAGGGAGAGAAATCATGAGAATTCTGCAACTAACCATCATGTTACTATTTACCCTGGCACTGCCAAACGTGCCATATGCCGGGCAATCTGCCGAAAATGCAACTAAAGGGACAAATGCAGAGCTCGAGTGTGACTACATTGCAGTGCCCGATACCATGTAGCGATATCTTTCAGTGATTCAGGAATACTGGCGGCCTTCCGGCCGCCTTTTCTTTTTCAGTAAAGGCAACTGTTGGTCCGGACCGGGTAAAGACCGGAAAATCCAGATCAGAAGGGCCAGTAGCGAGCATCACGTTTTTACACAGCCCGGGGCGATAGTGTTGAAAAAGCCCCCATGGATCTGGATTCATGGGGTAATTTCAGGCAGTAATTACCGACGAGGACCTGTGTCGATGACGGGTCAGCTGCCAGCCGGTCAGAATGCACTGTTTTGAGTGTTGCCCGGGAAATTACGTCCCGCGGGATCATCTGCTCCGACAAATTGATCCTTGCCCGATCCGGGCGCTCTCCGCGAGCATCTCGCCGCCTTTTACAGTCCTGCAGGCCGACCTTCGGTCGATCCGGTCACAGCGCGTATGCGCACCTGAAACCAGCCAACTCAACGCAGATTAACGGCACGCGATCAAGACGACCGGCCGCCACTGTCGCTGAAGCGCGCCGCCATATAGGCGATGACATCGCGCAATGAGACGATGCCATTGGGGCGGCCATCCCCGTCGACCAGCGGCAGGTAGCGGATATCACTGACGATCATGCGCTGCAGTGCATAGCCCAGCGGGTGCTCCGGCCGGCCGGATTCCGGGGCGCCGGACATGAAGTCCATCACCCTGCAGCGGTCCAGGTCCAGCCCCAGACCCGCGACCTTCTGCAGCAGGTCGCGCTCCGTCAGGATCCCTGACAGCCTGCCCTCCCCTGTCACGACCAGCAGGCAGCCGATACCGTGGTCGCGCATGCGCCGGATCGCAATGTCCAGCGGGGTCCCGGGATCGGCCGTCAGCGGCCGGATTGGCTGCAGGCAGGCGATCGGATCCTCCATCAGGCTGCGCTCGATGCCGGTGTCTGCCTGCGGCACGTCCTCCCGGGTCAGGCTGGTCTGGCAGGCCTCGCAGGCATCCGCACCGGGCAGGTTGTCGTATCCACAACTGGGGCATTTCATGGTCCGTCTCCGTCCGGCAACTCTCAGGTCACGTCCCAGGTTTCACCCTGACGGTACAGGGCATCGAGGTCGGGCTCGGCGCGTGCCTGCGCCCCCTGCACCTGCTCCATCAGCAGCCTGCTGTACACAGGCTTGTCGATGGCGCGAAACACACCCACGGGGGTCGGATAGTCCGGTGGACCCATACGCGACAGCAGGTAGGCCAGGGTCGGCTCGGCTGCCTGTTCATCGTGCACCAGCAGGTTTTCCTCACCCGCCGCCGCGACCTCCACGACCTCCGGAACAAGGCCGTTCAGGCGAATACCCTTCTCACCCTGCCTGCCGAAGCGCATGGGCTTGCCGTGCTCGAGGTAGAGCACGTTCTCCAGGCGCGAGTCCGGGTCCGTCAGGTGCGCCCAGGCGCCGTCGTTGAAGATAATGCAGTTCTGCGCAATCTCCACCAGGGACGCGCCGCGGTGTTCGGCGGCACGCCGCAACACCGCAGCCATGTGCTTCTGGAAGACATCCACCGTGCGGGCGATGAAGCTGGCCTCCGAACCGATCGCCACACCGATCGGGTTCACCGGGTTTTCGATCGAACCGTCCGGGCTGGACAGCGTGCGGATCCCCGGCGGGGTCGTCGGCGAATACTGCCCCTTGGTAAGTCCATAGATCCGGTTGTTGAACAGCAGCATGTTGATATCGACATTGCGCCGCAGTGCATGGCTGAAGTGGTTACCGCCGATGGCGAGAGCATCGCCGTCGCCGGTCACCACCCAGACCTGCAGTTCCGGTCGCGCGCACTTGAGGCCCATCGCCACGGTCGGCGCCCGCCCGTGGATGGTGTGGATGCCATAGGTATCCATGTAATAGGGAAAACGGCTGGAACAGCCGATCCCCGAGATCATGACGATGTTCTCGCGCGGGATGCCCAGCTCGGGCAGCGTCTTCTGCACCTGCGCGAGGATGGCGTTGTTGCCGCAACCCGGGCACCAGCGCACGTCCTGGTCCGAGGCGAAATCCTTGCGGGTGAGCGTGGCAGGCCGGGTCGTCATGCCAGCAGTTCCCCGGCACGCGCCCCGATCTCGGCAATACTGAAGGGCCTGCCCCCCACCCTGGAAAACGACACGACCTCCACAAGGTACGTTGCACGGATCAGCATGGCCAGCTGGCCATGATTGAGTTCGGGGATCATGACCGTGCCGTAGCGCTTCAGGACGTCACCCAGGTTGCGCGGAAAGGGATTCAGGTAACGCAGGTGCGCATGGGCGACGTCGCGCCCCTGTTGCTGCAGGCACTCGATCGCCGTGAGGGCAGCGCCGCGGGTGCCGCCCCAGCTCAGCACCAGCAGGGGGGCCTCCGCCGGTCCCGTGACCTCGAGATCGGGTATGAAATCCGCCACGCGCGCCACCTTGTCCCGGCGCAGGGCGCACATCTGCGCGTGATCCTCCGGCGCATAGCTGACCGCCCCCGTGCCGGGTTGTTTTTCCAGACCACCGAGGCGGTGCTCCATGCCGGGCGTACCCGGGACGACCCAGGGCCTGGCGAGCGTGCCGGCCTCGCGACTGTAGGGCTGGAACCCGACCGGATCATCGGGGTGCCGCACGTCGATCGGCTCCAGTTCACGCAATGCCGGGATGCGCCATGGCTCGCTGCTGTTTGCCAGCAGGCCCTCGCCGAGGACCAGCACCGGCGTCATGTGCCGCACGGCGATGCGGAAGGCCTCGATGGCAACATAGAAACAGTCCGCCGGGCCCGCGGGCGCCAGCACCGGCAGCGGGCTCTCGCCATTGCGTCCGTACATGGCCTGCAGCAGGTCGCCCTGCTCCGTCTTGGTCGGCAGGCCGGTGGAGGGTCCGCCACGCTGGACGTTGAGTATGACGAGCGGCAGCTCCAGCATGATGGCGAGGTTGATGGCCTCGCTTTTCAGGCAAAGCCCCGGGCCGCTGGTACCGGTAGCGGCAAATGCGCCACCATAGGCCGCACCGATGGTCGCACCCATCGCTGCGATCTCGTCTTCGGCCTGGATGGTGCGGGCATCGAGGTGTTTCCAGCGCGCCAGGTGGTGCAGGACCTCGGACGCCGGGGTGATGGGATAGCTGCTGTAGACCAGCGGCTTGTCCGCCAGCCGCGCCGCCGTCAGCAGGCCCAGCGCGACGGCCTCGTTGCCGTTGATGGTCCGCCAGGTACCCGGGCTGGCCGGGGCCGGCGCGACCTGCCACTGGACGTCGAAGGCCTCCGAGGTCTCGCCGTAATGGAAGCCGGCCTGCAACGCCAGCCGGTTGGCCTCGGCCACATCAGGGCTGCGGGCAAACTTCTGCCCGATCCAGTCGAGGCTCTGTTGCAGCGGCCGGTCATACAGCCAGTACACCAGCCCCAGGGCGAAGAAGTTCTTGCAGCGCGCCTTGGCGGAGCGCTTCAGATCCAGGCCCTCGAGGGCCTGTTGCGTCAGCGTCAGTAGCGGTACGGCGTGCAACCGGTAACGGGAAGCGATGGCCGGGTCATCCAGCGGGTTGCTGTCATAGCCTGCCCTGGCCAGGCCCCGCGTGGCAAAGGCGTCCCGGTCCACAATGAGCACCCCGCCCGGCTGCAGTCTCGGCAGGTAGACCTTCAGGGAGGCCGGGTTCATGGCCACCAGCACATCCGGGTGGTCACCGGGTGTGTGGATTTCATGGCTGGCGAAATGCAGCTGAAAGGCGGAGACGCCGGCCAGCGAGCCGGCTGGCGCGCGTATCTCCGAAGGATAGTCAGGCAGCGTACTGACATCGTTGCCGTAGACCGCGGAGGTGGCGGTCAGCTGGTTGCCGGTCAGCTGCATGCCGTCGCCGGAGTCGCCGCAGAACAGGATAGTGGCCTGCTGCAGCGATTCGATGACCCTGGCCCTGCCAGTCACCGGCACCGGCCCCGTTGTATAAAACCACTGTTGCGAGATATGCCGCGAGTCACAGCGGATCACCCCCCATCCGGGGTTTGCGCCAGCTGATCGGGGTCCGGTGGCAGGTTGAGGACATGGCCGGCGAAATGATCGACCAGGTAGCCGGCCACGTCCTTGTGCCGCACACAGCCCAGAACCTTTCCGGCTTCGTCTGTAACCGGGATCTGCCGGTAGCCGCCCTCCTGCATGAGCGTGACAACCCGCCATATCGGGTCGGCTTGTGTCACATATACCGGCTGCGGGCTCATCAGCGCCGAGACCGGCTGCTGCAGCACAGCCTCGTTGCCAAGCACCGAAAGGAAGACATCCCGTTCCGTGAAGATGCCAGCGAGACGCCCGTCAGTGGTAATCAGGGCGTAACCCAGTCCGCTGTCACGCATCGCGCGGATGGCCTCTCCGGCACCGAGCGCGGCATCCAGCACCAGGGGTGGCTGCAGTTCCAGCGCCAGCACCTCGACAAGCCGCAGGCTGCGTTCGATTTTCATAATCTGGTCATGACATTTACTGTTAACCGAAATACCGGTCGCAGCGACATCATCATACACTCGGCATATTGCCCGCCAGGGGCATCATATGCATCAACGACGCGCTGGTTTGCACTCGTTGTGAGCATACCACCGACAGGCGCGTTGAAGGAGTGTGCCTCCACATGGACCTGACGCCTTACTGATGGCTGCACGC
>JBFELL010000149.1:0-7170 GCA_041552135.1 Gammaproteobacteria bacterium
AGCCAGGTAATGGCCTCGATGTCGAGGTGGTTGGTCGGCTCATCCAGCAGCAGCACATCCGGGTCGCACACCAGCGCGCGGGCCAGCATCACGCGCCGCCGCCAGCCGCCCGAGAGGCCGTGGAAGCCGGCGTCGCCGTCCAGCTTGAGACGCGACAGCACGGTCTCGACCCGCTGTTCCAGTTGCCAGGCGCCGGCCGCCTCCAGTTCGTGCTACAGCTCGGCGAGACGGCGGATGTCGGCGTCCGCCTGCGAGTGCTCCAACCGGCCGGCGGCATGGTGGTACTCCGAGAGCAGCCGCCCCATCTGCGGCAGGCCGCCGGCGACCACGTCGAACACCGAATCGCTGCTGTCCAGCGTCACCTCCTGCGCCAGGTGGGCAAGCTGCATGGCCGGGCGCACCCAGAGTTCACCGTCATCCGGGGCCACCTCGCCGGCAATGATGCGCAGCAGCGACGATTTGCCCTCGCCATTGCGTCCGACCAGGCAGACACGTTCGCCACGATACAGCTCCAGATCGACGTGATCGAGCAGCGCCCGGTGGCCGAAGGCGAGTGATACCTTGTCAAGCCTGAGTAAGGGCATGGTTTTATCCGGATGGCATTGCGTTGAATATTACCTGCAGGAGCGAATTCATTCGCGTTCGGTTCTCTGGTAAACCGCAATCGCGAATGAATTCGTCCCTGCCAGGGCCGGGCATTCTAACCCGCCCTTTTGCAGAACTCACTCCGATATGAAAGTATTGAGGCAACCGGTCCATCAACCAGGCCAGTCGCCGATGCCCTTCCAGTGCTACTCGCAACGACTGCTGAACCCGTTCCGGGGTGTGGTCAACTGCATCAAGTACCGGTCCGCCGAGGCCGTCACGGCGGACGGCGTGCGCTGGGACATCTATGTCAGCAACGAGGCCTTGCTCGACGACCTGCCCGGGCAGGGGCATACCCAGGTCAGCGATATCCGCTACGGCGCCTGGTCGGCTGAGAACGGCCTCAAACGCGGCCCGATATTTCCCTCCGACGATTTCCGGCTCATGGAGGCCATGGGCACCCGGGTCTACGAACACCTGCTGGAGATCCACCGGAACATTCCCTTCCCCTTCCTCGACACCGCCGAGCTGTGGCTGCTGGATGAACGGGGACAACCGCTGGCCCTGCTGGACAGCGCACTGGATCCGGCTGACATCGATACCGCGCAGCCGCCCAGGTGGAACCCCGGACTGGCCTGCCGGCGGACCTTTGCCTCCCCGGCCGCGAAGTCATTGCTTGATGAGAACGCCCTGCCCGGCGATATCACCGACTACCTGGCCGCCTACATCAACAGCGGGCGAACCGGCAAGACGCCCGCCGCGCAGGTGTTCCTGCGCGACGCATCCGGTGCGGGCACCGGCCTGCACGGCGTCAACATCGTGGAGACACTGGTCGGGCGCATGCTGGATCCACAGGCCTTTCCTGCCATGCTGCTGGACATGCAGCGCCACGATGCCGACCACGGCAGGCTCGTCAGGGATTTTGTCAGCTGGCAGGCACCCTGGCAGCTGCTGCTGCCGTCACTCGCTCCGGAGGACCGACGGGCCTGTGAGCAACACGCACGCGTGCAGCCGCTCAAGGTCGAACAACACTACCGCCTCTATCCCGAGATCATCGACCGCGCGGCGATCGACGCCGCCCGCGTCGAAGCCAGGATTCGCAAAACCCTGCCGGCAAGCACGCACCGGGAAGAGATCATGTCGACCTTCTACCTCGAGCTGGGCCCGGAATACGCCGATTGAAATACGATCGGCACCGCCCCGGCATCAGGCATCGTGCTTGCCCATCCGCTCAATGACTTCCTTGCCCCCCATTTCGTATAGCAGTTTGTAGACAATGTAGCGGGTGTCCTTCAACTGCTTATCCAGCTCATCGACCCGTGTCTGCAGCTGTGCAACTGTTTCCGCAAGGTCGTTACTGCCAGCGCCCGGCTTGTCTGTCATGTTGCTGTCCCCGTTTGATGCGTACCTGAAAATCCCGCCTGCCATATATGTCGCCGTAATGACTGCAGCTCTCCTGTCGGGCACGCTGCGCCTTGCCCAATATGCAGGCACAGGCCGGCTGCTCGAATCGCGAATGAATTCGCTCCTGCCCGGGTTTTGACACGTTGCAGGAGCGGTTTCTGCCGCGATCGATAGTTGACCTGCAGGCTCACCCGTCCCGCCCGCACTCCCGCGCGCTGGCGCAGTCGATGCACAGGTGCACGGCCGGGTGATGCTCCAGACGTGGCAGGGCAATGTCCTCGCCGCAACTGAGGCAGCAGCCGTAATCACCCGCCGCGATGCGGCCCAGCGCCGCGCTGATCTGCTGCACCTCGAGCTGCCGTCGGCGCTGGCGTTCGCGTGACATGGCCTGCCCCTGCAGGGCGTCCATCCGCGACAGGCGCCCGATGCTGGTCTGGTCCAGCTCCACCACCTCCGCGGCGGACTCGCCGGTTGCCTGTAACTCCTGCAGCACCCGCTGGCGCTGCAGCAGCCGCTGCCTGAGGCCCTCCACCTGCTCGTCACTGAGTGTCATGTCCCCTGCCCGCAGCTTTACCGGTGTCTGCCCGCTGATTCTGTATAATACCCGCCTTTTGCAGCCACCACCGCGGCCGCGGACAGATTTCTCATTATGATCAGCAACCTGCGAAACATCGCCATCATCGCGCATGTCGATCATGGCAAGACCACCCTGGTTGACCAGCTCCTGAAGCAGTCACAGACACTGGACGAGCGCGCCGTCATGCCCGAACGGGTGATGGATTCCAGCGACCTGGAGCGCGAGCGCGGCATCACCATCCTGTCGAAGAACACCGCCATCCGCTGGAACGACTACCGCATCAATATCGTCGACACGCCGGGGCACGCCGACTTCGGCGGCGAGGTGGAACGCGTCCTGTCCATGGTCGACTGCGTGCTGCTGCTGGTCGATGCCGTGGAAGGCCCCATGCCGCAGACCCGCTTCGTGACCCGGAAGGCCTTCGCGCTGGGACTGAAACCCATCGTCGTCATCAACAAGATCGACCGCCCCGGCTCGCGCCCGCACTGGGTGCTCGACCAGACCTTCGACCTGTTCGACCGCCTCGGCGCCACCGACGAGCAACTCGACTTCCCCGTGGTCTATGCCTCGGCCCTGCAGGGCTATGCCGGCAACGAGGCCGACCAGCTCGGCGAGGACATGACCGCCCTGTTCGAGGCCATCGTCGAACACGTCGAGCCGCCGCAGGTCGAGGTCGACGGCCCGTTCCAGCTGCAGGTGACCTCGCTCGACTACAGCAGCTACGTCGGTGTCATCGGCATCGGCCGCATCACGCGCGGTCGCATGAAGCCCGGCATGCCGGTCACCCTGGTTGACCGCGACGGCAAACGGCGCAATGCGCGCATCGGCCAGGTGCTGGGCTTCCTCGGCCTGGAGCGCATCGAGGTCGACGAGGCACAGGCGGGCGACATCATCGCCTTTACCGGCATTGACGGCCTGAACATCTCCGACACCCTGTGCGACCCGGCCAGTGTCGATGCCCTGCCGCCGCTGACGGTCGACGAGCCCACCGTCAGCATGACATTCCAGGTCAACAACTCGCCGTTCGCCGGCAGGGACGGCAAGTATGTCACCTCGCGCAACATCCAGGAGCGCCTCGACCGGGAGCTGATCCACAACGTCGCACTCCGGGTCGATCCCACCGCGGACCCGGACAAGTTCCGCGTCTCCGGCCGCGGCGAGCTGCATCTGGCGGTCCTCATCGAGACCATGCGCCGCGAGGGCTACGAGCTCGGCGTGTCCCGCCCCGAGGTCATCATCCGCGAGATCGACGGCGTCCAGCAGGAGCCCTTCGAGCAGGTCACGCTGGATGTCGAGGAATCCCACCAGGGCAGCATCATGGAGAAGCTCGGCGAGCGCGGCGGCGAACTCACTGACATGATGCCGGACGGCAAGGGCCGCGTGCGGCTGGACTACATCATGCCGGCCCGCGGCCTGATCGGCTTTCGCACCGAGTTCCTCACGGCCACCCAGGGCACCGGGCTGATCTACAGTGTGTTCTCGCACTACGCCCCGCTCAAGCCGGGCGAATACGGCCAGCGCATCAACGGCGTGCTGGTCTCCAAGGAAACCGGCAAGGCGCTCGGCTACGCCCTGTTCAACCTGCAAGAGCGCGGCCGGCTGTTCATCGGCCACGGCGAGGAGGTCTACGAAGGCGCGATCATCGGCATCCACTCGCGCGGCAACGACCTGGTGGTCAACCCGCTGAAGGCCAAGCAGCTGACCAACATCCGCGCCGCCGGCTCCGACGAGAACATCCTGCTGAGCCCGCCGGTCCGCATGAGCCTGGAACAGGCGCTGGAGTTCATCGATGATGACGAACTGGTGGAAGTGACGCCGAACCACATCCGGCTGCGCAAGAAGCACCTGCTGGAGCACGAACGCAAGCGGGCCTCGCGTGCGGCGAGTGCCTGATAATTCATTATTGCGCAGGTCGGGTCAGGCGCCAAGCGCCGTAACCCGACAGACGTCCTGTCGGATTACGCCCTTTGGGCTGATCCGGCCCGCACGTTGATGATCGGCACAGGTAATCATCACCGGTCAGGCCGCCTCCGGCAGCGCCTCCCCGCCCAGCGAACCCAGCAACTGCGGCAGGAATGCCGCCAGTTCCAGTGTCATCAGCGAGAAATCGAGGTCGAAGCGGCTGGCGAAATCGTCCGCGCTGGTATCGCCTTCCGCGTCGCGGATGACGTCCTCGAACTTCAGGCGCTTGATGGACAGATCCTCCTGCAGCACGAATGACAGCCGTTCCTTCCAGCCGAGCGCCAGCTTGACGGCGTACTTGCCGTGGTTGAGGTGGTTGCGAACCTCGCCTGCACTCAGGTCCTGGCCCTTGATCGTCACCTGGCCGCCGGCAGGATCGGGATGCTTCAGTTCGCAGGTATCACCCAGCTCGAAGCCGACCGGCAGCGGTGCACCGTTCAGCCAGCGGGTCATGGCGCCGCTCGCCGATTCGTTGACCTGGAGCGGCGTCGCCTTGAAGGTGCCGAGCGTGGTGCGCAGCTGGCTGATCAGGTCTTCCGCCTTCGAGGCCGTCGGGGTATCCACCACCACCAGGCCGTTGCGGCTGTCGATGTAGGCGTACAGGTCCGTGTGCCGGGTCAGGGCCCGCGGCAGCAGGTCGACGATGATCTCGTCTTTCAGGCGACGACGCTCGCGTCGGTAGACCTCGCGCGCCTCGGCCACCTCGATTTCGGCCACCCGTTCATCGAGGAGCTGGTTGACCACGCTGGCAGGCATGAGCTTCTCGCCCTTGCGCAGACAGAGCATGATGCAGGCATCGGCGGCATGGACCAGCAGTTCGCTGTGGCGTCCCAGCGGCGGCATCCAGCCGCTCGCGGCCATGTCCATGCGACTGCAGCCCCGAAAGGCGTGCTCCAGCAGCCGCGCATTCAGCGCTTCCGGTGACAGATCAAGGGGTTGTCCAAGACGATACAGTTGAAGGTTTCTGAACCACATAAACATGCCCCGCAAAAAGCGCAACATTATGCGCAATGCGGCTGTGACTGGCCACCGCTTTTTGCCGCCAGGATGCCGCCGGCCTGGCAGCCTGAATCGAGGCTGTTGATCTGGCTGCAATTTCGTTATTGTCGGACATACCCGCCTATCCCGGCAAGGGGGCGGGAGCGGATCCCCGCCGTGGCGGGTGGCAATGGCTGTTTGTCAATACACTGCGATGCGCGAACAGATGGAAAATACAGCACCGGCTTTTCGCACCAACCGCCTGCTGCAGGGCCTCGTCTCCTGGCTGGTCCTGTTGTGGATCGTCACATCGATCGAGCCGTTCAACCGGCGTGACTGGTTCCTGGAAAACCTGCTGGTGTTTTTCTACGGCACGCTGCTGGTGGTGACCTACCGGCGATTCGCCTTCTCCAACCGCTCCTATGTGCTGTTCACGATCTTCATGAGCCTGCACCTGGTGGGCGCGCATTACACCTATTCGGAGGTGCCGTTTGGCTTCTGGTTGCAGGAAACGCTCGGACTGGAACGCAATCACTACGACCGCATTGTGCATTTCAGCTTCGGCCTGCTCATCGCCTACCCGTTCCGGGAACTGCTGGTGCGTGCGGCCGGCGTCGTCCACAGCTGGTCCTGGCTGCTGAGTGTCGCTGTCGTACTGGCCTTCAGCGGCTTCTACGAGGCCCTGGAAGGCATTGTCGCCATGATTGTCGACCCCGAGCTTGGCATGGCCTACCTTGGCACCCAGGGTGACGAGTGGGACGCACAGAAGGACACCTTCCTCGCCTTCAGCGGCTCGGTGGTCGCCATGCTGGTCACCCGCCAGGCCACAAAGCGCTGATCGCCAGCCATGGGACGCTACCGCCCGCCGGCGCCGAAATCATCGCCCTACATCACCCGCGATGGCTACGTGGCATTACAAGATGAACTCAAGGGCCTGTGGATACGCAGGCGGGACGTGACGAAGGCGCTGGCGGCCGCTGCCGCGGAGGGCGACCGCTCGGAAAACGCCGAGTACATCTACCGCAAGAAGGAACTGGCCGGTATCGACCGGCGCATCCGCTACCTGCAGAAGCGCCTGCCGCTCCTGAAAGTCGTCAGCGAGCCGCCCACGGATCGCAGCCGCGTCTTCTTCGGTGCCACGGTAACGCTGGAGGATGACAAGGGCGACACCGTCACCTACCGGATCGTCGGCGCTGACGAACTAGGCAGCGAAAAAGGCTGGATCAGCATGGATGCACCAGTTGCCAGGGCCATCCTGAAGAAGGCGGTAGCTGACGAGGTCGAGGTCCTGTTGCCTGACGGCAGAAGAAATTACCGCATCATTGCCGTGGTGTATGCAAACAGGACATAAGGCCAAGGCCGGGAACCGCAAGTTCGGAAATGCCCGGGCAACATCCGCCGAAATCAGCAGGAACAACCACAGGAGATACAATCATTATCGATGTCCTGCAAATTCCCCACACGTGACTGTCACATACAACAGAAACCGCAGCAGCAATGATACTAATGGGGTACAAAGCAAGCTGACATCACCGGCTTTGTACCCGATTAGTAAAAAAATTTAATAACACGACCCCCACCCTGTCCCGCCCCCTTCAAAGGGAGCGGGTACGCAGGCCTGAATGTCGGGATACTTATGTACTCCTTAGTAACAACAGATTCAC
>JBFELL010000150.1:0-7077 GCA_041552135.1 Gammaproteobacteria bacterium
CGGGGATCCGCGTTTCTGGGCCGAGGCGGCAGACTCAGCCACCACGAGTCATACGTCACCACCGAATTCTTACGTAACTGTTGAGGAGTAAACCCGATGGCAGAGAAAACCTACCAGGCAGGGGTGAAAGAATACCGGCAAACCTACTGGATGCCGGAATACACCCCGCTGGACACCGACCTTCTGGCATGTTTCAAGATCACGCCGCAGCCAGGTGTGGATCGTGAAGAAGCTGCCGCTGCGGTCGCTGCGGAATCGTCCACCGGCACCTGGACCACGGTGTGGACCGACCTGCTGACCGATATGGACTACTACAAGGGCCGTGCCTATCGTATCGAGGACGTACCGGGTGACGACACCTGCTTCTATGCCTTCATCGCCTACCCGATCGACCTGTTCGAAGAGGGTTCGGTGGTCAACGTGTTCACCTCGCTGGTTGGTAACGTGTTCGGCTTCAAGGCCGTGCGTGCCCTGCGTCTCGAGGACGTGCGCTTTCCGATCGCCTATGTGAAGACCTGCGGCGGTCCGCCCCTGGGTATCCAGGTCGAGCGCGACGTGATGAACAAGTACGGTCGTCCCCTGCTGGGCTGTACCATCAAGCCGAAGCTCGGTCTGTCCGCCAAGAACTATGGCCGTGCCGTGTACGAATGTCTGCGCGGTGGTCTGGACTTCACCAAGGACGACGAGAACGTCAACAGCCAGCCGTTCATGCGCTGGCGTCAGCGCTTCGACTTCGTCATGGAAGCCATTCACAAATCAGAGGCTGAAACCGGTGAGCGCAAGGGCCACTACCTGAACGTGACCGCGCCGACTCCGGACGAGATGTTCAAGCGCGCCGAACACGCGAAAGAAATCGGCGCTCCGATCATCATGCACGACTACATCACCGGCGGCTTCTGTGCCAACACGGGCCTGGCCAACTGGTGTCGCGACAACGGCATGCTGCTGCACATCCACCGTGCCATGCACGCCGTTATCGACCGTAACCCGCACCACGGCATCCACTTCCGCGTGCTGACCAAGATCCTGCGCCTGTCCGGCGGTGACCACCTGCATACCGGTACCGTTGTGGGCAAGCTGGAAGGCGACCGCGCCTCCACCCTGGGCTGGATCGACATGCTGCGCGAATCCTTCATACCGGAAGACCGCGAGCGCGGTATCTTCTTCGATCAGGACTGGGGTTCCATGCCCGGCGCCTTCGCCGTGGCTTCCGGTGGTATCCATGTGTGGCATATGCCCGCGCTGGTCAGCATCTTCGGCGACGACTCCGTGCTGCAGTTCGGTGGTGGTACGCTGGGTCACCCATGGGGCAACGCGGCCGGCGCCTGCGCCAACCGTGTCGCGCTGGAGGCCTGCGTGCAGGCGCGCAACGAAGGCCGTGAAATCGAGAAGGAAAGCAAGGAAATCCTTACCGCTGCGGCCCAGAGCTCACCCGAACTGAAGATCGCCATGGAGACGTGGAAAGAGATCAAGTTCGAGTTCGACACCGTTGACAAGCTGGATGTCCAGAACAAGTAATCTGCTCCACGAACGCACGCGCGGCACCTGTCGCGCGTGCCCGGATTGAAGCCTAATACTGAAAGGAAATTGATATGGCCGTTGAAGCTTATAAAACCGGCAGGAAATTTGAAACTTTCTCCTACTTGCCCTCGCTGGACGCCGATCAGGTACGCCGCCAGATTGCCTATGCCATCAGCCAGGGCTGGAACCCGTCGGTTGAACATGCCGAGAAGGGGACCACCCAGCGCGTGAATTACTGGTACATGTGGAAGCTGCCGCTGTTTGGCGAGCAGTCGGTTGACACGGTGCTTGCGGAAATCGAGGCCTGCCACCGCGAGTTCCCTGACCACATGGTGCGCTTTGTTGCCTATGACAACTACGCGCAGAGCCAGGGTACGGCTTTCGTGGTGTATCGCTAGGCAAGGTGAATCGACGCCGGACGCGTGCGTCCGGCGTCAAGCAGTAATCGGATAGCAAACTCCATATTAATGTTTGCCGAGGTTGCGGTGACGGCGCCCAGAGTGCGGCGGCCGGGACAACGGCAAACCCGATGAGTCACGAGGTAAGTGATGACACAGGCCACCGATAGCTCGGCCAGCGCTACCCTCTCCGGTCGCGAGCTGGCCCTGAAGCGCCGCAAGGCGATGGCGCTGCACGGTAAGACCGGCACGGCCAGGGCCGCGTACGTGAGCAAGCCGTCTGCCCGGCGCACCAAACCGGCGCCCGCCGCGATGAATGCCCCGGTCGCGGCGTCTTCTGCTGCAGCATCTCCAGCTGCAGCTTCAAACAATGTGCAGCCGGTTCAGGCCGAAAGCGCCACCGCGTCCGACGCTCGCAGCATCAGCCGTGCGCGGCGCCAGGCCATGAGCACTTCCGGCAAGGCAGCGCTGGGTTCCACCGCCTCGCGCCCGAGTGGACGCGTTCGCCCGCAGAAGGCGGCCGCGGTGAGTACGGCGTCGTCGGCAACCACTGCAAGCACAGAAACGGCAAAGGGTTGCGGCTGCGGTTGCAACGGCACCAGGAACGACTGCGGTGCGACGGCTGTCGAGCGCAGTGCCGGTGACAGCGACTCGAGCGTTATGCCGGCTGCCACGACGTCTGGCTCGGCCAGCGTCATCCCGGCCCGACAGGCGAGTGTGCCCACCGGCCGTGCCCTGGCACGTGCGCGCCGTGCGGCCCTGTCCCAGGACGGAAAATCAGGTCTCAAGCGCGTTGCCCAGGCAACCAGGATTGCGACTTCCATGCCTGCCCAGAACTGGGAGGCGGCCATCAGCAAGGGAGCGACCGGGCGCCAGGTCGCCATGCAGCGTCGCATGGTGCAATCGCTGACAGGCGACACCAAACCTGCTGCCGAGAAGCGTCCCAGCGGACGCATGCGCGCCCGCATGGAAACTCCGGCTCCGGCCAAGGTCGAGGAGGGCCATACCCTTGCCGGCCAGGGCGTAACCGGCACCATGGTGGAACGCAGCCAGAAAGTCACCGGCAACGAACCCGGTTCCTGCCGTGGCATCACCGGCACCGAATACATCGGTGCGGAGCAGTACGATAGCCTGTGTTCCACGCGACCGGAGCCGACGCCGGGCAAGATCGGCGTCAGCCAGACCAGCCGCGAGCACACCGTGACCGGTACCTCGGTCGACCGTTCCGAAAAGGTCACCGGCAATGAACCCGGTTCGAAGCGGCCAATTACGGGTACGGACTACGTCAGGTCCTCCAACGGCGCCACCGCGCCGGACAAGGTCGATCTGAGCCACACCACCCAGGGCAAGACCGTAACCGGCACGGCCGTTGGTCACAGCAGCAAGATGACCGGCGACGAGCGCGGTTCCTGCCGTGGCGTGACCGGCACCGAGTACCTGTCGACGGAACAGTTCCAGGCCTGCGATACCAGTGCGCCGCAAAGCCCGCGCAAGGTGAGCGTGATGTCGACGCGCGACGAACAGCCCGTGTCCGGCACGGCGGTCGGACGTTCCTCCAGGGTCACCGGCGACGAGCCCGGTTCCTGCCGTGCCATTACCGGTTCGCAGTACTACAACACCGACAGCGAACTGTGTGCGGCCTCGGGGCCGAACAAGGTCGCGAACATGCAGACTGTGGGTGGGCATACCGTGACGGGTTCGGAGGTCGGCCGCAGCCCAAAAACGACAGGTGACGAGGCAGGTGGGTGCAAGCCCGTCACCGGTACCGATTACGTCGGCGCAGATCAGCAGGCCGCTGTCTGTGACGCCAGCACCCCGGTCGCACCCGTTGCCAAGGTCGCGGTCGATACCACCTGGCGCGGCCAACCCGTCACCGGCAGCTACGTGGGTCGCTCCACGCGCGTCACCGGAGACGAGCATGGCGGTTGTTCGCCCATCAGTGGTACGCCGTACATCGGCCGCAACCAGTACAGCAATTTCTGCGAAGCGCCCGCCAGTGAAGCGCAGGAAGCACGCCTCAAGACCAGCGCGCTGATCCCGGCCACCGCCGTTACCGGCGATCGCCCGGGCGCCGGCGGTTCGGTGATGACGGGTGATGAGCGCGGCGCCTGCGAGGTCGTCAGCGGAACGCCTTATGTCGGCGCCGACAACATGGAAACCCAGTGTGCCACCAGCAACCGTTTCGTGTCGCGTACGTCCAACTGGGTGGAGCCGTCGCGTCCCCCGGCGCCACTGGATTTCAGTATTGTGAGTCCGGCGCGCGCTGCGCAACAAAAGGTCTATGACGGTGTTACCGGCACCGAGTACAGCAGTGAGCGCATCACCGGCCCGGTGAACAAGGCCTGCGGCCTGATCACCGGCACCCCGGAGTTCCGCCATCGCGATGCCGGACTGCTGCAGGGTACGCAGGAAGAAGTCACTGCCGCCGCCAGCCGCCTGACCGGCGAGGGCAGCCAGGCCGGCCGCGAGATCACGGGTGATGCCTGGAATGCCATGAGCCGGGTCACCGGCACCGAGGGTGCTTCCAGCCTGGCACGCAATCCGTCCGAGCGCGGCAATCCGCGTGGTGCGGGTACCAGTGCGTCGCGTTTTCGCGAGGAAGTAACGCCGGCCGAGGTGCCGCCCAGCCGTATCACCGGCTCAGCCGGCAATACCGGTGCTGGTGCACTCGTGACCCTGTCCGGCGGAGCGCGCGGATAAGGGGCCCGGGGGATACGCCAGGTGAACACGCGTAAACGACTTGCTGCCATGCGCACCGCCGAACTCCGCCAGGCGGCGGAGCTCGACAATCCCGCATGCGTGATCGGTCCGGGCGAGAGCTGCGAGCACGCCCTGGTCGACGAGGAGTTGAACCGTCGCCTGTATGCGTACGAGGAGACGGTGCGCGGCCGCTTCACGCCCATTGTCGATACGCTGAAAACCATCTCCGCCTTCCAGCACGAACTGGACTTCGAGTCCCGCGCCCAGCGCATTGCACAGGACCGCCTGGGTTTCGAACTGCCAAAGGGACTGCTGGAAGACGCCTGGGTGTCAGGCCTCGATCTGCGTGCCCTGCATTCCTACTGCATTTTCCGCAGCTTCAAGGAGTGCATCGCCAATACCGACACCGACCAGGCGCCGTGGCGTGAGCGCATGATGATCGACGCGGCGTTCATCCGCGCCTGCGGTTATCACACAGTGGACGTCAGTCCCTGTGCCGACGGCCGCCTGCAGGGCCTGCTGCCCTTCGTGTTCCGCGTGTCACCGGACGCGCCGGTCAACGTCAAGGCCTACGCCGGCGTGATGTTCGACGTCGAGGATGACGTGGCCGACTGGACCCGGCGCGAGCTGCTGCGTATCGCCGACAACGACCAGGGTAATTACCTGAAGATCGCGGTGTATCACTACAGCAGCTCCCATCCCGGGGACCAGGGTTGTGCCGCGCACGGCAGCAACGATGAAAAGGCCACCCAGGCTGCTGCCGACCGGCTGGCTGAAATGCGCGCCGCAATCGAGAACACATTCGGCATCGGCGCCGCGCCCGACACCCTGCTGGTGGGCATGGACACCGATACCGACGCGCTGCGCGTGCATCTGCCGGACAACGAGAGCGGCAATTGCCCCAGGCGTTTTGTCGAAACCGCGAAGCTGTTCAACGACACGCTGGGCATGAGCAAGGCGGCGGCGAGTGAGGAGATCAGCCTGGCGGTGGCCGAGGCCGAGGCCGGCTGCGGCACCCGGCCGGGCATGCGCCAGTTCATCCTGCGCCTGCTGGAAGCGAACTTCTCGCAGATCCAGTACGTGATCCAGCATCACGCCGGGCGCTACGCCGTGATCGGCCACAACGAACGCTTCATCTGCGCCGGCGAGGCGATGAGCGAGCTGCAGTTGCGCAACAAGTTTTATTTCGCTCACCTCGACACGGTCGAGGAGGGCGCGGCGGACATGGATGTCGGCATCAAGATCTTTACCGGACTGAATATCAGTCGCGGGCTGGCGGTGCCGGTGCTGGTGCACTTTCACTACTCCTCGCGCGTGCCGGGCGCGCGCGAACGTGCGGTGCTGCGCTGCAAGCGCGTGCGCAAGGCGATCGAATCACGTTATGCCAGCCTGCAGGAGCAGGGACTGCTGCACTGCCAGATGGCGGTGAGCGACCACGAGGGCAGCGAACGCTGCACCTTTGTGGAAGAGGATGCTCCGGCGGCGGGGCATTAGCAGGGTGATTCGCCGAGGCCGTATATGAGAATCATGAAAGTGGAAAAGACGCTGGTGTCTACCAACCGCATCAAGCAGATGGGTCACCGTCCCCTGCTGGTCGTGATCGACAAGCCGGGTGGTACCCCGGCGGTGGCGGTGGATGCGGTGGGCTGCATTCCCGGCGACTGGGTGATCTGCGTCGGTTCCTCGGCCGCGCGTGAAGCAGCCGGAAGCAAGGAGTATCCGAGCGACCTGACCATTGTTGGCATCATCGACCACTGGGAGGCGCAGGGCTGATGGAAATCATGCGCGTGGTTGATGATCTGGTGTGCACAAGGCGCGTGCCCGGGCTCAAGGTGTCCTCGCTGCGCGTACTGGAGGCACTCAAGGGTGGCTTTGTGGTGGCGACCGATCCGGTCGGCGTGCCACCGGGAAAATGGGTGTTCACCGCCAGTGGCAGCGCCGCTCGCTGGGCGATGCCGGATTCAATGACTACGACTGATCTGACCATTTGCGGAATCATCGACAACTGGGAAGAGGGAGATGAAGCAGGCAAGGCGTAAATACAGTCGCCTTGGTGGTTCGTGAAGTAAGAGCTCATATTTTTTATTTTTTTAGATGAAGGAGTAATGAAATGGCTGAAATTATGGGTATTGCCCTGGGCATGATCGAAACCCGCGGTCTGGTTCCCGCGATAGAAGCGGCTGATGCCATGACCAAGGCGGCCGAAGTCCGTCTGGTTGGTCGTCAGTTCGTTGGTGGCGGCTACGTCACCGTGCTGGTACGCGGCGAGACCGGTGCTGTGAACGCTGCTGTTCGCGCCGGTGCCGATGCCTGCGAACGCGTCGGTGACGGCCTGGTTGCCGCTCACATCATCGCCCGTGTACACAGCGAAGTGGAAGGTATTCTGCCGACTTCCCCGACTGCTTAATTCAATTTTAACCGGCAAGCATTCTTATTAGGAGCAAGAAAATGGCAAACA
>JBFELL010000151.1:0-7034 GCA_041552135.1 Gammaproteobacteria bacterium
GGTCGAACAGCTGGTCGAGCGTGGCCTGATCCGTGATGTCAGCGACCTCTATCGACTTACGGTCGGTGATATTGCCGGCCTGGAGCGCATGGCCGAAAAATCCGCCGGCAATCTCGTCAGTGCGCTTGAAAAAAGCAAGGACACCACACTGGAACGCTTTATCCATGCGCTTGGTATACGCGAGGTCGGCGAGGCGACGGCACAGGTGCTGGCACAGGCGTTCGGTGAAATCGGACCGCTCATGCAGGCCGATGTCGCGGCCCTGCAGGAGGTGCGCGACGTCGGACCCGTGGTCGCGCAGCACATTGCCGGTTTCTTCGCCGAGGCGCATAACCGCGACGTGATCCGCAAACTGCTTGACGCCGGCGTGCACTGGCCGGCCGTCGAGAAGCCGCGGAAGCAGCCACTGGCAGGCAGGACCTTTGTCATTACCGGAACGCTGTCCATGCCGCGCAGTGAACTGAAGGCAAGACTGCAGGCGGCCGGTGCAAAGGTCGCGGGCAGTGTTTCAAGGAAGACCGATTATGTGGTGGCCGGGGAGAACGCCGGCTCCAAGCTGGACAAGGCAAGACAATTGAGCATAAGGGTGATTAGCGAAGCGGACTGTATCGGTATGCTGTAATGCTTGCCAGGGAAGTATCATGGTCTATCTTCTGTTTCTCGGGGTTTGTCCTGTTATTGTTGCCCTGCTAGAACCGGTCAGGCCACCCGGCACAGGCGCCGGCTACCGACCGCACATGAACTGATCCCTGCTGCCAGGTAGAGGCCGCCCATGTCAACAGACCAGATTATCCTGTTCGTGCTGCTGGTGCTTGTCTTTGCCTTCCTGATCTGGGGGCGTTACCGGTATGATCTGGTGGCCTTCGTCGCCCTGGTTTGTGCACTGGTCCTCGGCGTGGTGCCGGAGGAGCAGGCCTTTTCGGGTTTCGGTCACCCGGCGACCATTATCATCGCGCTGGTGCTGATCGTCAGCAAGGGGCTTTCCAGTTCCGGGGCGGTGGAACTGCTGGCGAAACAGGTCAGCCGTTTCTCCGCTTCATTGCAGGGCCACATTGCCGCCATGGCGGGCATCGGGGCCGGCCTGTCCGCGGTCATGAACAACGTGGCGGCCCTGGCGATGCTGATGCCGGTGGATATGCAGGCGGCCGCAAAGGCCAGACGCAGTCCGGCGCTGACCCTGATGCCGCTGTCGTTCGCCACGATCCTGGGCGGGCTGATCACGCTGATCGGCACCCCGCCCAACATCATCATTGCCGGGTTCCGGCAGACTTCCCTGGGTGCGCCATTTCACATGTTCGACTTCGCGCCCGTGGGTCTTGCCTGTGCGGTCGTCGGCGTGCTGTTTGTCACCCTGGTCGGCTGGCGGCTGCTGCCGGAGACCGCCCGGAAAAACGCATCTGTCGAGAACCTGATGGACGTCAGCGGCTTTATTGCCGAACTGCACGTGCCGGAGGCTTCGCCGGCCATCGACCAGCGGGTGCGGGATCTCGACGCGATTGCCGAGGATAACGACGTGGCGGTGCTCGGACTGATTCGACAGGGCAGGCGGCTGCCGGGACAGGCGCGGCTGGTGGAGATACGTCCCGGTGACCTGCTTGTGGTCGAGGCGACACCCGCGGCCATGGATGCCTTTGTCGGTGCCCTGAAGCTGGATTACCGGCGCGATGAGCGGGAGGCCAGCCTGCTCGGCAGCGAGGACATGTCCCTGATCGAGGTGGTTGTCCCGACCGGGGCGCGGATCGAGGGCCGCTCGATGCACTCGCTGCGGCTGCAGTACCGCTACGGGGTCACCCTGCTGGGCGTTTCCAGAATGGGCCGGCAGTTTCGCGAGCGCGTGCGCCATCTCGGGATCCGGGCGGGTGACGTGCTGTTGCTGTACGGTCCAAACGATGTGCTGCCCGAGATCAGCGGCTGGCTGGGAACCCTGCCGCTTGCCGGTCATGACCTGGACCTGGTGCAGCGCCACAAGGCCTGGCTGGCGGCGGGCATCTTTGCCGTGGCAATCGGCCTTGCCAGCCTGGGTGTGCTGTATCTGCCGGTTGCGCTGGCGGCCGTGGTCGCCATCTACGTGCTGGCGAACATCATCCCGGCCCGGCATGTCTACGAGTCGGTTGAATGGCCGGTGATCGTGCTGCTCGGCTCGATGATACCCATCGGTGCGGCACTGGAAGCGACCGGCGGAACGGCGCTGATTGCCGGCCTGATAAGCTCGACAGGTGATGGCCATTCACCGGTGCTGGTGCTGGTGCTGCTGATGGTGATCACCATGACACTGTCGGATGTCATGAACAACACGGCGACCGCGGTGATCGCGGCACCGGTCGCGGTGGACATTGCCGCACGACTGGACGTGAATCCCGATCCGTTTCTGATGGCAGTGGCTGTCGCGGCATCCTGTGCCTTCCTCACACCCATCGGCCACAAGAACAACACCCTGATCATGGGGCCGGGGGGCTACCGCTTTGGAGATTACTGGCGCATGGGCCTGCCGCTGGAGTTGCTGGTCATCCTTGTGGCGGTACCGGTGATCCTGTGGGTCTGGCCGTTCCAGGCGTATGGCTAGGGCCATACCCGCGGCCGTGGTCGGATAGCGGCGCGGTGCTCCTGCGGCAGCCGGGATCGATCGTATACCTGCGCATCGCTTTCTTCTAGTATTGAACTATCAGGGTGCGGGATTCCTGAATTATAAAGGTAATTAGAAAATATCTGTAATTATTTGTTATTTATGGTAAATGTATGGAGTCTCACCGAGGACTATGGTGCCTGTACTGGACGATGCCGCTGTTATTCGTGCCCGGCGTACTGCCCGCGGCGGCATTGAGGAATGGCGTGACAAGAACTACCCGCTCATCCGGTGACGCAAGGCGGCTGTCATGATCAAGCCCTTCAAGGTAAACATGCTTACCGGCCTGGTGATGAGCATCGTCCTGCTCGGCATCATCAGTGCGGCCATGACGCTGGTAACAACCGGCGTCTACCGCGACCTGACGTTTGACTCCCAGCGCGACTACATGACCCAGCTGTTGTCGATGCGGGCAATGGACATCCTCGACGAACAGACAGCCGATATCACCAGGCTGGGCCTGAGGATCCAGGGGATGGACCGCTTGCGCCAGGCCTTTGCCGCGGGCAACGCCGGGCTGCTGCATGCCGAACTGCAAGAGCAGTTCCGGCAGGGCACTGTGACGGCCAATGTCGTCAAGCTGTATGCCTTCGATCCGGTGTTCGCGTTGATGGCAAATGCGACACGCGACTCGTCGGTACCTGACTCGCCGGTCGTTATCTGTCCCGGACTCGTCACCACGGCCCGTGGCCGCGCCGGCGACGGGCGACACAAGCCGCTCGCCGGTCTGTGCCGCTTCGGCGGCAGACCCTACCAGGGCGTCATCGTTCCCGTTGGCAGTCTGCAGAGCGCAGGCTATCTGATGCTGGTCTCCGATCCGGTGCCGGCGTTGTCGGCGATCGGCACCCTGCTGCACATGCCGGTGGTGCTGGAAACAGCGGCCGGGGAGTCGCTTTACCGCAGCACCGACTGGCAGGAGGCGATTGCCAGCAACGCCGTTATTTCCGGCTACCAGGTCACCGCCGGCGATGCACAGCCGGTGCTGAGGATAACCGCGGCACACAATGCCGACAGCCTTGTCGCCAGGCTTGACCGTACCAGCACCTGGCTGCTGGCGATTGTCGCCACGGTCAGCCTGCTGGTCGTGCTGACGGCGCTCTGGTTCCTGCGCTATTCCGTGTTCAAGCCACTGCGCGAACTCAGTTTCCAGCTGCGTGAAGGGCGGCTTGACAGGGCCAGCCGGCCTGCACCGCCGGAGGCATCCAGGGCGCCAGTGAGTTTTCATGCCCTGGGCGAATTGTACGAGACGCTGCATGACATGGCTATCCGCGACCCGCTGACCCGGACCTATAACCGCGCCCTGTTCGAGGACCGGCTCAAGCAGGCCATCGCCGAGCACCGCCGCAACCCGACCACGGTGGCCATCCTGTTGATCGATATGGTGCGCTTCAAGTACGTCAACGACCTGCTGGGCCACCACACCGGCGACCTGCTGCTGAAGCAGGTGGTCGAGCGTATCAGCAGCGCACTGCGTGAATCGGACACACTGGCGCGCCTCGGCGGCGACGAGTTTACCGTGATCCTGCCGGATACCGACGGCGATCAGGCGCTGCAGGTGGCGGGAAAGATCATCCACGTCATGGAGCGCGACTTCGCCATCGAGCGGCACAAGCTCTCGGCGTCCGTCTCCATCGGCATTGCGATGATGCCGGACCACGGCGATAGCGTCGAGGTGCTGCTGCGCCATGCCGACTACGCGATGTACTCGGCCAAGCACAAGCAGCCTGGCTGTGCGATCTACGACCCGAAATCGACGGCAGAGATCAACGCGGCGCGTATGACACTCGACGGCATGCTCAACGAGAACATCGAGCACAATGACCTGTTCCTGGTGTACCAGCCGGTGATGGACTTCAAGACCGGCCGGATCAATTACCTCGAGGCACTGGTGCGCTGGCGCCAGGCCGACGGCAAGGTCATCCTGCCCGATACCTTTATCCGGGTGGCCGAGCAGAGCGGTCTGATTCGCCAGCTGTCGGAGTGGATCGTCGATACGGCCTGTCGTGAGCTGGCGGTGCTCAAACGCACCAGCCCCGATCTGCGCGTCGGCATCAACCTGTCGATGCACAACCTGCATGACTACGATCTTGCGGACCAGATCGGCAGGCTGCTGGCTAACTACCAGCTCACCCCCGACTCGCTGCTGCTGGAAATCACCGAGACCGGTGTCATGCTGGATCCTGACCAGGTCATCGAGACGCTGGATGAACTGAGTAACATGGGTCTGAGACTTTCCATCGATGATTTCGGCACGGGGCACTCCTCACTGGCCTACCTGAAACGGCTGCCGGTGCACACGCTCAAGGTGGACAAGTCCTTCGTCACGGACATGGACACTGACGAGGACAATGCCTCCATCGTGCTGGCCACCGTGGATCTGGCGCACAGCCTCGGGCTCGATGTGACAGCCGAGGGCGTCGAGACGCGCCCGGTCTACGAAATGCTCTGGGAGATGGGTTGCGACTGTTACCAGGGGTATTATGTCAGCGAACCACTGGAGATGGATGCCATCTCCGACTGGCTGGGCAATGGCCGCATGGCCCGGCAGGTCAATTGAAACAGGGGAACAGGATGCGATACGGATTCACGGCCGGAGTGCTGCTGGCGGGTTGCGCCGGGCCGTCGGACAGCGGCGACCCTGTCCGGGAAACCCGGACGGACACGATAGACCGGGCGCGCGAGACCGGGCAGCTGCTAGCTGATGCACGCCAGGCCCGCGAGCAGCAGATCGCGCGGCCATCCGCTAGCCGGGTCTGAGACGATCGTTCGGGACATGACACGCATCATCACCATTGCCAGTGGAATTGCCGGGAGCGGCAAGTCACACCTGGCCATCAACCTGGCGACCGAGTTTGTCAGGAAGGGACGACTCGTCGGCCTGTATCACGATGACCGTGGACGTGCATCGATCGACCGCCTGCTGCAGCTCTCGCGCATGACGACACCCAGGAGCGGTCCTGACAATGAGAATGTCCTGTGTCATGGCTACCAGGGCCTCGATGTTATTTCATCGCGCTACCCGCTGGCCAGCTGGAACACCCTTGGTGCCGAGCAGCTTGCCGCCCTGGTTGCCGCGCACGAGGTCTGGAAGGGCTACGACGATTTTCTGATCGATACCTCCGGCATGTCACCGCGCGGTGTGGTTGCCTGCTGCATGCTGTCTCGGCCGGTGGTCCTTGTCGTCACGCCGCAGACCCAGTCGCAGGCAGAGGCCTTCGCGCTGCTGAAGGTGCTGCGGCTGAACGAGTTCGGCAGTCCGGTGTTCCTGGTCATCAACCGGGTAAGTGTTACCACCGATGTCGGCGGCATACACGATCGCCTGGCCGAAATGGCCGAGCGGCACCTGGGCCTCGAACTGCCGCTGCTGGGTACCGTTGCCGAAGACGAACATGTCATGGCGGCACAACGCATCCACCAGGCCTGCTCCTCGGTGTTCCCGGAGGCACCCGCTTCTGCCGATGTCGTCAGGCTGGCGGATGCCATGGCCCGGGTGGAGCTGCCCCGGGCGGAGACCACCGCGCTGGAGGGCTTCTGGAAGTCGCTGGTGGATGTCATGCACAAACCCATCCATCTGGCCGGGCATGTCGACCTGTCGGATTTTGACTACCTGGAGGCGCCGCCCCCCGAAATTGACCGGCCGCCCGAGCAGTCCGCCAGGCAGGAATCCACCTTGTTGCGTTACGAAGGCCCCATGGTGCGGCTGGACCGGGTCATGGAAAGTTTCTCCAGTGTCATGCGCGTGATGGCCGATGACCTGCTGGCGTTCTATGAGCGGCTGCTGGACACGGATGACATGCCGGAAACGACCGGTAATGACAGCGCGGCGCTGGAACGCAAACTGGCCGTCATCCTCCGGGTGCTCAAAGACGCCATCAACCAGCAGCGGCAGGTCTGTATCCAGATCGAGGAAAATACCGTTGGGGTGGAAGACGCCGACTGGCTGAGGCCCGGCCACTACATCAAGTATGCCCTGCGTGTTCCGGCCGAGGAGGAAGCCATGGCCCGGCTTATCCGGGAAATGGAGCAGTTGCCCGGCGTGCGCCACAATCAGGGCGAGGACGGGGAGTGTATCTGCGAGGCGCTGTCAGCGCAGCGCGATACCTGCCTCGGCGTGGTGCATACCCCGCAGGGTGATATCCGGATCCATTACTGGTATGCGCTCGAGCCGGGCGTGGGTCTGTCTGCCGGTTTGCCGTCCGCCCGCCCGCTCGACCATCACCCGGCAAACAAGCGGGTACACTGAACGGTCGTACCGCCGGCATGCCCTGGACGGGTTCACCCTGGCAGGGGCGATGCTATCCGCGATAACGGGTCAATATGCCAGCTACACGTCGCGAACAGATTCGCTCCTGCGTTTGCCGGTATTCGCTATGCGGGCAGCGGTGGTTGAAGGCTGATTATGCCGGACATA
>JBFELL010000152.1:0-7012 GCA_041552135.1 Gammaproteobacteria bacterium
GACAGCCTGCAGGCCCTGATGCGGCAGTCGACCCGGGGTGCGGCATGGATCATCGAGCTCTATATCGAGGAGGTCCGCCGACGCGTTGAGCTGTTCACCGAAGAGGAAGGTGAAATCATCAGCCAGCTGTCCCGTGCCCCGTCGAGTGGGGCGATCCGGCAGCAGTTCACCGACAGGGTCAAGCGACATTTCCCTGACTTTTTCGCCTACACCATCACCAACGATCAGGGAGCGGTGATGCTGGATGACCTCGAGGGCAAGGTCGCCAGGCTCTGCCAGACGGACATTCAACACTTTGCTTCCGGTGCAGAACAGAAGGTGTTCATTCATCCAAACCCGCTCGGTTATCACTTCGATATCATGGCGAACTGGCGGGATTCAGCCGGAGACCGGGGCATTTTCTTTGTCAGCCTCAATCCCGAGGTGCTGGCGCGCATCCTCAAAAGCAGTCAGCTGCATGACCACGAACTCGTCCTCTTGCATCGGGAGAACCCTGGCCTTATCGAGGTAACGGCCGATGGCGCACGTTCCAAGCTGGAGGGGAAGATCAGCCTGGACCCGGGCGAGATGGCCCGTCTCGGTTTCAAGGCCGATGTCGAAGGCAGCGTCTGGCAGCTTGCCGATTTGCCTGCTGTGAACCTGTTTGATGCACACAAGGACCTGCTGCAACACCGGGCCAAATTGATCTTCCTGGTGTTTCTGCTGTTCAGCGGCATTATGGCGCTACTGATCAGGCGGGCAGACAAACGGCGCAGCAGTGCTGAACTGGCGGTGCGCGAATCCCGCAATCAGCTGGAAAAACGTGTCGCCAGCCGTACCCGACAGTTGACCGCCATCAACAGCCAGCTCGAGTCCGAGGTGAAAGAGCGCCAGCGTATGGCGAAGGCACTGAAACATGAAATCGCCGAGCGCAGGCAAACCGAGGATGTGCTGCGTTCCCTGCATGGAATCACCTCGGCGCACAGCCTGCCGTTTGATGACAAGGTCAGGGCGCTGCTTGAAAACGGCTGTCGGCAATTCAGGCTGCCGGTCGGGATACTCGCCCGCATCAGCGATGAGAAATATGAAGTCGTCCAGGTCGTCGCCCCGGACAACTCCATCATTCCCGGCACCGTATTCGAGCTTGGCAATACCTATTGTCGCGAGACGCTGAAGGCAGACGGTCCCGTCGGCTTCGAGCATGCGGCAGAGTCAGACTGGAAGAACCACCCTTGCTACCGGGAGTTCCGGCTGGAGACCTACTTCGGGATCCCCGTGGTTGCAGGCAGCAGGACGTACGGCACGCTGAACTTTTCCAGTCCGCACCCGCGTGAGAGCCGCTTCACGGCCACCGACGTGGAAATTCTCCGGCTGATGGCCCAATGGGTTGGCAGCGAGATCTACCGCCAGCAGACGGAACAGGCCCTCAAGGAGGAGAGAAACAGGGCGCAGCGCTATCTCGATGTGGCCGGCGTCATTATGCTGGTAATCGGCGCCGACCAGCGGGTCAGCCTGGTCAACAGAAAAGGCTGTGAGCTGCTGGGCGGCCGTGAGTCGGACATTGTCGGCAGGAACTGGTTTGACAGTTTCATACCGGCCGACAGCCGGGAGGAAATCAGGGAGCTTTTCCTGAAGCTGGTATCGCAGGAGCAGCAACTGCTCGAGTACCACCAGAACCCGGTTGTGACGCTCGGTGGTGAGGAGCGGCTGATTGCCTGGCACAACACACTCCTGCACGACGATGAGGGTAACATCATCGCAACGCTGAGTTCGGGTGAAGACATCACAGTGCAGCAACAGGCGCAGGAGCAGCTCAGACAGCGTGAGGAACAATTGCGCCTGACGCTGGAGAATGCCCCGATCGGCATTGTGACTTCCGGACTGGATGGCCGCCTGCTCAGCGTCAACCCGGCGTTTTGCAGCATTCTCGGTTACACCGCCGATGAACTCACCCGCCTGACAATCGAGGACATCACCCATCCCGATGACTGGGAGGAAACCAGGGCAAGACTTCAGGCACTGACTCGCGGTGACATCGACAGCTACGACATCGAGAAGCGCTATCTGCGGCGTGATGGCGCCACCATCATCGGGCGGGCCCGCGCCGGCCTGGTTCGTGATGCGTCGGGCAAGCCGCTCATGGTGGTGGGCGAAGTCGAGGATATTACCCGGCGCGAACGGACTGAAAAGCTGTTCCGGCAGGTTGTGGAATCGGCGCCAAACGCCATTGTCATGGTGGACGCGCAGGGCCGCATTGTCCTGGTCAATGTGCGGACGGAAAAATACTTCGGCTACCGGCGCGACGAGTTGCTGGGTAAACCGGTCGAGATACTGATACCCGAGCGCCTGCGTGACCGGCACCCGGATTACGTCAGGGGTTTCAAGGGCGAGCATCTGGCCCGTCCCATGGGGCTCGGGCGTGATCTGTTCGGGCTGCGCAAGGATGGCAGCGAATTCCCGGTTGAGATCGGCCTGAGTCCGGTCGATACGGGGGAGGGGCTGCTCATATTGAGCGTCATTGCGGATATTTCCGAGCGGGTTCGCGTCGACCGCGAACTGCAGCGCATGCGCACCTATCTGAAGAATATCATCGACTCCATGCCATCGGTGCTGGTCGGAGTGGACCGGGATGGGCGGGTTACCGAATGGAACAGGAGTGTCGAGAAGGCCACCGGCGTGCCGACCGGCAAGGCAATCGGCCAGCCTTTCAGCACGCTGTTCCCCGCGCTGGAATCCCAGCTCGACAATATGCACGAGGCCATCCGCGAGCATACCCCGATGCGAACGGAACGCCTGATCACCGAAAAAGACGGCGAGCCGCGCTACTCTGACGTCATGGTGTATCCCTTGCTGGCGAACGGGTCCGCCGGCGCCGTGATCCGGGTAGATGACATTACAAACCGGGTCCGCATCGAACAGATGATGGTGCAGACAGAAAAAATGATGTCCGTGGGAGGACTGGCCGCCGGCATGGCGCACGAGATCAACAATCCCCTGAGTGGTGTGCTGCAGAGCAGTCAGAACATCCAGCGCCGCTTGTCACCCGAGCTGGAGCCCAACCGCCAGGCCGCCGGGGCGCTGGGGCTCGACCTGGAGCTGGTATACCGTTATCTGGAGGAGCGTGGCATTATCGATTTCGTTGACGCCATACAGCAGTCCGCCAGCCGCGCCAGTCGTATCGTTGCCGATATGCTGGCTTACAGCCGCAGCACCACTACCGATTTTCAACCGGCGCGTGTGGAGGACATGCTGGATACCGTGGTGCGCCTGGCGGCCAGCGACTATGATCTGAAGAAAAAATACGATTTCAAGCAGGTCGAGATCGTGCACGATTTTGATCCGGAACTCGAGACCCTGGTTTGTGACCATACGGAGATCGAGCAGGTGCTGCTCAATCTGATCAAGAACGCCGCCCAGGCAATGGCAGAAGGCGCCACGCCACATCCGCACCGTATTATCCTCCGCACCCGAAGGGAAGGTGAATACGGATGTATTGAAGTGCAGGACAATGGCCCCGGTATGGATGACCAGACGCAACGCCGGGTATTCGAGCCGTTTTTCACCACCAAGGCGGTTGGCGTGGGCACCGGGCTGGGCCTCTCGGTGTCCTATTTCATTGTTACCGAGCAGCACAGGGGGTCGCTGGACGTCAGCTCGCAACCCGGGGAAGGCACCTGTTTCACCATTCGCCTGCCAATCGAGGGCGGGGGTTCCCAGTGAGTCCGCGGGTGCTGCTGGTGGATGATGAGCCGTTGATCGTGGCGGGATTGCGGATCTTTCTGCAAGATGAGGGCATGCGCGTGGACAGCGCGGGTTCCGGGGAAGAGGCGGTGGCTATCGCGCGCAGGAATTCCGGCTATGATGTATGTATCATGGATATGCGGCTTCCCGGCATCAACGGCGACAATACGATTCGCGCCCTGCACGAGATTAGCCCGGGCCTGAAGTTTATTATTCATACCGGCTCGGCAGACTACTGCATCCCTGATGATCTTCGCGCGATCGGAATTGATGAAAAACAGCTCTTCGCCAAGCCACTCACAGACATGACGCCGCTTGCCAGAATGGTCGCCGCACTGGCTGGTGCAGCGGGGTAGCGCATGGGCACGACGATAGGCGTACCGGCAAAAATCCTGACCATCGAGGACGAGCCGCCAATCCGTGACGGGATTGTCGCCTACCTTGAGGACAGCGGCTTTACCATGCTGGAGGCCAATGATGGCCCCACCGGCCTGGAGATTTTCCGTGATGAACATCCGGATGTGGTGTTGTGTGATCTGCGCCTGCCGGGCATGGAGGGGCTGGAGGTCCTGTCCACCATTACCGCCGAGTCACCCGAGACACCGGTGATCGTGGTCTCCGGTGTCAGCCTGCTCAATTACGCCGTCGAGGCGCTGAAGCGCGGCGCCTGGGATTACGTCACCAAGCCCATTCATGACATGGCGGTGCTGGAGAGCGCCATTCGCCGTGTCATCGAGCATGCGGATCTGCTGCGCCAGAACCGGGAATATCGCAAAGACCTGGAGGCACTTAACCGCGAGCTCACCCAGACCCTGAAGCAACTCAAGGAGGATGTAGAGGCCGGTCGCAGGATCCAGTTGCAGCTGCTGCCGGAGGACAACCTGAGCTTCGGGAGTTATACCTTCCGGCGGCGTTTGTATCCATCCATGTATCTCAGCGGCGATTTTGTCGACTACTTTCCTATCGATGACCGGCACGTCGGCTTCTACATGACGGATGTTTCCGGTCATGGTGCGGCCTCGGCGTTCGTGACCGTCATGCTGAATACGCTGGTGATACAGTACCGTGATGCCCTGTATCAATCGGGTGATGACACCATCCTGCATCCGCAGCTGACCCTGATGCGCCTCAATCGTGATATATGCCGCCAGAACCTGGACAAACACCTCACCCTGTTCTACGGCGTCATCGACCTGGAAAAGAATACCCTGCTTTACAGTAACGCCGGGCAATTTCCCTATCCCCTGCAGTACGACGGTCAAGAGATCCTGACACTCGAATGCCGTGGACGGCCACTCGGACTGTTCGAGGATGCGCAGTTCAGGGCATGGCAGTGCGAACTGCCAGTGGAATTTTTTCTTGTGCTGGTGTCAGATGGAATTCTGGAATTGATGTCCGAGGCCGGGCTGCTGGAAAGATACAGGACACTGCTCTCGGGTGCAGAGGGAGTGAATCTGGATATAGACGAGATGGCGCGTGGTCTCGATGCTGTGTCGGACAAACACCTGCCGGATGACATCGCCTTCCTGGTGATTAACAGGCGTGACAGCGATGACTGACTGCCACGTCCTGCATGCCAGTCACAACGATGTCCATGTGCTGCGTTTCATCGGTGATATCCGTTATACCGTCAGTCCGTCTATCGAGCGATTTCTGGAGGAGATTTTTGCCGGCAACAGGCCGACGGGATTTGTCGTCGACCTCACGGAAACCGACAGCATTGACAGTACCAACCTCGGCCTGCTCGTGCGGATTGACAAACGAATGCGGGCACATGGTTCGCCGCGGCTTACTGTTGTGTCGAACCGCGCCGATATCAATTCCATACTGAGCAGTATGGCGCTGGACGAGGTCTTCGACATCGTGGAAGCGAGCGCTATGGAGCCGGGCGCAACGCGGGAGGTACCGCAGGAACGCGATGGCCGGGAAGTGCTGGAACGCAGCCTTATCGATTCACACCGGGCGCTGATGGATCTCAACGAGCGCAACAGGGAAATGTTCAAAGACGTGGTCAGTTCCCTTGAGAGAAACGGGGACAGCGGTTAATGCCCCGGCAGCCTGGCCGGGGAGTGCTGCCAGGCCTGTTTTACCAGAACGCCACAACCAGCCACAGGGTCAGCAACAGCAACCCCGCGGCCTGAACGCGGTAATCCTGCCACCAGGGCCCGGGTACGGTACGCGCCAGAATCTCCGGACGGAAGGTGAACCGGGCAACCTGCTGCGGCGAGGGTGGTGCCGTGAGCCGGCCGGTCAGCCAGAACAGCATGCTGCTGACAGCAAAGATCAACCCCGCGATCAGGGTGAAGTGCAGTTCCAGCCAGCCAGTCAGCGTGGCGACAAAACACACCATGGAGACGGCATGCCCGCCGAGCAATGTGGCCAGCGCGGCACCGGCACCGGCGCGCGGCCAGAACAGGCCGAACAGGAAGATCACCACCACCGGCGGCACCAGGAACGCCAGTGCCGTCTGCAGGTAGTGGAACAGGCCGCTGAAGCCGCCAATGGCCGGTGCAACCAGTGCCGACAGCACCATGAACACGATGATGGCCGTGCGTCCGATCCAGGCGGTCTGGCGTGGCGTGAGCTGCGGCCGCAGCGGTTTGACGAAGTCCAGCGTCACCAGGGCGGCGGCCGAGTTCAGTGTCGAGTCGATGCTGGACATCAGTGCGGCAACCAGTGCCGCAAGCACGAGCCCGGCCAGGCCCGGTGGCAACAGCGTGCCGATCAGCGCGGGAAACACCTGGTCTCCCTGATCCAGACCGGGCAGGAAAACACCTGCCATGACACCCGGCAACACCATCAGGAACAGCACCGGCAGTTTCAGCAGACCGGCGAGCAGCGCCCCGCGGCGGGCATGCACAATGCTGCGTGCACCCAGCACCCGTTGCACGATGAACTGGTTGGTGCACCAGAAATAGAATCCCAGTACCGGCACGCCCACCAGCGTTCCCAGCCACGGCAGGTTTTCATCCGCCAGTGGCAACATCAGGGACAGGTGTGCGGGCGGGGTCTGCGCCACCAGGTTTGCCCAGGAAAAATCCAGTTGCGCAAAGGCGAGTACGGCGACCACCGTGGACCCGGCCAGCAGGATCACCGCCTGCAGGACATCGGTATAGACGACTGCGGCAAGCCCGCCGGCTGCCGTGTAGAGCCCGGCTATGGCCGCCAGCAGCAGCGCGGCACTGAACAGATCCAGTCCCGGTATGAAGACAGTCAGCACGATGGCGCCGGCAAACAGGGTGCCCGCCGTGTCCACCACGATATTCGCGACAATGGTAAGCAGGGAGAAATA
>JBFELL010000153.1:0-7012 GCA_041552135.1 Gammaproteobacteria bacterium
ACGTTGGCTCCTTTGACAAGGGAGACCTGAAGGTCGGCACCGGCATGGTCGGCGCACCTGCATGCGGTGACGTCATGAAACTGCAAATCAAGGTCAATGACAACGGCGTCATCGAGGATGCCAGGTTCAAGACCTATGGCTGTGGTTCCGCCATTGCCTCCAGTTCGCTGCTGACCGAGTGGGTCAAGGGCAAGTCACTGGATGAGGCACTCGAAATCAAGAACACGCAAATTGCCGAGGAACTGGCGCTGCCGCCGGTCAAGGTACATTGCTCGGTGCTGGCCGAGGACGCCATCAAGGCGGCCATTGCCGACTACCAGGACAAGAAGCCCATGGAACAGGCCGCTGAAGCCTGACGGCGCAACAACCGCAACATAACCGCAAACGGGGCCTGATGGCCCCGTTTTTCCATGCCAGCGGTCCAGCCACTACGGTCATACGGCTTCCTCGTCGCCGAAATCAAAATCCAGCGCCTCATCCGGCTCCTGCAGGAAATTACCCTGAATGTAGTGCACACCGCATTTCCACAGTAACTGCAGGCTGCCGGCAGTTTCCACCATGCCGGTAACTACCCGGCAGTGCCGGCCTTCGGCCACCTCAACCAGGTTCTGCAGATAATCGTACCAGCCGTTATAAACATCATCCTTCTTGATGTTCCTGTCGATGACAATCACGTAGCTCGCATGAATGCGTTCCAGCACGGGCTCCAGGTCGCGGGTAATATCGCGATGCTGCAACGCAATACCACAGCCAAGCTGACGTATATCCGCCGCAAAAACGGCAGCATGCCGAATGTCGTCACGAACACTGGCGTCCCCGATCTCGATGATCAGACGCTTTCCGGGCGCACCGTGCTCACGAAACAGTTCCCGTAACCAGGGCAGAAAATCCGGATCGTGCATACTGGCGGCGGACACCTTGACGAACAGACTGATACCGCTGCCGGGGTCGCATAATTTCCTGACTGCATGCCCGACCACCCAGCGATCAACGATGGTCATCATGCCGGTTTGTTCCGCCGCCGCCAAAAAGCTCGATGGTCTGACCATCCTGTTGCCGTCCTGCACGCGCAGGAGAACCTCGTATTTTTCGACGCCATTGCCGTGCAGCGATGCAATCGGTTGATAGAACAGCCGGAATCGGGAGTTGTCGATAACATCGCGCAACTGTCCAACCACACGCAAATCCGCCGCTCCCGAGTCGGCAGGGGCCGCTGTTTCCAGCACCCGCAGGCTGACCCGGTTCGAGCCGCCGAGGCGCGCCTCATCGCAGGCACAGGCAGCCAGGGCATACAGCGCCATATTGTCTATCGGCGGTTCACGGCTGAGTGCAATGCCGGCACTGCAGGCAACGGTAACGGAATGCGCCCCGATATCGTAAATCCTGGAACTGACCGCATGTACCAGCAATTGTCCCAGCTTGCCGAGCTCGGCACTGTCCTTGCCGGCGACCATGAAAGCAAACACATACTCGCCGATACGCGCATCCAGCAGCGACGCAATCTTCATCCGCCCCAGGCTGTTCGCGACCATGTTTATCAGCTCATCGCGCTGCTGCGGCAACAGCATCGGGTGACTGTGCTGCAGGTTTTCCAGTTCCAGCAGGATAATTGCGGCAGGGCCGTCATGCGGATGAACACCGCGCTGCAACTGGCCGACAAAGCCATGACGGTTCAGCAGGCCGGTTGACCGGTCACAATCACGCAGATAATTCATACGGTTGCGACGGCTGCGTGAGGCTTTCACCAGCTGCCTGACCAGCGCTTCAAGCTCGTCAACGCCGGTATCGGCCCGGATACCGGCAACCGGCGCCGCCTCGATGGCATCGGCACCTGCTGCGGCATCTCCCGTGCGTACATAGATGATCGGCAGGTCCTCGAACTCAGGCAGCTGATGGATCATGCGCGCGACAGCACCACCTGCATGGCCGACCAGCGGGTCACTGATCAGCAACAGGTCCGGCGAGAAGTTGATAACCGAAAGCAGCAACTGGGAGGGATTCCTGAGCCGTTTCACAGCCATGCCGCGCTGTTCCAGCATTGAGACGGTCTTTGACAGCAGATCCTGTGTATCACCGGCCAGGAAGATGCGGCAATCATTTACCCGGCCACTGCGAGGCCGTCTCAGGTACTGCAACAGCGACCGCGGTTGCACGGGCTTGGGAAGGAAGACATCCACCCCCGCCTCCACCACACGCAGGCGAATATCCTGGTCTGCCCGCCCGGAGAGAAAAACCACCAGTGGCGGGCGCACCTTTTTCAGCACATCATCGAGCCCGGCAATACACTCCATGGACTCGTCGTCTCCGGACGAATCAATAATCAGCGATGCAGACGCGTAATCGGGCAACACCGCTGCCAGCCCATCCAGGTCGCTGACGTGCACGACCGGCAGACCAAGTGACTCAAGCCAGTCAGCGATCTCGTTGCCGGTTGCCGTGTCACCGAGGATGATGTGTGACGGGAGATCCTTGCTCATATCAAAAAATTTCTATTGTTGTATGTTCCCTGCCCGGGGCTTTGCAGCGTCTGCGCCTGCCGTTTCCGAACGCCCCTGTATCCTGTGCCATCCATATGCACAAGGACAAGTATAGCAGCTGCCACCGCTGCCGCATCTCTGCCCGACTCATAGACAGCCGCGCCGCAGCAAACACGAGTTCGCGGGGCTGCCGGCGCACCCCCCTCGCCCGCCTGTTGCTATACTGCCGGGATGATCGAGCCCGATGCCATGCAGGGTACAGTTACCCGCCTCTACCCGTCTCCCGGGCTGGAAACCGGACTGCCGGGCCTCTACCTGGATCACAGCCTGCATACACGCGGCGGCAATGGCCGGCCATATGTCTACAGTAATTTCATCACCACCCTCGATGGCCGGATCGCTGTTGCCACCGAGGGGCGCGCCAGCCATGAAGTGCCAAAGCAAACCGTCAATGCACGTGACTGGCGCCTCTACCAGGAACTGGCCGCACAGGCCGACCTGCTGATTACCAGCGGACGTTACCTGAGGCAGAGCATCGTCGGTGAGGCACAGGATTACCTGCCGGTCGGCGCCGGATTCGCCGACCTGCGTGCCTGGCGAGAGGCGCACGGGCTGGCGCCGCAACCGGATATTGCGGTTCTCAGCAGCAGCCTTGCCATACCGGTGGATGCGTTCGATCCCTACCGTGACCGGCGCCTGGTGATTTTTACCGGCGCCGATGCACCGCAGGACAAGGTCGACTCCTTCACTGACAACGGCATCGAGGTCGTCAGGGCCGGAGCGGGTCGTGCGGTTGAGGGTCATGCCATGCTGGCCGTACTCGGCAAGCGCAATTATCGCAGTATCTACGCGGTCGCCGGGCCGGCCGTATTCAACACCCTGGCCAGGGCCGGAGTGCTGGACCGCCTGTACCTGACGATCACCCATCAGCTCATCTCGGGTGAGGACATCGACACCATGACCCGCGGCCCGTCGCTGACGCCCCCGCTTGGCATGCGGATGGTCAGCCTGTACCAGGACCGGCATGCCCCGGCCGGCTCCGGCCAGTGGTTCTGCATATTCGAACCGCAGCGCGGCTGACCGTCGGGGATATCTAGAGGCAGGCCTTCAGCTGCCGGCGGATCCTGCCGGGCGGTACCTCGCTGCCGCAGTTGATTCCCTCGCAGCGACGCGCCTCGCGCAGCCAGGCCCGCCGGCTGGCAAGCACCTCGGGCCAGAACGGGTAGGTCCGGCACTGCAGGGGCCTTGCCGGATAGACCCGGCAGCTGCCATCTGCCTGCAGAAAGACACAGCGACCGCCCGCCTCTGCCGCGGCCACCAGTTCGCCATCCGCCAGGCGGTGCAGGTAACGTCGCCGGAACCAGCCGGTGGACAATCCAAGCAGGGTGCGGATGGCTTCCGCCTCGTCCCGGTCGAGGAAAACATGATAACCGTCCGCGGCAACACAGCAGTCTCCGCAACGCGTGCATTTGAAATGCAGCGGCGTCTGCTCGAAGAACGGTGTTCGGGCTCCACTCATGGCGACAGGCTCCGGTAAGATAGCGGCTCGGGGCACAGATCGGAGGCAACATTGTCACATACCACCAAGTCGCTTTACGAGGGCCGGGTCATCCGGCTTGGCCTCGAGTCCCTGCAACTGCCGAATGGCCAGCCACTGGAACTGGAGATTGTGCGTCATCCCGGCGGTGCCGCGGTGGTCGCACTGGATGCAGAGGACCGGGTATGCCTGCTGCGCCAGTACCGGCATGCGGCAGGGGGCTGGCTGTGGGAACTGCCGGCCGGCAAGCTGGAGCCGGGTGAAGCCGCGCAACTCACCGCGCAGCGGGAACTGGAGGAAGAGGCCGGTCTGCAGGCCGGCGCCTGGCACAGGCTCGGTGAAATCCTCACCACTCCGGGCTTCTGCGACGAGGTGATTCACCTGTTTCTCGCCAGGCAACTGACACAGATACCGGCACGGCCACAGGCACATGAACTCATCGAGATTCACTGGCTGCCGCTGAACAGCGCGCTGCAGCAGGTACATGGCGGCGAAATCCGCGATGCCAAGACAATGCTCGGCCTGCTGCTTGCCGCCGGCAACCCCGGGCGTTGATACCAGACAACAAAAAACCGGCCGAAGCCGGTTTTGCGCGCCTGACGGGTGACCCCGGAACGTCAGGGCGCAACAGCGCCGCCTCACAGAGGGCGGTTTCCGGATCCGCCGCCGGGTCGATGCCAGCGGTCGCGAACAGCCGCGCCAGCCACGATGAATTCACCGGAATCGATCTGGCCAGCTTGTTTCATGCTTCCGCCCCCCTGATCGTGCGTTTTTTTTCGAACGAATCCGTTATCATTCATTACATTAATGGCCCGGTCAGCGATGATGCGCAGCGCACAGACACGGGTCGCGTGCACGACGCCGGACATCCGTGTCCCGGGCCAATCTGTCACACATTTAACATGGCCGCTTAACGGCCAATCGGGCGACATCATTGATACAGCCAGCATCCAGCTATCCAACACTATGATTTATTGCAGCAATTGCGGCGCCCGGGTGGTGGAAAAGATCCCGGCAGGTGACGACCGGGCACGCTTCGTCTGCGAGACCTGCGCCACCATTCACTACCAGAACCCTAAAATCGTCGCAGGCTGCATCCCGGAATGGAACGGCCGCCTGCTGCTGTGCCGCCGCGCCATCGAACCGCGCCTCGGTCTCTGGACCCTGCCGGCCGGCTTCATGGAGAACCTGGAGACCACCGAACAGGCCGCAGCACGCGAGACCTGGGAAGAGGCACGCGCCCGGGTTGTCGACATGTCACTGTATGGTGTGTTCAGCATCCCGCACATCAGCCAGGTCTACATGATGTTCCGCGCCCGGCTGCAGGCCGAGGAATACGCGCCCGGACCGGAAAGCCTCGACGTGCGCCTGTTCGACGAACATGAAATACCCTGGGATGAACTGGCCTTTCCGGTCGTTCGACTGACGCTCGAAAAGTATTATCAGGACATTAACGGCGGCGGATTTCCGGTCCATGTGGAAGACATCAACCGTCACGTCTGGCGCAAGCGCTGACGCAGCGCCGGCATCGTGGCAGGCATTAATGAAATGACAAACGGAGAAACCGCCATGCCAAATAAAATTGCCGTCCTGCTTTTCAGCCTCTTCACGGGTATCAGCGCGGCCGATGCTGCCAGGTTTGGCGATACTGCAATTCCCGACACAGTCAGGCTGGCCAACACAGATCGTGATTTACTGCTCAACGGCGGCGGCGTCCGGAAAAAGTTTTTCATGGAGATCTATATCGGCGCACTCTACCTGCCGTCGAAAACCGGTGATGCACAGGCCATTCTGTCAGACAGCGGCCCGGCCAGTGTCCGTATGCATTTTCTCTACAAGGAAGTCAGCAAGAAGAAAATCGTCGATGGCTGGAATGACGGACTGTCAGCCAACCTCCCGCCGGAGGAGTACACGGCACTGCAGCCGCAGCTGGAACAGTTCAACAGCCTGTTCCGCACCGTGCAGCGCGGTGACGTCATCAGCATTGACTACATCCCGGACACGGGCACCGAGGTGCGCATCAACAACGTGTGGCGCGGCGTCATCCCCGGCAATGACTTCTACCGTGCCCTGCTGAAGATCTGGCTGGGCGACGAGCCGGTCAGCGATTCCCTGAAACAGGGCATGCTGGGCAACGGCTGAGCAAGCCCGTGCTGGGCGTGTTTCTCGATCTGGAATCGCTGGATCGTGGCGACCTCGATCTGCAGCCGCTGCATGATGCCCTGCCGCAATGGCACTTTCATGCAGCCACCCGGCAGGCCGACGTGTCCGCGCGCATCCGGGGCGCCAGCGTCGTCGTCAGCAACAAGGTGGTACTGGACCGCGATATCCTGCAGACAGCCGGCACACTGCAACTGGTCTGCATCGCCGCTACCGGGACGAACAATATCGATCTCGGGGCCGCCAGGGAACGCCGTCTGAGTGTATGCAACGTTACCGGCTACGCAACCCGCTCTGTTGTCGAATACGTTTTTGCCCAGCTGCTCTCACTGTACCGCCAGCTGCCTGCCTACCACGCCGCCGTCAGGGCCGGCAAGTGGCAGCAGGCCGAACACTTCTGCCTGCTCGACTACCCGATCCGGGAACTGTACGACCAGACGCTGGGCATTATTGGCTACGGTGAACTGGGCCGGGCGGTCGCACGCATGGGCGAGGCATTCGGCATGCGCGTCCTGCTTGCCGAACGGGCCAATGCCGCCCTGCGCAAGGACCGGACACCGCTGGAAGTTGTCCTCTCGGAATCCCACGTGGTCAGCCTGCACTGCCCGCTGACGGCGCAGACCCGCAACCTGATTGGCAGCGCCGAACTGGCACGGATGCGAGGGGACGCCATCCTCGTGAATACCGCGCGTGGCGGCATCGTCGATGAAGCGGCCCTGCTGCAAGCCGTGCAAAGCGGACAGATTGCAGGCGCCGTTGTTGATGTGCTCGACGCTGAACCCCCGCGCCAGGGCAACCCCTTGCTCGAGACGTCGTTGCCCAACCTGCTGGTCACGCC
>JBFELL010000154.1:0-6981 GCA_041552135.1 Gammaproteobacteria bacterium
CCGGTCAGCGTCGGATCACGGCCTTCGGCCTGATCCGACCTACGGACTGCGGACAGCAGGAGCGGCACCGGCCGCGATGGTGAAACGTTTCGGCACCGGGGGCTAGTGCTGCAGGTCGGGTTAGGTGCGACGCACCGTAACCCGGCGGGGTGTACCGGTCAGCGTCGGATCACGGCCTTCGGCCTGATCCGACCTACGGACTGCGGGCAGCAGGAGCGGCACCGACCGCGATGGTGAAACGTTTCGGCGCCGGGGCCTAGTTCACCGGCAACTTCTCACGCAGGGCATCGCGGTCAATCCACCAGTTGTCGCCGACGATGGCGTCGAGCATGGCCGCCAGGCGTGACAGCAGTTCCTGGACATCGTTCAGGCCCAGGATCTCGATCCACATCTTGATCATCTCGGGATCGTCCTCGATGCCGCGGTGGCGCTTGGCAACGCCGGCCAGGATCTGCCGGGTGAAGAAAGTCAGGCTTGCCTGCTCGTCACCCTCGGTGCGCAGTTCGGCGATATAGTTTGCGGCCATCGCGGCGACGGCCGCACCGTCGGAGTCATCCGGGGTCTCGTCGACGATGTGCTGCAGCAGGGCGACAGTGAGTTGTGCCGGGACCGGGAAGGTGATGGACAGCCAGACGCCATTGCCGAGTGCGGCCAGCGATTCCTCCTGTTCGCACTGGAACAGGATGTCGCAGGCCTCGATGGCGTCCTGCCAGCTCCCGGCGGCGGCGCAGGTGTCGAACACCTCGCGGGCGATCTTCCAGCTCTCGTCCTTGCGCTGCAGGGCCAGCAGGGTCTCGGCAATGTCCAGTTGCACACGGGCGCGCTCGACGGGACCGGCATCGGCGGGCAGGGCGGCCAGGTGCTGCTCGTGCTCCTTCAGCAGGGCCTCCAGCGACGGCCGCGACTCGGACAGGTCGATGCCGCTCTTGTCTCCGGCCACCAGTTTTTCCGGGCTGATATCGTGGTCTTTCATATGTGATTACCTGATATTCGCAGGATGATTGCACCGGTTGCATGTTCACCGCACAGAGGCAGGGTCCGCAGGGTAAAGCGTAACAACATTCTTCGGTCTGACTCGCGTTGCTGCTGCCCGGCCAACAGGGGCTGTTCTGCGTACGTATTCTATACAATGCCGGCCGTCTGTTCCGCGGCTAGCGGCACATCGCGGATCTCGAACTGCATGGTCTCCAGATCGCCGAGGATCCAGGTGGGCGGCGCCTTGATGCCGCCGACGGTACCGGGGTTGGCCAGCACGGTCTCGCTGCCGGACAGGTTGCCGATGGAGCGGATATCGGCAACGTGATCATGGCCGCAGCACACCAGGTCCCAGTCGCCGGTCTTTGCCATGGCCTCGCCGTAGTGCGGGTAGTGCACCATGAAGATACGCCGGCCGGCCAGCTTGATGCCGGCGTCCTGGCCGTAGTAGTGCACCAGGCTGGAGGGCTTCGAGGCGATGTGGCCCATCATGTAGAGGTCGCCGGGGTTGTTGCCATGGATGACGTGGATCGGCAGGCCGAATGGCTTGATCACCTCCAGCGTGCTCGGTGCGACCACGTCGCCGCAGTGCAGCACGACCTCCGCGCCTGCGTCCCGTGCGGCACGCACGGCCGCCGCGAGCAGTTCGCGGTTGTCGTGGCTGTCGGAGATGATGCAGATCTTCATGGTCTGGTTCTATAAAAACTACCGCAGAGGCGCAAAGGATGCAGAGAAGGCAAAGACCTTTTCACCGCAAAGACGCAAAGTACGCAAGGTGGAAAAATGTTATTAAAAATCATTCCGATCTCTACGGAGGAAGCGTAGGTCGGGTTAGGCGCGAAGCGCCGTAACCCGACATCAGGTCATCCAATGTCGGATTACGCTGCTGCGCAGCTAATCCGACCTACGTGTTACGAAGCCAGCCCGTTACAGCAACGGCACGATCAGCAGGGCGACGATGTTGATGATCTTGATCAACGGGTTGATCGCCGGGCCGGCCGTATCCTTGTAGGGGTCGCCGACGGTATCGCCGGTGACGGCGGCCTTGTGGGCATCACTGCCCTTGCCGCCGAAGTTGCCGTCCTCGATGTACTTCTTGGCGTTGTCCCAGGCGCCGCCGCCGGTGGTCATGGAGATGGCGACGAACAGGCCGGTGACGATGGTGCCGATCAGCAGGCCGCCGAGTGCCTCCTTGCCCAGCGTCAGACCGACGATGACCGGTACGGCGACCGGCAGCAGGGAGGGGATCACCATTTCCTTGATGGCCGCCCGGGTCAGCATGTCGACCGCCCTGGAGTAGTCCGGCTTCTGGCTGTGGTCCATGATGCCGGGCATCTCCCTGAACTGGCGGCGCACCTCGTTGACGATGCCGCCGGCGGCGCGGCCCACGGCCTCCATCGCCATGGCGCCGAACAGGTAGGGCACCAGGCCGCCGATGAACAGGCCGATCAGTACCATGTGGTTATCCAGCGAGAAGTTGAGCGCGGCCTCACCGTGCTTGCCGAGGGCGTGGGTATAGTCGGCAAACAGCACCAGTGCGGCCAGGCCGGCGGAGCCGATGGCATAGCCCTTGGTGACCGCCTTGGTGGTGTTGCCGACGGCATCCAGCGGGTCGGTGATGTTGCGGATCTTCTCGTCCAGTTCCGCCATCTCGGCAATGCCACCGGCATTGTCCGTGATCGGGCCGTAGGCATCGAGCGCCACGATGATGCCGGTCATGGACAGCATGGAGGTTGCGGCGATGGCGATGCCGTAGAGGCCGGCCAGTTCATAGGCGCCCCAGATACTGGCGCAGATGGCGATCACCGGCAGGGTGGTGGCCTTCATGGATATGCCCAGGCCGGCAATGACGTTGGTGCCGTCGCCGGTGGTGGAGGCCTCGGCGATGTGTTTTACCGGTTTGAATTCCGTGCCGGTGTAGTACTCGGTGATGACCACCATGGCGGCGGTCAGCGCCAGGCCGATCAGGGCGCAGTAGTACAGGAAACGCGTGGCGATGTCCTCGCCACCGACCGAAATGCTCTCGCCCAGCACCCAGGTCGTGACGGGGTAGAAGGCAATGGCTGCCAGTATGCCGGCGACGATCAGGCCGCGGTACAGGGCATTCATGATCTTGCTGCCCTCCGAGGTCTTGACGAAGAAGGTGCCGATGATGGAGGCGATAATGGACACACCGCCCAGCACCAGCGGGTACAGGGCCGCGGCCGGACCGGAGTCGCCCAGCAGCAGGCTGCCAAGCAGCATGGTGGCCACGACCGTTACCGCGTAGGTCTCGAACAGGTCGGCGGCCATGCCGGCACAGTCACCGACGTTGTCGCCGACGTTGTCGGCGATCACGGCCGGGTTGCGCGGATCATCCTCCGGGATGCCGGCCTCCACCTTGCCGACGATGTCGGCGCCGACGTCGGCGCCCTTGGTGAAGATGCCGCCACCGAGTCGGGCGAAGATGGAGATCAGCGAGCCGCCGAAGGCCAGTCCGACCAGCGGGTGGATCGGGTCCTCGACCCCCATGGCGAGCATGAGGGCGTAGAAGCCGGCCACGCCGATCAGGCCCAGGCCGACGACCAGCATGCCGGTGATCGCGCCGCCGCGGAAGGCGATCTGCATGGCGGCATTGAGGCCGTCATTGGCGGCCTCGGCGGTACGCACGTTGGAGCGCACCGAGATGTTCATGCCGATGTAGCCCGCAAGGCCGGAGAACACCGCGCCGATCGCGAAGCCGATGGCCGTCGCCCAGTCCAGGAAGAAGCCGACAATGGCAAACAGCACGATGCCGGCCATGCCGATGGTCATGTACTGGCGGTTCAGGTAGGCCTTGGCGCCTTCCTGTACGGCGCTGGCGATTTCCTGCATGCGCGCGCTGCCGGCCGGCTTGGCAAGGATCCATTTGACAGAGACCATGCCGTAGACCAGCGCCAGAGTGCCGCAGGCCAGGGCAAAAATGAGTTCAGTCGACATCGTGATTCTCCTGTTTGGAAAGCGTGTGTCCGCGTGGCGGGGTTATACCGGCGCCTTGAAAGTCGTGCCCGGACGGAAGCCGAACAGGGTCTCCAGGTCGAATTCCCGAATCAGGGTATCGACCGCGCCCTGTCCGTGGTCACGCTGGACCTCGGCCAGGATCAGCCTGGCGCCGTTGCGGTTGTAGCCGCCACCCATGTCGGCCTGCACGGCGAGCAGTTCGCGGGCCTTTTCCAGTGTCATGGGCGTGTGTCCGTAGCGTGGTTACAGCTTGAAGCCCTTCAGCTTCTTCGGCACCGCGAGGTTTTTCAGCTGCACGTACTTCGGCATGCCATCCTTGCCATAGGGCGGGTAGTCCTCACCGGCGATCAGCGGCTCGAGGTAGGTGCGGCAGCGCTGGGTGATGCCAAAGCCGTCCTTCGTGATGAAGCTCTTGGGCATCATCTTCTCGACATTGGCCACGCGGGACAGCTTGGCCTCGCCGACGGTCCAGCGATAGGGCTTGTTCGAGGTGCGCTTGATGGTCGGCATGACGGAGTTTTTGCCGGCCAGCGCCATTTCCACGGCGGCCTTGCCCATGGCGTAGGCCTGCTCGACATCGGATTTGGAGGCGATGTGGCGTGCGGCGCGCTGCAGGTAATCGGCCACGGCCCAGTGGTACTTGTAGCCGAGCTTGTCGCGGATCAGACCGGCAATGACCGGTGCAACACCACCGAGCTGGGCATGGCCGAAGGCGTCCTTCAGGCCCTGGTCGGCGAGGAACTTGCCGCTCTTGTCATGCACGCCCTCGGACACGACGATGGAGCAGTAGCCGTATTCCTTGACCTTGCGTTTCACCTCGGCGAGGAACTTGCGTTCATTGAAGACCACCTCCGGGAACAGGATCACGACCGGCAGGTCGCAGTCCCCGGTGGTGGCCATGCCGCCGGCGGCGGCGATCCAGCCGGCGTGCCGGCCCATGACCTCCAGCACGAAGATCTTGGTCGAGGTCTTGGCCATGGAGGCGACGTCGAAGCTGGCCTCGCGGGTGGAGACGGCGATGTACTTGGCAACGGAGCCGAAGCCCGGGCAGTTGTCGGTAATCGGCAGGTCATTGTCGACCGTCTTTGGCACGTGGATGGCCTGGATCGGGTAGCCGGTGGCCTTGGATAGCTGCGAGACCTTCAGACAGGTGTCGGCGGAATCGCCGCCGCCGTTGTAGAAAAAGTAGCCGATGTTGTGTGCTTCAAAGACCTCGATCAGTCGTTCGTACTCGCGCCGGTTCGCCTCCAGGCTCTTCATCTTGTAGCGGCAGGAACCGAAGGCGCCGGACGGCGTATGGCGCAGCGCGGCGATGTCGCGGGCGGATTCCTTACTGGTGTCGATCAGGTCCTCGGTGAGGGCGCCGATGATGCCGTTGCGACCGGCATAGACCTTGCCGATCTGGTCCTTGTGCTGGCGCGCGGTCTGGATCACGCCGCAGGCGGAGGCATTGATGACGGCGGTTACGCCGCCGGACTGGGCATAGAACGCGTTCTTCTTGGCTGCTCTGGCCATGCTGCTTGTCTCCCTGGATTTGAGGTGGATACGATGGATATGGAAAGGGTTAAACGGGGTCCGGTGTGCTGCCTGTGCGGCTGGCCTCGTGGTCGGCCTGGACCTGCAGCAACGTCACCATGCACTCGGACAGGTCATCGAATTCATCGACGCTTGGCCCGTACATTTCGTAATTACGGTAGTAGAACTGGCAGCGGTAGCGGTTATCACCGGTCTTCGAGATCACGAAGTGACAGCCGCGCTCTTCCCAGTAGGCGGCCGGGCACTGGGTTAGCTCGGTCGTGCCGGCATCGAGCCGCAACTCGACATCCGCCAGCATGGGCTCTCTGGCCTCGCCGTAGCGCTCCTCGAGCGTCGTCCTGATAATCCACAACTCGCTTTCGGTGAAATCGGCAATCTTGCTCATGGCTGTCTGGCGGCGGTTGCTAGGGCAGGTCGGTCGGCGGTTTGCAAAGGCCGCAGATTCTAGCTCAAAACATGATTTATTTCATGAACTTCGTTGACTTCACCTATCGGCAGCAGGTAGCTTAAGCGATTGCCGGCCGGTTGGCGAACAAATAATTCGTATGTTTCAATTCAAAAAATCTTCGTTATTACATCAGGTTAAGGATTTTATTGTGCCAGGGGGAGTGATCTCACCATGAGAATTGTCATGCTCGGTGCTCCAGGCTCCGGCAAGGGAACCCAGGCGCAACTCCTGGTCGAACGCTACAAGGTGCCGCAGATTTCCACGGGAGATCTGTTGCGCGAGGCCGTGGACTCGGGGTCGGCGCTGGGCCGCCAGGCCAAGGTCTCCATGGACGCCGGACAGCTGGTCAGTGACGAGATTGTCCTCGGTATCATCCATGAGCGTATCGTGCGCCCGGATGCACGCAAGGGCTTCATTCTGGACGGATTCCCCCGCAACCTGCAGCAGGCCGAGGCGCTCGACCAGCTGTTGACCGGGCTGGGTCGGCCGCTCAACCTGGCCTTGCTGGTCGCCGTGGATGTCGATGCCCTGCTGCAGCGACTGGTCGGACGAAGGACCTGCCTGTCCTGCGGTGCCATGTACAACATGTTCTACTCACCGCCGCACATCGACGGGCGCTGCGACGCATGCGGCGGCAAGCTGCGGCACCGGGCCGACGACAATGAGGAGACCATCGGCAACCGCCTGCGGGTTTACGAGACACATACCATTCCGGTCATCGAGTATTACAAGGAACAGGAAAAACTTCGTACTGTACAAGGGGTTGGCGAGATAAAGGACATCTTCAAGGCAGTCGTCAAGATCGTTGACGACGTCAAGAAACACGCCAAGTCCGAGTCGCGTTCGGATGCTATCCGTCGGGCCATCGCCAAGCATCGGGCGGCTGCAGAGGCCGGTGCCACCGGCAAGAAGAAGGCGGCCCCGAAGAAGGCCCCTGCCAAAAAGGCCGCGCCGAAGAAGGCGGCCCCGAAGAAGGCCCCTGCCAAAAAGGCCGCGCCGAAGAAGGCGGCCCCGAAGAAGGCCCCTGCCACTAAGGCCGCGCC
>JBFELL010000155.1:0-6971 GCA_041552135.1 Gammaproteobacteria bacterium
CATGTTCTGGGCCTACCCCGCCGTCATCGCCCCCCTGTTCAACAGGTTCTCGCCGCTGGAAAACGAGACACTCAAGGCCCGCATCCAGGCACTGCTCGACAAGTGCGGCTTCAGGAGCAAGGGCATATTCGTCATGGACGGCTCGAAGCGCTCCGGTCACGGCAATGCCTATTTCACCGGCTTTGGCCGCAACAAGCGCATTGTCTTCTTCGATACCCTGATCGACAGCCTGGAACCGGGCGAGGTCGAGGCGGTGCTGGCGCATGAACTCGGCCACTTCAAGCTGAAGCACATCCAGAAACGTCTGCTGACGACCGCGGCGCTGAGCCTGGCCGGTCTCGCCCTGCTGGGCTGGCTGGCGGCACAGGACTGGTTCTACAACGGCCTCGGCATCAGCCAGGCATCCCCGTGGATGGCCCTGCTGCTGTTCGCCATGGTGGCGCCCGCCTTCACCTTCTTCCTGCACCCGCTGATGGCGCGCCTGTCGCGCAAGCATGAGTTCGAGGCCGATGCGTATGCCGTCAGCCAGTCGGACGGCAACGACCTGATACGGGCACTGGTGAAGATGTACAGGGAAAATGCCAGCACCCTGACGCCCGACCCGCTGTACTCGGCATTTCATGACTCGCATCCGCCGGCGCCGGTGCGGATCGCACATATATCCGCTACCATATAACCGCTCAAACGGAGCCGCACATGAAACGATTACTGCAGACAACCGCGCTTGCCCTGCTGCTGGGCGCACTGCCCGCCACACAGGCCGCCGACGCCGGGCGCGGCAAGCAACTCGTCAAGGACAATTGCACCGGCTGTCACGACGACAGTGTCTACTCGCGCAAGGACCGCCGCGTCACCACGCTGGATGGCCTGAAGCAACAGGTCAAGCGCTGTGAACTCAACCTCGGCCTGACATGGTTCAATGAGGATATCCAGGACGTGGTCAGCTACCTGAACAACACCTACTACAAGTTCTGAACCGCGCACATGCAAACCTCCGGCCTCACCGGCAGACACTGCAGGCCCTGCGGGGAAGGAGAGTCGCCACTCGCTGCTGACGGCGCAAGCGAGCTGCTAGCCTGCCTGCACGGCGACTGGGGCATCGATGCAAGCGGCAGGGAAATCAGCCGCACCTTTGCCTTCAGGGACTATTACCGGACCCTGGCCTTCGTCAACGCGCCGGCCTGGATCGCGCATGCCGAGGACCACCCCCCCGATATCCAGGCAGGCTACAACCGTTGCCACGTGCGCCACAGCACCCATGCCACCGGCGGCCTGTCCGAAAACGACTTCATCTGCGCAGCCAGGCTTGACGCCCTGCTGCCTGACCAGGCCTAGCGTCAGGCGGGCAACAGTCCCGGCCTCGCCGACTGCATGACGCCAAGCGGCAACAGCACCACCCCGGACACAATACATCAGCCTTCAACCGGCCTGGTCATTGTCAATTACGGCAAGTCGATGCTGGTCGAGGACGCGGCCGGCGTACTGCACCGCTGCGTCGCCCGGCGCAACCTGGGCAGCATCGTCTGCGGTGACCGCGCCAGCTGGGAGGTAACCGGCAAACAGGAGGGCGTCATCACCGCCATTGCGCCGCGCCGCAGCGTACTCGCCCGGGCCGACGGCACCGACCGCCAGCGGCCGCTGGCGGCCAACATCGAGCAGATCGTGATCGTGGCCGCGCCCGAACCCGTGCTCGAGCCCTTTCTCATCGACAAGTACACGGTTGCCGCGGAACTGGCCAATGCCACCCCGGCACTGGTCATCAACAAGGCCGACCTGCTCGACGCGGCAGCACGCAGCGAACTGGAATCCCGGCTCGTCGATTACGTCGACACCGGCTACCCGGTCGTCTACACCAGCGCCAGGCAGAACCGCGGCCTTGAGCAACTCGCCGACCGGCTGACCGGCAAGACCAGCATCCTCGTCGGCCAGTCGGGTGTCGGCAAGTCCTCGCTCATCAAGCGACTGCTGCCCGAGCTGGACATTGCCATCGGCAGGCTCTCGGCGGCATCCGGTCAGGGCCGGCACACCACCACGACCACCACGCTCTACCACCTGCCGCATGGCGGCGACCTGATCGACTCACCGGGCGTGCGCGACTTCCACCTCGGCCAGGTGGATCCCGATGCGCTCGCCGCCGGCTTCCGCGAGTTCCGCCCCCACCTCGGCCACTGCCGGTTCAACAACTGCCGGCATGTCTCGGAGCCCGACTGTGCTGTTATCGCGGCCGTCGAGGACGGCTCGATCAGTGCCCGGCGCCTGGAAAGCTACCGGAGATTACTCGCTAGCGGCTCTTGAGGGGGCTTGACCGGCATCAACAAGCATCTGATTTGTCTGGACTATATTTATTATAGGAGCAGCGAAATGCTGGAGGGTGTTAGAGAGATGCAATCATGAAAAGAATCAACAAAATAGCGGGACTGGCCCTGTCAGTCGTGCTGTTGGCCATGCTGCCCGGTTCCGCCTGGCCGGACACGGTCGAGGTACCGCTACCCCAGCTGATCACCACGGATACGGGCAGCGAATGGCTGGTCAACAACAACGGCGGCACGGACACCGGGCGCGCCTTCCCGCCCCCGGACACCGCATGCGATAACTCGCTGGGTCTGACAATCGAGAATGCCTTCAGGGCCAATGATGGCAACATCAGCGCCTACGACAAGGGATGGCAGGTCTTCATCAACAATCAGCTCTTCACCGCACTCGGGCAAACGGTCGAGCTGACGGACAACCTCACCAGCCAGGTCATCACGGCGAAACCCGAACCCCTGGCGGGACTCGATGGTCTGCGCGTGACCGTGGAGTACCTGTTTTCCGAGCCTCTGCAGGCTGCACGAATACGGCTGCTTTTTGAAAACACGACCGATGACCCGATTGAGCTGACGGTCGATGTGCCGGTCAACCTGGGTTCCGATGCCGCGACAACTGTTGAAATGACCTCATCGGGCGATGAGCTGTTCAAAGTGGATGACTGGTGGGTCATTACATCCGATGGCGACCCGCCACAGGCTCCGGTCAGCACGATCGTACTCTTCGGGTCGGTGAATCCGCCCAAGACCCCGACGGCCGTCACCCAGACCGTATTTGAATGCATGGATACGGGCGAGGGCATCGGCGTGAGCTTCGCAAAGACCACGATACCGGCGAACTCGATCCGCTCACTCATGTTCTTCGCCGGCCTGGGCGACATCATGGGAGATGCCAACACAGTGGCCGGCGCCATCAACAATGTCGCGATGTTCGCTGACCCTGCAACCATCGATGAAAGTCTGGTGGGCGACCTGAGCAACGCCGAGTGGGATGAAACGCTGAACTGGCGGTTGATCCGCGAAGGCGGTGTCGGGGTTGGTGGCGATGGCGGCGGTGGCGGTAGCGGGTGCATGCTGCAGACATCGCGCCCGGTCGATCCGCTGTTCCCCCTGCTGCTGGCCGGCCTGGTTTTGCTGGTCCTGCGCAGACGCATCCAGCGGCAGCTCGACTGAATCACACGGCCCGAAAACAGGACGGGGCAGTTACCATAAGGACCGCGGCCGGCTAGCCCGGCGGCCAGCCCATCGCACGCCCGCCCAGCAGGTGCAGGTGGAGGTGGTAGACCGACTGCCCCGCCTCGGGGTTGCAGTTCATCACCATGCGGTAACCACGCTCGGCGATGCCTTCATCCTGCGCCACCTGCCTGGCCGCCAGATAGAGCTTGCCCACGATCATGACATTCCCCTCGTCGAGATCATTGGTGGTGGCGATGTGGGCCTTCGGTATAACCAGCACATGCGTCGGCGCCGTCGGGTTGGCGTCCCGGAAGGCCAGCACATCGTCGTCTTCATACACGACATCCGGCTGGATCTCGCCGCTTGCCATTTTGCAGAAAATGCAGTCAGCCATGTCATCGCCCCCTGTTCCCTAATGAACAACACACACCTGCAGGCGCACCGTCCCCGGCGCGATTGATCCACCACCGCATCGCGGCGAGGGCGCCGCTCCTGCATGGTGTGGTGTATATCCCCTGCTGATCAAATGTCCTGCCGGCCCGCGAAGGCGTGCGACAGGGTATTGCCATCGATGTACTCAAGCTCGCCGCCCATCGGCACACCGTGCGCGATCCGGGTCACCCTCACCCCCTGCTCACGTGCCAGCTCGCCGATATAGTGCGCCGTGGCCTCGCCCTCCACCGTCGGGTTGGTCGCCAGGATCAGTTCGCCGATCTCGCCGGACTGCAACCTCACTGCAAGCCTGTCCAGCCCGAGCGCGTCGGGCCCGATACCGTCCAGCGGCGAGAGATGCCCCATCAGCACGAAGTACAGACCCTGGTAGCCGATCGACTGCTCCAGCGCCAGCACGTCGGCCGGTGTCTCCACGACACACAGCAGGCTGCGATCGCGGCGCTCGCTGGCGCACAGGTTACAGAGCTCGTCCTCGCACAGGGTGCGACACTCCCGACAGTGCCCGACATGCTCCATCGCCTGCTGCAGCGCCCCGGCGAGTTGCCGCCCGCCGTCACGATCGTGTTCGAGCAGGTGATAGGCCATGCGCTGCGCGGATTTCGGGCCGACACCCGGCAGGCAGCGCAGCGATTCGATCAGGTGCCCGATCAGGCGGGAGCCGCTCATCCGTCAGTTCAGAACGGCAGCTTCATGCCCGGCGGCAGGTTCAGACCGCCGGCGATGCCGGACATGCTGTCCTGCATCGCCGCCTCGACCTTGTGCACCGCGTCGTTGACTGCCGCCGCCACCAGGTCCTCCAGCATGTCCTTGTCATCGCCCAGCAGGCTGTCGTCGATGTTCACCCGGCGCACCTCGTGCTTGCCGCTCATCACGACACTCACCATGCCACCGCCGGATTCACCGGTCACTTCCATTTTCGCAAGCGCCTCCTGGGCCTTCTGCATGTTGGCCTGCATTTCCTGCGCCTGCTTCATAAGGTTTCCCAAACCGCCTTTCATACCGAGTTCCTCGTGTTATTGCCTGGTCGTTCAAAATCACCTGTAGGAACGCCGCCCCCGGCGCGAATCACGGCCGGGAGGCGCTCCTGCAGTATTGTTCCGATGCCTCAGCAGGGGCCGCCCGTCATCAGTCCCGCGGACGTATCGAGTCGTAGTTGATCGTTGCACCGAAGGCGTCCTGGAAGGCACGGATGTTCTCATCCTGCTCGATCGATTCCACCGCCTGCGCCTGGCGCTCGTTCTGCTCGCGCGCCTGCTTGCGAGCCGGTGTCTCGCTGACCAGTTCCGCCGTGTCATTCACCGTCAGCCTGACACTGTGGCCGTAGAACGCGCACAGCGCCGCCTCGATCTGCCTTACCCTGGCCTCGCTTTTCAGGTGACTGTGGGAGGGGTCCAGCGACAGCCGGACCGCGGTATCGGTCACTTCCTGCAGTGCGCAGTTATTGGCCAGCTCGCGTGCCACCGCCACGAGTTCCAGCTGTCCGACAATCTCCGACCAGCCCCCCGTCTCCGGTTGCAGGGCTGCCGGCGCGGGTGACACCGCCTTCACGGCGGCCGCTTGACCGCCGGTCTCTGCCGCAGGCGGTGCATCCCGCCTGGCGGCAGCCGGTGCCGTCGTCTTGCGTTCGCTGAGCGCCGGGGCTGTGGCCACCGTCGCCCCCGGCGCCGGGTTGCGCCGCCCGGCATCCGGCTGGAATGCCAGCATCCGCAGCATCACCATTTCGAAGCCGCCGCGGGGATCGGGGGACAGCGACAGGTCACGCCGGCCGATGAGCCCGATCTGGTAGAACAGCTGCACATCCTCGGGCGACAGCCGGCCGGCCAGGCCGGCAACGCCATCGCGGTCGCCAAAGCTGTCGTCAATGGCATCCGGCAGCTGCTGCGCCACCGCGATGCGCTGCAGCACGGAGAGCATGTCGGCCAGCATCGCTGCATAATCGGGCGCGAAGGCATCGGCCTTGCCGACCTCTTCCAGCAGCACCGCGGCATTGCCGTCGGCCAGGGCCTGCAGCAGGCGGTAGATCGCATCGCGGTCGATGGTGCCGAGCATGGCGCGCACCTCGGCCTCGCGCAACTCCCCGCTGCCGTAGGCGATGGCCTGGTCGAGCAGGCTCAGGGCGTCGCGCATGCTGCCGTCGGCGGCGAACGCAATCTGGCGGATGGCGCCGTCTTCCGCGGTAATGGATTCCTTGCCGAGGATGTGACCGAGCTGACCGCTGATCTGGGCGACGCTCAGGCTCTTGAGGTTGAACTGCAGGCAGCGTGACAGGATGGTGACCGGCAGCTTTTGCGGGTCGGTCGTGGCCAGCAGGAACTTGACGTGCGGCGGCGGCTCCTCGAGCGTCTTGAGCAGCGCATTGAAGCTGTGCGTGGAGAGCATGTGCACCTCGTCCACCAGGTAGACCTTGTAGCGGCCCCGGGTCGGTGCGTACTGGACATTCTCCAGCAGCTCGCGGGTGTCCTCCACCTTGGTGCGCGAGGCGGCGTCGACCTCGACGAGATCGACAAAGCGGCCCTCGTCGATCTCCGTGCACGCACTGCAGGTACCGCAGGGGGTCGAACTCACCCCGCTCTCGCAGTTCAGGGACTTGGCGAAGATGCGCGCAATGGTGGTCTTGCCGACACCGCGGGTGCCGGTGAACAGATACGCGTGATGCAGGCGGTCATTATCGAGGGCATTCACCAGCGCCTGCTGCACGTGGTCCTGCCCGACCAGTTCAGTGAAATTGCGCGGGCGCCACTTGCGCGCCAGGACCTGGTAACTCATTTAACGGATATGCCCTGTTATCTCCCACGAACACCGTGGTTATGATGCAAAACGGGAGGCGACCTGTACCAGCCACACCCCGGCGCCCGAGTCCACTGCTGCCGCTGCTCCCTTCCGGGCCTGACGGGGTTCACAGCTTATCGTCGCGAGGGGACCGGCACAAGCCGCCATAAACTCGGCCGCCGGACAGGGGGCGTATTATAGAGCGCGACGGCCGGCCATATAAACCCAATCATTGCAAAAATACTTGCTGCAGGAACGGCTTCAGCC
>JBFELL010000156.1:0-6899 GCA_041552135.1 Gammaproteobacteria bacterium
ACGCGCTGATGAAGGGCGCGCTGTTCATGGCCCTCGGCGCCCTGGTGTACCGGGTCGGTTCCACCCGGCTGAGCCAGATCGGGGGACTCGGCCGGGAGATGCCGTGGACGTTCGGGGCCATCTTCATTGCCGGCCTGAGCCTGATCGGCGTGCCGGGCACTGCCGGTTTCATCAGCAAATGGTACCTGGTGCTTGCCGCCATCGAGCAACAGCACTGGCTGATCGCCCTCATCATCCTCGTCGGCTCGCTGCTCGCGGTCGTCTACATGTGGAATCTGGTGGAGACCCTGTTCTTCCAGCCGGCGACCCCGAGGGCAGAGCCGGTCAGGGAAGCACCGCTGTCGATGCTGGTGCCGATGTGGCTGCTGGTCATTGCCAACATCTGGTTTGGCCTGGATACCGACCTGACCGTGGGCGTCGCTGAAACCGTGGTACAGCTGCTGGGAGTGACCGATCGATGAGCGACCAGGCCCTGCTGCTCGCGGCGCTGTTGCTGCCGTTTGCCGGCGCCCTGGGCATTGTCCTGTGCGGGCGCTGGCCGAACCTGCGCGAGGCGGTCACGCTGGTCACCGCCGGCGCACTCAGCCTCCTCGTCATCAATCTCTACCTGCGGCTGCAGGCCGGCGCAACAATCGCCCTGCAGCTGGCCGAACCCCTGCCCGGCCTGTCGCTGCGGCTGGAGATCGAGCCGCTCGGCATGCTGTTTGCCCTGGTGGCCGGGGTGCTGTGGCTGATCACCTCCGTCTACGCCATCGGCTACATGCGCGGCCATCACGAGCAGAACCAGACCCGCTTCTATGCCCTGTTCGCCATCGCCATCGGCAGCACCATGGGCGTCGCCTTCGCCGGCAACCTGTTCACCCTGTTTCTCTGGTACGAGGTGCTCACCATCTCGACCTACCCGCTGGTGGCGCATACCGGCACGGCGGAGGCCAGGCGCGGTGCGCGCACCTACGTCATGATCCTGCTGGGCACCTCGATCGGCCTGCAGCTGCTGGCCATCCTGATCACCTGGAGCTTCACCGGCACGCTGGATTTCCGCCAGGGCGGCATCCTCGCCGGCAAGATCGACCCCGCCTGGGCGGGGCTGCTGTTCGCCCTGTACATCTTCGGCATCGGCAAGGCCGCGGTCATGCCGTTCCACCTCTGGCTGCCGGCGGCGATGGTCGCACCGACCCCGGTGAGTGCCCTGCTGCACGCGGTGGCGGTGGTCAAGGCGGGTGTCTTCACCGTGCTGAAGGTGACGGTCTATATCTTCGGCACCGGGTTCATTACCGAGAGCGGCGCCAGCGACTGGCTGGTCTGGTTCGCCGGGGCCACCATCCTGCTGGCCTCGCTGGTGGCCATGACCCGGGACAACCTCAAGGCGCGGCTGGCCTACTCCACCGTCAGTCAGCTGAGCTACATCGTGCTCGGGGCGCTGCTCGCCACCCAGGCCAGCATCCTCGGCAGCGTTATGCACATCGCCATGCATGCCTTTGCCAAGATCACCCTGTTCTTCGGCGCCGGTGCCATCCTGGTGGCCGCACACAAGTCCGAGATCAGCGACATGGCCGGGCTGGGACGCGCCATGCCGGTCACCTTTGGCGCCTTCTTTATCGCCAGCCTCAGCATGATCGGCCTGCCGCCCTTCGGCGGCATGTGGAGCAAGTGGTACCTGGCACTCGGCACGCTGGAGGCCGGCCAGTGGCTGTTGCTCACCGTGCTGCTGGCAAGCTCGCTGCTGAACATCGCCTACCTGCTGCCGGTCCCCGTCCGGGCCTTCTTCGGCAAGGCCAAAGACGGCACGGTCTACACCGAGGTCCGGGAGGCGCCGGCAAGCTGCCTGGCCGCCATGATCGTCACCTCGCTCGCCTGCCTGGTGCTGTTCTTCTACCCGGAGCCCTTTTACCAGCTCGCCGTGACCATTGCCGGAGCGAATTGACATGAAGCACCCCGACGAAAAACAGTACCTCTTCGACAAGCCGGAAAACGTCAACCGTTTTCTGCGCGGTTTCTATGCCGTCTGCGGACTGCTCTTCGTGCTGGATTTCATTATTCACCGCCACGCAAGCCGCGACTGGGAGCAGTTACCGGGTTTCTACGCCATCTACGGATTCGTCGCCTTCGTCATGCTGGTGCTGGTGGCAAAACTGCTGCGCAAACTCATGATGCGAAGGGAAGACTACTACGATGTGGATGAGTGAACTGCCGCCGTTCGTCCCCTTCTTCCTGGCCGCGCTGCTGGCCCTGCTGACGCGCGGTCCACTGCGCGCGGCACTGATGCTGGCAGCACCGTTGCTGGGCGGCCTGCACCTCTGGTTCGACGTACCTGACGGCACCCTCCTCAGCGTAACGCTGCTGGAATTCGAGCTGACCCTGATGCGCGCCGACCGGCTGAGTCTGCTGTTCGGCTACATCTTCCATATCGCCGCCTTTATCCTGGTCATTTACACACTGCACCTGCGCGACACCATGCAGCATGTCGCCGGACTGGTCTACGCCGGCAGTGCACTCGGCGCCGTGTTCGCCGGTGATCTGATCACGCTGTTCATCTTCTGGGAACTGCTGGTGATCAGCTCCGTGTTCCTGGTCTGGGCGCGCCGCAGCGCCAGCGCATCCCGCGCCGGCATCCGTTACCTGCTCTTCCAGGTCAGCTCCGGCCTGTTACTGCTGGCCGGCACACTGGTCCACTATCGGTACACCGGTTCACTGGCCTTCGACTTCATTGGCATCGAAAACCCCGGCGGCTGGCTGATCCTGCTTGCCTTCGGCATCAAGTGCGCCTTCCCGTTCCTGCACAACTGGCTCACGGATGCCTACCCGGAGGCCACGCCCACCGGTGCCGCGGTCCTGTCCGTATTCACCACCAAGGTGGCGGTATACACCCTGGCGCGGGGTTTTCCAGGTACCGACCTGCTGATCTACATCGGTGCGGTCATGACCTGTTTTCCCATTTTCTACGCGGTTATCGAGAACGACCTGCGGCGGGTGCTGAGCTACAGCCTGATCAACCAGCTCGGTTTTATGGTCTGCGGCATCGGCATCGGCACGGCCCTGGCACTCAATGGCGCTGTCGCCCATGCCTTCTCGCATATTCTCTACAAGGCGCTGCTGTTCATGTCGATGGGCGCGGTGCTGTTCCGTGCCGGCAACACCAATGCATCCGATCTCGGCGGCCTGTACAAGAGCATGCCGAAGACCGCCCTGCTGTGCATCGTCGGCGCCGCCTCGATTTCCGCGCTCCCGCTGTTCAGCGGCTTTGTCAGCAAGTCCCTGGTCATGAGCGCCCTGCTCGAGGAGGGCCAGGACATTGTCTGGCTGATGCTGCTGTTCGCCTCGGCGGGCGTACTGCACCATGCCGGCATCAAGGTCCCGTTTTTCGCCTTCTTCGCGCATGACTCGGGTATCCGCACCGCCGAGGCGCCACGCAACATGCTGCTGGCCATGGCACTCGCGGCTGTGCTGTGCATCCTGATCGGCTGTCTGCCGCAGTACCTCTACGCGCTATTGCCCTGGGAGGTCGACTACTGGCCCTATGACACCACCCATGTACTCGCGCAGCTGCAGCTGCTGTGCTTCGCTGCACTGGCCTTTGTCTGGATGGAGATCAAGGGCTACGCCCCGCCGGAACTGCACGCGGTCAATATCGATGCCGAATGGTTCTACCGCAAGCTGCTGCCGGCGACGGTCAGCTTCCTGCGCCGGGCGACGCACCCGGTGATCGGGGTCCTGCATGGTATCCGGCAGAATTACCGCCAGACGCTCAACACGATGTACTGCCGCACGTCCCTGGCCGACTACCACCTGGCCGCCTCCTGGCCGACCGGCAGCATGGTGCTCTGGATCGCGATTTTCCTCGGCGGCTACCTGCTGCTGGATGTAATCCTGTAACCCCCAAAGGGGACAGATTTATTTGGAACCCAAATAAATCTGTCCCCTTTGGGGGCGCAAATAAATCTGTCCCCTTTGCAAATAAATCTGTCCCCTTTGGGGGCGCCTTTTGGGTCAGGTTTTCAGGCTGCGCCAGAGCGCTGTGCCCCTGCAGCTTTTATCGATGGCCTCGAGTCGCGCCTCGTGCGAGGCCATCTCGTCCTCGGTCGGCCGGATCACGCGCAACCCGGGCCGTCCGGCCGCCAGCCGGCGGATACGGGTCGTGCCGCTTCCCTGTGCATCGCCACGTGCATCCAGTGACAGGGTGGCCTGCCCGCCGGTCATTGTCAGGTAGACATCGGCCAGGATCTCGGCATCGAGCAGGGCGCCGTGCAACTCGCGCTGCGAGTTGTCGATTTCATAGCGCCGGCACAGGGCATCCAGGTTGTTGCGCTGCCCCGGGTGCAGGCGCCGCGCCATGGTCAGCGTATCCACAACGGTGCAGAAATCCTCAACCGTGCCGGGGCGGGTCGGCAGCAGTTTGAACTCGTGGTTGATGAAGCCGACGTCGAACGGGGCGTTGTGGATAATGAGTTCGGCGCCCGTGATGAAGCTCAGGAATTCCTCCGAGATATCCGCGAAGCGCGGCTTGTCGGCCAGTGACTCGTTGGTGATGCCGTGCACCTCGATGGCACCCGGGTCGATCTCGCGGTCCGGCTGGATGTACTGGTGGTAGGTATTGCCGGTGATGTGCCGGTTGATCAGCTCGACACAGCCGATCTCGATAATCCGGTGCCCGTCGGAGGGCTCCAGGCCGGTGGTTTCCGTGTCCAGTACAATTTGTCGCATGTACATTGCTCCGGTATAAAAAATATTCAGCGCAAAGGCGCCTTTGCGATTAACGCTTGTATTGATTAGCGCTGATAACAACTATGTTTGCAGCATCTCGTCTATCGCCTGGTTCGCCAGCGCGTCGGCCAGCTCGTTCCCGGGATGGCCGCTGTGCCCCCTCACCCAGTGCCACTCGACCTCGTGATCGGCAACCGCCTGGTCGAGTCGCCGCCAGAGATCGGCATTCTTGACCGGTTTCTTCGCCGCCGTCTTCCAGCCGCGCCGTTTCCAGTTGGGCAGCCACTCGGTGATGCCCTTCTGCACGTACTGGGAGTCGGTCGTCAGCTTCACACTGCACTGGCGCGTCAGGCTTTCCAGCGCCTGGATGGCCGCCATCAGTTCCATGCGGTTGTTGGTGGTCTCGCGCTCCGCACCATAGAGTGTTTTTTCATTACCCTTGTAGCGCAGCAGCACACCCCAGCCCCCCGGGCCCGGGTTGCCCCGGCAGGCGCCATCGGTCCAGGCCTCAACCGGCACGACGGATATGTCGCTGGGTCGGCCCTGGCACCCGGACCGGGAACAGCTGGCTGCGGGCACTTCGGGATAGCTTGATCGGTGTCATGATAACGGTGCGCTTGCGGGCAACCAGCATGTAGGCACCCGCCAGCAGCATGCGCCCGTTTCCGGCCGCCGGGTCGAGAAACCTCAGCCGCTCGAGCATCCGGATGTTCTGCAATGGCGGCCGGTGCAGCAGGTACTGGCTGTGCAGGGTGTCGAAACCCAGCAGCTTGAGCCAGTCCATGACACGGCTCATGCTGATGAAACGCATGCCCCACGGCATCGACGCGCTACCACGCGTCAGCAAGCGCCGCACACCCCACAGGCTGCGCGGATTGAAGCCGAAGATGACCACGTGGCCGTCCGGGATCAGGCAGCGGTCAGCCTCTCGCAGGACCTGGTGAGGATCATCTGACAGCTCCAGGCTGTGGGGCAGCACGATGGCGTCCAGTGTATCGGTCATGACGGGCCAGGCATCGGTGTTTCCCATCATGCCGGGCCGGTCGCTGCCATTTGCCTGCACACGCTGGGTGACGTGGTGGGGAATCCGGCTGTCATCGAGTGAACAGAACGCCCAGGGCGGATCAACCAGCAACAGGTGGTAGCCGAACAGCTGCGGCAGTTGTTCGGCAAGGGCCCCGGTTTCGGCCGTGGCCAGCAACTGTCCCAGTGGCCGGCGATACCAGTCACGCAGGGAATTGGCCCGCAAGGACACTACCTGTTCTGTACTCATTGACCGGGATAATACCCCATCCAATCTGGCGATGCAGAGCGGCCTCACGCCCCTGGCTATTGACCTTCCTGTGCCCGGCTGTCAGCATACCGATCGACATCAGGCCGGTCATGTTCCGCATTTTCCCGGCCGGATACTGCAATGTTTCGGCAATAGTGAACTGCATCACATTGTGACTCTCAAGCGACCATCTGATGGCGTCGATATTCTGACTTATGAACACCGGATTCAACAGAACGGCAACCCTTTCCGGCATCCTCCTGTTGCTCGGCGGCTGCGCCTCGATGCTGTCCGGATCACCCGAAGAACCGCAGCCCTCTTCCCTGCCCCCGGCCACGGTGGAAACCGTTCCCGTCGATTACTACCCGGCACCGGCGGCCGGCTTACCACCGACGACATCCGAGCCAGTCAGCCAGATACCGGAGCCTGATTTCTGGCAAACGGTGCGCGAGGGTTTCCGCTTGCCCGGCAAGCAGCAGCCGACCGTGATCCGGCGTGCCGCCAATTACGGCAAGAGTGCGGCACATGTCGAACGCATCTTCAGGCGCGGCGAACCCTACCTGGCTTACATAAATACCGAGGTTGAGAAGCGCGGCTTCCCTGCCGAGATCACCCTGCTGCCGTTTGTTGAAAGCGCCTATGACCCGTTTGCCTATTCACATGGCCGGGCCGCCGGTCTCTGGCAGTTTATTCCGGGCACCGGCAAGCTGTACGGCCTCAAGCAGGACTGGTGGCACGACGAACGACGCGACATCATTGCCTCCACCCGTGCGGCACTGGACTACCTCGACTGGCTGCAGCAGGAATTCGATGGCGACTGGCTGCTGGCACTGGCCGCCTACAACTCGGGCAGCGGCACCGTCCGCAAGGCCATCCGCAAGAACCGCAAGGCCGGCAAGCCGGTCGATTTCTGGCACCTGGACCT
>JBFELL010000157.1:0-6871 GCA_041552135.1 Gammaproteobacteria bacterium
CTAACCCGAACCCTACCCAGGAATGTCCACTTCCAGTACTACCTTGACTAACACTGACTTACGCTGGATGGCCGGGTTGAGGGCTACTCCGGTCATCTGAGTAATTCAGTCAGGTATTTTTTAGGAAGGACCGGAATACTCCCGGAATTTGCCGTTCCCAGGCTAGGCTTCTACGACGGGAAAGCCGCAATAGTTGCCGTACACGTCTTAATATATCAAGCACGACTTCCGACCTTCCCCTTTTTGAGTGATTATGAACCATATATTAAGGGCATTTACCACCCCGAAAGCAGCATCCGTACAGTTATTATTGATACTTACCAATGGGTTATTCGCATTAATTCACCCCAGCGCTTGCCGTATGAATAGTCTCCCGAGTAGACTGTAATTGTGTACCGCCTAAAGCGCCATATTAGTCGCCATACGCGATTCCTCTGGGTGCTCGCGGCTGCAGTCTGCCTAATGCAGATACTGCCATTGCATCTGCATCTGCATCACACCAACCCCCTGGATCATGATACCGGCACGTACGTTACGGACCTGCATCTTGCGACAAGTCCTGATGACCAGGAACATCACCACGAGGCACATGTCATCGACATGGACGCGAACGGCATACTGAAGATGCTGGATGCAGACACCTTCGTTCCGTTACTGTTGCTATTCCTACTGACGTTCGTTTTCGTTCCACCTGCCAATCACTGGTGGCTCTGCCCCACACTGATGGGCGTTCCACCACGACAACGCTACCTCGAATTCGCGCCCCTGCGCGCCCCGCCGCAAGTCTGACTCTCCCGTACCCGGCATGGCACTGCCCTGCCATGACCGTTCACGCCTGCCCCGAGCAGGAGCATCCATCTGATGTGGGCTGTATCGCTGTCGATGCGGCCGGGGGAACCTGGACACATGAAACAACACTTGCTTACCTGGGCCACAGGATGCTGCGCACTCATCACCCTGTGCAGCAGCCACGCCGCCTCGCCTGTCAATGCTGACCTGACACTGGACGAGGTAATCGCGCGGGTGCTGGAACGCAATCCGGTCCTGCAAGCTGCCGGCTACGATACCCGGGCGGCCGCTGCCCGCATCCGCCAGGCTGCGCAGACCAACCCGTGGCGCGCCGGACTCGAGCTTGAAAACTTCGCCGGCAGCGGCACCACGAGTGGCACCGATGCACTCGAGGCAACACTGAGCCTGTCACGCGTACTGCAAACGGGCAACCAGCCGCAACTGCGCGGGGAACTGGCCCGGCACGAAGCTGCGCTGCTCGACAGCGAGCTAAAGGCGCAACAGCTCGACGTGCTCGCGGAAAGCGCGCAGCGTTTCGTGGCCGTGGCGGCCGCCCAGGAGCACGTGCAGGTCGCAGGCGATGCCCTGGCGGCAGCGCGACACTCCCTGGCGATCGTCGAGCGCCGCGTGCAGGCCGGCAGGACGGCAGACGCGGAGCGTTCGACGGCCGCCATCGAACTGGCCCGCGCCGAGCTGGCGCTGGCAGCAACGGAAAGCGAGCTAGGCAGCTCGCGCCAGGCACTGGCCACCACCTGGGGTGATACCCGGGCCGGTTTTGGCCGCGTGTCTGCCGGGCTGTACGAGCTGCCGGCGCAGGTACCATTCGCCAGGCTGGAGGCGGCACTGGCAAGCAACCCGGACCTGGTGCGCTTCGCCACGGCCGAGCGCATCAACGCTACTCGCCTGCACCTTGCCCGCGCCGGGCGCCGCCCGGACATCGAACTGGCCGCTGGCGTGCGCTACCTGAAAGAGCCAGATGACACGGCGCTGGTGCTTTCCGCCAGCGTACCTCTCGGCACGGCGCGCCGCGCCGAATCGACCATCGACGAGGCAGAGGAACTGATGCAGCGCGAACCGCTGGCCTACGAGAAACGCCGGCTGGCGCTACACAGCACGCTGTACACGCTGCACCAGCAGCTGCTGCTGGACCGCGCGGCTGTAATTGCCCTGCGTGAACGCATCATCCCCGCAGCAGAACAGGCACTGGCAGAGTACCGGCGTGGTTACAGCGCGGGACGCTACGCCTGGCTGGAGCTGGTCACTGCACAGAACACGCTGCGCGAGTCACGCGCCGAGTTGCTGGACAGGGCCGCGTCCTACCATCTGACCCGGGTCGAAATCGACCGGTTGACGGGCGGCACCCTGATGACAGGAGAAGCACCATGACCCGCAAGACACCACTGCTACCGGCCATGCTGCTTGTTATGGGCAGCGCGGTTATCGCTCTGTTTATACAGGCACAGGCGGCGATCGAGCATGAACACGCACACCAGGATGCACAGCATGATGATCACGAGCATGCTCATGGCGGGGAACACGCGGATGAGATACCGCGCGGTCCTCACGGCGGGCGCCTGCTGAGCGCAGACAATTTCGCGCTTGAAATCACGCTCTACGAGACCGGGGTACGACCTGAATTTCATGTCTACCCCTATGCGGACAAGGCACCTCTATCACCCGCTGAAGTCGACCTGCACATCGAGCTCGCAAGACTCGGCAACCAGGTCGATACGTTCGAATTTTCTCCCCAGGGTGATTACCTGCGGGGCCATGGTTCCGTCAGTGAACCGCATTCCTTCGATGTCACCGTCAGGGCCCGCTACCGGGGCGAGGACTATCGCTGGCATTTCGAGAACCACGAGGGGCGTACACGAATCCCCGGGACCATGGCACAGGAAGCCGGCATCGGGACCGAAATCGCGGGGCCGGTCACCCTGCGCGAAACCCTCGACCTGACCGGGCGCGTGCGCACCGACCCGGACCGCCTGTCGCGTGTACGCGCGCGCTTTCCCGGTGTTATCCAGAAGCTCCACCGTGCACTCGGTGACACAGTGCGGGCCGGTGACACGCTGGCCACCGTTCAGAGCAACGAAAGCCTGCAGAACTATACGGTACAAGCGCCAATCGATGGCCTGATCATGGTGCGCAATGCCCAGATCGGCGAGGCGACCGGCGAGGAACCGATGTTCGTGATCGTTGACCTGACGGAGGTCTGGGTCGAGCTGGACGTATTCGGACGCGACCTGCCACGCGTGAGCGCCGGACAGGCGGTCGAGATCGAAACCTTCGATGGCTATCGCACAGAGGGTGTGATCGACTGGGTATCACCGCTCGCGGCACATGCCAGCCAGAGTGTCTCGGCAAGGATACGCCTGCCGAATCCCGAGGGTGCACTGCGGCCTGGCCAGTTTGCACAGGGGCACGTAACCGTCGCTGAGCACGACGTAAAGCTGGCTGTCCGGCAGTCGGCCGTGCAGCGTTTCCGCGACCTCCGTGTCGTGTTCGCACGCTATGGTGACACTTACGAAGTGCGCATGCTGGAGACAGGGCGTCAAAACCGCGACTGGGTTGAAGTGCTCGGCGGGCTCGAGCCCGGCACTGAGTACGTGACCGCTAATAGCTACCTGATCAAGGCCGATATCGAGAAAGCAGGCGCCAGCCACGACCACTGAGGATAACGCAATGCTGAACCGGATTGTTTCCGTTGCGCTGGAACACCGCTGGCTGATGCTGATCGCTGCCGCCGCGTTGGTCGTCCTAGGCCTGTACAACTACGGGCGCCTGCCCATCGATGCCGTGCCGGACATCACCAACGTGCAGGTGCAAATCAACACCGAGGCGCCCGGCTATTCACCGCTGGAGGCGGAACAGCGCATCACCTTCCCCGTCGAGACGGCCATGGCCGGCCTGCCGCGGCTGGATTACACGCGCTCGCTGTCCCGCTACGGCCTATCTCAGGTCACGGTGGTATTCGAGGACGGCACCGACATCTACCGCGCCCGGCAACTGGTCAACGAACGGCTGGTTGAGGTGCAGCAGCTGCCGGCGGGCATCGACCCCGCGCTGGGGCCGATCGCGACCGGACTGGGCGAGATTTTCATGTACACCGTGGCCGGGGCCGAGGGTTCCGGCTACACTCCCAGGGACCTGCGCACTGTGCAGGACTGGATCGTACGCCCGCAACTGCGCCAGACGCCCGGTGTGGTGGAAGTCAACACCATCGGGGGCTTCAGCAAGCAATTCCACGTGCTGCCCGACCCGGCAAAGCTGGTTGCCCATGACCTGACGCTGCAGGATGTGGTGGCAGCGCTGGTGCGCAACAACAGCAACACCGGCGCCGGCTACATCGAGCGCTTCGGCGCACAGTACCTGGTGCGCTCTCCCGGACAGGTCGCAGACCTGGAGGATATCCGCAGCATCACGGTCGCAAAGCGCAATGGTGTACCGGTCGCGCTCGCCGACGTCGCCAGCGTGGAATACGGCAGTGAACTGCGCACCGGTGCCGCCACCATGGACGGCGAGGAGGTGGTGCTCGGTACCGTCTTCATGCTGATCGGCGAGAACAGCCGGCTGGTGGCGCGCGCGGCGGCCGAACGTCTCGATGCCATCAAGCCCTCGCTGCCAGATGGTGTCGAACTGAAACCGCAGTATGACCGCACCACGCTGGTGGACAAGACCATCGCCACCGTTCGCATCAACCTCGCCGAGGGCGCGCTGCTGGTCATCGCCGTGCTGTTGCTGCTGCTCGGCAACTGGCGCGCGGCACTGGTCACCGCCGCGGTCATTCCGCTCGCCATGCTGATGACCATCACCGGTATGGTCACCACGCGGGTGTCCGGCAACCTTATGAGTCTGGGCGCGCTGGACTTCGGTCTGATAGTCGACGGCGCGGTGATCATCGTCGAGAACTGCCTGAGGAGGCTGGGCGAACTGCAGCGCATGCACGGTACATTGCCGGTCTTCCGCGAACGCCTGCGTACGGTACGCGAGGCCACGATTGAGGTCATCCGGCCCAGCGTCTTCGGTGTGAGCATCATCCTGATCGTTTATGTGCCGATTTTCGCGCTCGAAGGTGTAGAAGGCAAGATGTTCCACCCCATGGCGCTCACCGTGGTGATGGCGCTTGCCAGTGCGCTGGTGCTGTCCCTGACCGTGGTACCAGCCGCTGTGGCGCTGTTCGTTCGCGGGCGTGTGGCGGAAAAGGAAAATGCCTTCATGCGCCTCATGCACCGCCCTTACGCACCAGCACTGAGGTTCGCGCTGGCGCACCGCTGGCCGGTCTTGGCCACTGCCGCCACACTGGTGCTGCTAGCAGGATGGCAGGCCGGACGCATGGGCACCGAGTTTGTGCCAAAACTGGATGAGGGCGATATCGCCCTGCACGCACTGCGTGTGCCTGGTACTAGCCTCTCGCAGGCCATTAGCATGCAGACTCAGCTGGAGGCGCGTCTCCGGGAGTTTCCCGAGGTATCGCATGTGTTCACCAAGATAGGCACAGCGGAAGTGGCAAACGACCCCATGCCACCGAATGTCGCCGACACCTTCCTTATCCTCAAGGATCGGGACGACTGGCCCGATCCGCGCAAGCCGAAGTCCGTGCTTGTTGGAGAGCTGGAGCATGCTGCGCGCGCGATCCCGGGCAACAACTATGAATTCACCCAGCCCATCGCAATGCGATTCAACGAACTGATCTCCGGTGTGCGTGCTGACCTGGCCGTCAAGGTATACGGCGATGACTTCGACACGTTATTGCAATTGGCCGAACGTATCGAGGGTGTGGTCTCCAGTGTCCCGGGCGCGGCCGACGTGCGCAGCGAACAGGCTGACGGCCTGCCTATGCTGACGGTGACGCCCGACCGGGAACGTCTGGCCAGCTATGGTCTGGACGTCGCGACAGTGCAGGACACCCTGCGCATTGCGATGGGTGGAGAAACCGCCGGCCAGGTGTTCGAGGGGGACCGGCGCTTCGATCTGGTGGTTCGACTGCCAGAGGCGCTGCGCGTCGATCTCGATGTGCTGGCGCGCCTGCCCATACGGCTCGGGGATGCCGACCTCGCGGAGATACCGGGTGATGCCGACATGCTGGGCGTGGTGCATACGCCGGCGGAGACGATCCCGCTCGGCGAGGTCGCCAGAGTCGATTTTACCAACGGACCGAACCAGATCAGCCGGGAGAACGGCAAGCGCCGCCTGGTCGTGACTGCGAACGTGCGTGGCCGTGACCTTGGAAGTTTCGTTGCAGAGGTGCGGGCGGCGGTGGAACAAGAGGTCCGCCTTCCCGCCGGTTACTGGCTGGATTATGGTGGCACATTCGAGCAGCTGATATCGGCCACACAGCGCCTGTCCGTCGTGTTACCGATTACCTTGCTCATCATCTTCGGCCTGTTGTTCATGGCATTCGATTCTGCACGCGATGCCGCGCTGGTCTTTACGGGTATCCCGCTGGCACTTACCGGTGGCGTAGCGGCGCTGACTCTGCGTGGCATGCCGCTTTCCATTTCTGCGGCTGTCGGATTTATCGCGCTGTCAGGCGTTGCGGTGCTGAATGGCGTGGTGATGTTATCGTTCATCCGCCAGCTGCGCAGCACCGGCACGGAACTGGTACAGGCCATTGTCGAGGGCGCGACGCAACGCCTGCGCCCGGTGCTGATGACGGCGCTGGTTGCCAGTCTCGGCTTTGTCCCGATGGCTTTCAACGTGGGCACCGGCGCCGAGGTGCAGCGTCCGCTTGCCACCGTGGTGATCGGCGGCATCCTCTCCTCTACGCTGCTGACGTTGCTGGTACTGCCCGTGCTATACCGTTTGGCATACGGGAGAGAATCAATCCTTGCGGAGCAGGCAAGACAGCCAGCAGCTGCGACGAAACCATGAGTTACACGATCACTATCGTGTAACGCTTATCGAGAACGGAGAATGGCAACTTTTCAGTACATTCATGACTAACAATGACTTACGCTGAATGACCGGGTAGTGGTACGGACCGGTCATCCGAGTAATCTACTCAGGTATTTGCCGTTGAAGGGCAGGAATGCGCCCGAAACTCTCCGTTCCCAGGATCAATCTGGATGTCGTGTTTGCCGCA
>JBFELL010000158.1:0-6845 GCA_041552135.1 Gammaproteobacteria bacterium
CTATGGCGCGCCTTACGGTGCTCCTTACGGTGCCCCTTACGCTGCTCCGGCAGCTCCGGTAGCTCCTGCTGCCCAGGCCCAGTAAGTAACCCTTACCTGGCCAGAAAAGCCGAACGGGGGTGGCCCACCAGGGTCATCCCCGTTTTTTTTTGCCCGGCCCCTGGGCAGGGACCATGGTGGTACGCGGGACATCCGCGGGCAACCGCCCTGGAGTCAACAGAAGCAGACGAACAGGACGGTGCCGCTCAGGCTACTCGGGCGACTGCGAGTCATCGGGTGGCGGCACGTCATCCAGATTGGTGCGACACAGGACGTCGCGCATGGTACCGATCAGCTCCAGCAACTTGTCATTCCTGACGCGGTAATAGATCCGGTTGGCATCGCGCCGGGAGGAGACGATGTTCTTGTTACGCAACTGGTCAAGGTGCTGCGAGACATTGCTCTGGGAGGTCCCGATCCTCTCGACGATTTCCCCCACGGACATCTCCGAATTGCCCAGGGTACACAATATCTTCCAGCGCAGTGGATGCCCCATGGCCTTCAGGGCTTCGGCTGTCAGGGTGATATCTTCTCCAGGCGTCTGGTCCGGCTTTGAATATTCCATCGGGCACTCCTTGTCATACCGCCACAGAGTTTACCGGCAACTGCAGGCGTTGCAACCGCTCAGGCCCATGAATTACGCCTGCATCCCTTCCGCCGCGACCCGCTCGTAGCCGGTCATATCCTTGGCGATACAGATAATATCGGTAATGTTGCCGCGCTCGTTCAGGATCGCGGTACGGGAAAACAGCACCGGTACGCGTCGCCCGTCACTGGCGATGAAACAGGCCTCGATGCTGCTCAGCGTACCGGTCCTGATCAGCGCCTCCAGCCAGGTCCCGAAAAAGGCGTTGGCCTGCGCCTGTTCCTCTTCCTCGAAGACATCGCCAATCGACATCGACAGCAGCTCCCCTTCGCCGTAACCAAGCATCCGGTAGGCGGCAGGATTCGCGGCCTTTATCCTGCCCGAGGGCTCAAGCAGCAACAGCGCCTCGCCCATGTTGCCGATGACATTTTCCAGGTAATTCTTCGCCTGCTGGAGCTCGCGGGTCCGCTCGGCCACCAGCGATTCGAGTTGCAGGTTCATTTCCCGCTCTTTCTCGATCAGCCGCAGGTAGGTGCTGATCTTGTTGATCAGCTGGTTGTCGTCGATCGGCTTGAGCAGGTAATCGGCAGCCCCGACCTCGTAGCCCTTTTTCTGGAACTCGTCCGTCTTGTAGGCCGCGGTGAGGAAAATGATCGGGATGTCCCGGGTTTTCTGCCGCACCTTGAGCATGGATGCGGTCTGGAATCCGTCCATTCCGGGCATCTGGATATCCAGCACAATCAGGTCGATGCGCGGATCCTTGAGTGCGATGTCGATGGCCTCGCTGCCGGAGGAGGCCTGCAGCACCTCCACGTCCATGTACTTGTGGATCAGGGCATTCAGCGTGTAGAGGTTGTTCTCGTTATCATCAACGATCAGGATTCTGAATCCGGTATAGCGTTTCATGACACAACCGTCCTGTTTGCTGCATTCAGGAAATCATCGAGCATCGCTTTCAGTTCCACGGGATCCACAGGCTTCACCAGGCATTCATTGGCGCCGGCTTCCAGGCTGGTGCGGCGATCCTCGTAGCCCGCCCTGGCGGTCAGGGCAATGACTGGCAGATGCGCAAACGCCGGGGTACTGCGAATCTTGCGGGTCACCTCGTAACCGTCCAGCTCCGGCATCATTATATCCATAAGGATGAGATCAAAGTCGCCATCCGAGTGCAGGGTCTCCAGCGCCTCCTGGCCATCGCCCGCCGCCATGACCGAGAGGTTCCAGCGTTCAAGCAGAGGTGTCAATGCCAGCAGATTGCGCATGTCGTCATCGACCAGGAGTATGCGCCTGCCCGCGTAATCGGCCTCCGGTATCGGTGTATCCTGGACATCCTCCCGCGCCCCGCCGGTGGCCGGCTCCCCGACACCCTCGTCCGGGCGATGCTGCGGCATGATCCCCGGCAGCAGCAGGGAAAACACGGAACCCTTGCCCGGCTCGCTCTCGATCCTGATCTCGCCGCCTACCAGGTGGGCAAGTTCGCGACTGATCGTCAGGCCCAGCCCGGTGCCGCCGAAATGCCGGCTGGTCGAACCATCAGCCTGCTTGAATGCCTCGAAGATGACCTCCTGCTTGGCGGGCGGTATGCCGATCCCGGTATCCGCGACACTGATACATACCGCGCAGTCCGTCGCGGCATCCGGCGGGCAGGCCTGCAGCCTGACGGTGACACCGCCCTGGCGGGTGAATTTCACGGCATTGGACAGAAAGTTGACCAGTATCTGGCGCAGTTTGTCGCTGTCACTGACAACAGAATCCGGCAAGGCAGGATCCACTTCGAGCTCGAGTGACAGGCCCTTGTCTTCATATTGCGGCCTGAGCAGTTCGACAATGCTATCGAGAAGTTCACGCAGATTCACCGGCCCGGCGACCAGCGACATCTGTCGAGCCTCGATGCGCGACAGGTCGAGGATGTTGTCGATCAGCGCCTTGAGATCGGAACCCGCAGCATGGATCACCCGCGCCTGCTTTTCCCGCTCGCCCGGCTGCTGGCTGCCGGAGTCAGTCAGCAGCTTCGACAGCAGCAGGATCGAGTTCAGCGGTGTGCGCAGTTCATGGCTGACATTGGCAAGGAATTCCGACTTGAAACGGTTGGACTCTTCCAGTTCACGGGCATACTCCTGCAGCGCCCTGCTGTGTTCCGTATGCGTCTCGGCAAGTCGCGTCAGGTTGTTGCCGATCGCACGCAGCTCTTGCGGGCGCCGCCAGGAAAATTTCACCGCCTCGTCATGTTCCATGACGCGCGAGATACCATCCGTCAGCTCATGACCCAGGCGCTCGGTTCGCAGCGCGATAATCCGCGCGACAACAAACACGACCAGCAACAGGCCGACCACGATGGTCGCCACGCGAATTTCAATCGCACGCCGCAGCTTGGTTATGGGCGAGGCGTCCACACTGCGGCCGGCCCACAGCGGACCCGAGAGCTCGGTGGCAAACAGCGGCACCCACAGCACCTGCTGCCCCTGGTATTCCCACAGGTCCAGTTCACCCCTGAGGAACAGTTCATCCAGCCCGGGGAAGTCCTTGAAGGCCGTTGCGCCGGCCACTTCGTTTATCTCGCTGCCGAGGTAACGACCATCGGAATGCGCCCAGTAGACCCCGCGGTAGGCCCCCGCCAGGCCACCAACATCCATGTAGACAATAACCGCGCCTGTCTGGCCGCTCGCGTCGTCTGCCCCGGCAGGCACTCGCGGGACGAGCGGGCTGATCAGGCCGAGTTGCATGAACTTGTTCGGTTCAACATCCACCGTCTCGCGATCGAACACGATAGGTCCGGTCAGCACGGTGCCTGGCTGCAGCTTCGTGCCGGCCTGGATAAACGATCTGTCAATCTGCCCGACAGACCCCTTGCCGGGTTCCAGCAGCCGGGATGTGTTGTTGCGGTCCAGCCAGAAACGCACCTCACCGGCCTCGTCCAGGAACAGGATCCTGACCACGTCAAGCTGATCGACCAGGACCTGGTTTATCCACGCGATGTAGGCGGAGCGCGCATCTGCCAGGCCCTTGGCCGTTTGCGGGTCCGCGCTGTCCAGCAGCATGCCGGGCTCCGGAAACTTGGCCAGCAGGCGCGCCATTTCGTGGCGGCGTGCAATGTGCTGGTCCAGGTCACTGAACCCGGCGCGCAGATTCTGCAGGTGGGCCTTGTGATAGAGTGATTCGAGCCGGTCAAAGATCAGCGGCACATTGATGATCAGGGCGGCAAACAGGGGGAGCAGCCCGAACAGGAACAGGAACAGTGAGATTTGCGTTCTCAGCTTCATATCTGATAGTCATGCAGACAGATGCGCCGTGACTTTCGCTGGCGCAATTGTTTTACTTTAACACGGTCAAGGCGCAGCTGTTTCGCTGCACATCACCGGCAGACACACAGGGAACACAGCATGCTGCAGCGACTCAGGAACATCGGACCCGGTATCGTGATCGCCGCTACCGGTCTCGGCGCCGGCGACCTTATCGCCGCATCCGTTGCGGGGGCAAAATACGGTACAGCCCTGCTGTGGGCCGCCGTGATCGGCGCCATCATGAAGTTCGCGATGAACGAGGGCCTGGCACGCTGGCAGCTGGCCACCGGAACAACCCTGCTTGAGGGCTGGGTGCATCGCCTGCCCCGCTTCATTTCGATCTATTTCTTCATCTACCTGCTGCTGTGGACCTTCATGGTCGCCGGGGCACTGATTGGCGCAACCGGCCTGGCCGCGCACGCCCTGTACCCCGGGCTTTCCGTCGGGCAGTGGGGCGTCATACATTCACTGCTTGCGCTGTTACTTGTCCTGACGGGCCGCTATGCACTGCTGGAGCTGGTAATGAAGCTGTTTATCGGTCTCATGCTCGTGGTGGTTATGGTCTGCGCCATACTGGTACTGCCCGACTCGGGAGACATACTGACCGGCATACTGCAGCCGAGCGTCCCGAAGGGAAGCATCCTTTACATATTCGGCATTATCGGTGGCGTCGGCGGCAGCGTCACCCTGGTCTGCTACGGTTACTGGATCCGCGAGCGGGGCTGGACCCACCCGGCTGACATGGCGCAAAGCCGCGTCGACCTGGCAGTCGCCTATATCATCACCGGGCTGTTCGGCATCGCCATCATGATCATTGCCGCCGGCGTAAATCCGGAAGTTATCACCGGGAAGAAGATGGCATTGTCTGTCGCAAATCATCTGGAGACGATCGTCGGTCCTGTCGGCATGTGGTGTTTCCTGATCGGTTTCTGGAGTGCAGTATTCAGTTCCATGCTGGGCGTGTGGCAGGGGGTGCCCTATATATTTTCGGATTTCGTCGAGCAGTACACGCGGCGGCCGAATGCGCCCTCCCGCGTGAACACACGCTCATTCGCCTATCGGGGTTACCTGCTGTACATCGCGCTACCGCCAATGTTACTGCTGCATCTCGTCGAGGGGCCGGTCTGGATGGTCATCCTGTACGCCGTGGCCGGTGCCTTCTTCATGCCACTGCTGGCGGGGCTGCTGCTGTATATGAACAACCGGCGTGGCTGGGTTCAGGGCCTGCGCAACGGTGCACTGGCCAATCTCGTGCTGCTGGTTTCAGTCCTGCTGTTCGGCCTGCTGATGGCCGAAAAACTGACAGAGGTCTGGCAGTCCGCTGCCTGGCAATAACCGCTCAGTCCAGGTAGCGTGCCTGCCATTCGAGGTAACGGTTGTGCACGTATTCGGTAAATTGCACCTTGTCACTGAACTGCCCCGGCTCGATGGCATCGTACACATGGAAATTAACGCGGTTGTTCTGCACCGTGCTCATGTGCCATATCTTGTGCAGCAGGGTCTGCGGATCGCGCCACTCGAAATCGTCCTGGCACTCGTAGTGCAGGAATACCGGCAGGACCGGCACACCGGTACGCAACGAAATATCGAATGCGCCATAGCGAAACGATTCGTAAATCCGCCGGCCCTTGCAGCCGCCCTCCGGGTATAAGGCAATATTTTTCCCCTGCTGCAGCGCTGCCTCGATCTCCCCCGCCGCCGCATTGCGGGACTCTTTAGATTCCCGGTGCACATACAGGGAACCCGATGCCGTGCTGATACGACCGACGAACCACCAGTCCGCGACCTCGATCTTCGCCAGCGAGTGCACCGTGAACAGCGCCGGTATGCCGATGTCCTCGAAGGCCGAGGGATGATTGGCAACCAGAATATAGCGTTCGGGCAACGGACGGGTATTGTGCTGGTGCAGCCGCAGATCGATACCCATAGCCCGCACGAAACTGCGGCACCAGTAGCGAAACAGGCTGAAGTACCAGGGCCGCAGGACGACGGGCAGAAAGGTCAGCAGGTACATCACCAGGGTAAAGACGGCGAATTCCAGCACCTTGACCAGTCGCCACAGCAGTAACAGCACAAAGCGAATCATCACGGCCCCTCCCGGTTGTCGGGTTTTCGGATAATGGTCATTAATTCATTTATATCTCAATCAATTACCATATTCCATTTATGCCTGTCGCAGACCGGGCAAGGCGCTCATGCCACGTCGACTTGACATTGACCGACCGGTCAACTAGATTGCTGTCATGGATTCCCGAACCGACACACGACAACGCCTCATCGACAGCGCCCGCGACCTGATCTACGCACGCAGCTACAGCGACGTTGGCGTGCAGGAAATCTGCAACCGCGCCGGCGTCCGCAAGGGCAGTTTCTACCATTTCTTTCCCTCGAAGCGGGACCTGACCCTGTCAGTGCTCGATCAGCTTCAGGCGTTTTTCCGCCACGACATCCTGGGGCGTGCCTTTGCCACGGATATCCCGCCATTGCAGCGCATCAGCCGGTTTTTCGAGTATGCCGGCGATTTCCAGCAACAGATGCAGCAGCTTACCGGTCAAATGCCGGGCTGCCCGTTCGGCAACCTCGCCAGCGAAATGAGCACCCAGGACGAGGGCATCCGCCTTAAGGTGAAACAGATCATGAGGGACGCGGAAGTCCCGTTTGAGCAGGCACTTGCCGAGGCTGTCGCAAACGGCGATCTGCCGGAAATTGATACCGCCGCCACGGCGCGCGCCCTGTTTGCCTATGTCGAGGGCATCATGGTGTATGCCAAGGCACACAACGATCCCGACATGGTACGTGAACTGGGCAAGCGCGCCCTGCAGCTGGTGGTACCGGAGCGGCTGGCCTGATTTTTTTGGCCTCACTCTGAACCGACCGGTCAACTAACGCACAAAGGGGGAAACGACATGGTACATAACACACGCTTGCTGCTATCGCTA
>JBFELL010000159.1:0-6618 GCA_041552135.1 Gammaproteobacteria bacterium
AGCTACCGGAGCTGCCGGAGCAGCGTAAGGGGCACCGTAAGGAGCACCGTAAGGCGCGCCATAGCCGTAAGGAGCGCCATAGCCGCCATACGGGTAGCCATAGCCGCCGTACGGGTAGCCGTAGCCGTAGCCGCGACCGTAACCGTGGCCACGACCGCCACCGCTCATGTTCATGTTGAAGTCACCGAAGCCGTCACCGTCGAAGGGACCCCACTCGTTGCCCCAGCCGCCGGGACCGCCGCCCCACCAGGCAGAAGCAGAGGAAGAAGCGACCACCAGGGTGGCAGCAGAAATCAAGGTAGCAAGTGTTTTCATGTCATATCTCCAAATCAGGATTAAAAAATGTGTGTAAAAATTTGCATGTCTTGCAATGACGGGACACATAGTATTAGCTAAATCTAATATAAGCAAGTGTTAATTTAATAAAATAGTAAAATACATGAGAAAATAAGAATATTATCAATTAATACATGTGGTTGGATGCTCAGGTCGACCGAGATTTTCCATCAGGAGTGCCGGAAACGGGCCTTTTCCGACCTCTGGCGGCGTCTCAGGCAGCATTCGAGGCGGCTTGTGGCGCTCCTGGGCCGGTGATCCGTGCTTGTGACGGCGAGTCGATTGTGTTGCCATGCTTGTGCCTGGCCAGTCGCCCGTCCTGGATTATGTCGACCCGTTCAGAAAAATTACTCTTATCGATCGTCGAGCTTGGCGGCTATCCGAACTTCGCTCCCCTGTACAAGGCACTGGGCTATACCACGGTGGTGGAAAACCGGATGCGCAAGGCGATCGGCTTTCTGAAGCGCCGGCAGCCGGCAGTTATCGTTGCGGAGTTCAATTTCCAGTCGGATTTCCGTGACCGGACCAGCAGCCTGGAGTCCCTGCTTGCCGTGGTGCAGCGCATGCCGGATACCCGGGTGCTTGTCCTTTATGACAGGGAATTCCAGCCGCAGTTTGAACAGCTGCGCTCGCGCCTGCCGGTGCATGCCGCGCTGGCTTTCCCGGTAACCGAAGAGCCGCTGAGAGAGGCCCTGCTGGGAATCGGGCGGGACGCAAACATTGACGCCTCAACAGATGCTTGATTAGAGTGGTAAATACACACACCGAGATCACAGGCAGGGGGTCGGCCATGATGTTTTTTCCCGGCGACAGTTCTTCTTTGCGGCACGCCTGCCTTTGCGGGCATGCCATGCGGCCAGGCGGCATCCGCGCCTCACTCGTGCTGCTGCTGGCAATGTTTGCCTCGCCGCTGTTTGCCGATGCCGATCTCAGGGTCCGCGTGTTCGATCGTGGCGGCACGCAGCCGCTCGCCGGTGTGTCGGTATGCCTCGGAACACCGGCAAGGATCTCGCAGTTTGGCAGTAGCGTCACCGATGCCGACGGCTATGTCCGGTTCGCCGGGGTGCCTCGGGCACAGCTACTTGTCACCGTATCCCGGCCAGGCTACAAGGGTGAGCAGCAGCCACTGGTTACATCCAGTACCGGCAGCATACTGGTCGTGTCACTGGCAACAGGTGGCGGCGGGCCGGAATGCGAACATGAGGGCGATGCGGCCGCTGCCTTTTCCGGCGGGCTGCATGTCGGCTATTTCAAATTGATTGATCGTAGCGGCGCCTCCGGTGGGCGGCAGGTTGTGCTGAGTCATTCGATCAATCGGGAGCCGACACATTACCGTGTCAGCGAGGATCGTGGCTTCAGCGGGGCGCAATGGCTGCCATACACATCGGACCCCGTCTACCAGCTCAGCCGGGGAACAGGCTACAAGGTCGTGTATTTTCAGGTTCGTCGGCATTCGGTGATGAACGGCGCTGATATCGAGACGCTGTCGCCGGTCATGCAGGATGTCATACTGGTGCAGTAGCCGCAGAGGGCTGCTGGTGTATCCGGCCTATCTCGGCGGATGTGGGCGTTTTTCGCGTCCCTTGAAGACGACGATGGACTGCACGATTTCCTCGAACGGCAGTTCGTCGAGACTGGTGTAGCGTCCCAGGGCCGTATTTGTCAGGCCATAGATGTCGTCGACGGTGGATGCGTCGCCCGCCTGCGGATCCATCAGTTTCTGCAGGCCAAGCAGCCCACCGACCTGTACCTTGATTTCCTTGGCGTGCGGCAGCGGGCTGGTGGCATGCGTGACATGCAGTGAGAAGCGCGCCTTGCGACGCGTGATATTCAGCAGTTCATTGCACAGCAGATTACCTGCGGCTGACTTGCAGGCAACTCCCTCACGGTTCGCGAGGTTAAAGCGCCTCGACTGGCTGCAATTGCAGCGCCGCGAGTTGATGGCCTTTTCATACGGGCAGCGACGCTCGTTGATGGCGCTGTAGATTTCCCTGTATTCCCGTTCTTCCATTGATCATCCCGTGGCGCAGGCCGGCAGTGGTGACGTTGCCGGGGCGGGCGGGCCTATTTCTCCCATTCCTTGACAACAGGTTCTTCCCTGACCTCGAGCAGCCGCTGTTCGGCCTCGCCCTGGCTGCCGGCGAACATGATCTTGTAGATGTGCTTCGCGTCGGCAGGCTGCGCTATCCGCAGTGATTTGACCTGCTGTTTTGCGTCCCGAAAGCTGTCGTATTCGTTGACCAGATCGAGCGTTTTTGACGTCGGTGTATCGCCGGGGGTTATCTTGTATATGTAGTAGGGCATTCTGGGTTCCAGACTTGCTTAAAGTGGTGTGTGGTCATGTGCAAGAGTATATCAGGGCTGCAGTGCCGGGCTCCAAGTCTCGCCATACTCGTGACATCCTTCATGCAGTCGCTTGTACTGCCTGATCATGATGATGGCCTTGAGGATGACCGGCTCATCGATCCGCACGACGTTCAGCCCGATGCGCAGCATCCTTGTCCCGTCATCGGCACTGCCGACTTCGATGAACTGCCGCAGCTCCGGCCTGTCGTCGGACTGCCGGGTGGATGTCAGCTCCCGGCATTCATATTCCAGCGTGACGATCCTGGCGTCCCAGATGATCTGCCGGCCCCGGAACGGGCCTGTGAAGCGTATGTGAACACGGTCATCCTGTGGCGGTTCGACATATGTATAGTTCCTGCCGGCCATCAGTGACCCTCCAGGATGATGGATTCCACCTGCGAGTTTCTCAGCACGATACAGCCCGACAGGCGGTAGAAGCCGTCCTCGCTGTATTCGAAACCAAACGTACGCAACAGACCGAGCTGCCTGCCGCCACTGTAAAAGGGCCTGATCTTTCTTAGCGAGACCGTGCCGTCGAGCAGTTGCAGTCCCTCGCGTGCGCAGGTATTGCGCGCGGTTGCCGTGGCAATGTCGCGGCAGTTCATGCCGGCCTGCCAGTACCAGACAAGGCCGGCAACAATCAGCAACAACAGGAGTTGGGACATGGGGTGCGGTGTCGTGGCTGTGTGATATACAGATAGAATGCAGGGTTATTGCTGATTTTACTACGATTTTTCTGTCTGATCGCCGCATATGGCCATGCCTGGTGTGCTAGGATGCAGCGTCTGCAAATCGACATTATATGGGTATTGCCGCAACATGACCGAACTGACACAGGATGACCGGGTGGCGCTGGGCCGCATGGTGACCAACATGCTGGACGAGTGGGGCATCAAGGCCTCCGACCAGGTCAACATACTGGCACTGCCCGATGGCACCCCCACCCGGATGCTGCGTCGCTACCAGGATGACACGCCGCTGCCGAATGATCCGGACGTGCTCAAACGGGTCGAGCATCTGATGGGTATCGCCGATGCCCTGCGGACCACCTTTCCCCGCAATGCCCGCATCGGCCTGTTGTGGCTGAAGCAGCCATGCAAGCGCCTGCGCCGTCGCCGGCCGCTCGATATCATGGTTGAAGACGGCCTCAGCGGTCTGATTACGGTTCGTACCCACCTCGACTGTTCCTTTGCCTGGCGGGAATCAGAGCGAAAGGACTGACACCGGGGGCCTCTCTGGCGTCCGGTATCCGGAGAAGGGGAGGCGGCCTCCTGCAGTGCCATATCCTCGAGTCTCCCTGCTGTGCCTGAACCATCGGCCCGTGCGTTGCGGGGGCGTTCTGATCCACCGGATCATCCCGCCAGCCATGCTTCACCCTGCCGGGTGAGCCGTTTACACTCTGTTTTCGTACCAACAACACCGCGAGACGCTCTGCCGGCCCGGTCCGGTACCGTCGTCATGCTATGAGGTAACCGGCGCTTGATACCCTGGACTTCATCCCTGTGGCCTGGCCGCCGGGCAGTCGGCATGTTGATCGCATTGTTTGCCGTTACCGGTGTGCACGCAGCGAACAACGCCGTACCGGTCGTGGTCAGCCAGGCGCAGAGTCGCATCCTGACACCGATGCAGCAGGTCGCCGGCACCCTGATCAGCCGCAATGACACCCGGCTTGCCGCCCAGGTCGAGGGCCAGGTCGTGTGGGTGGCGGAGGTCGGCGCACATCTCGCCATGGGAGAGGTCGCCACGCAACTCGACGACACCCTGGTCCGCGAGGATCTGGCCGAAAACGAGGCCAGTGTCGTGCGGGCACAGGCCAGCGTGGAATTCAGCCGGGCGGAACTCAAGCGCCTGGAGAAGCTGGCGGAGAAGAGCCACGCGGCACAGAGCCGGCTGGACCAGGTCAGGCGTGACCTGGCCGTGGCGCGCAGCGAATTGTCGGCGGCCCGTGCACGTGCCAGCCGCTCGCGGGAGAAACTCGAGCGCACCACGATCCGGGTGCCGTTCGGCGGTGTTGTCACCGAGCGTTTCATCCAGGCGGGCGAATGGGCCGATGCGGGAACGGCGGTGGTGCGCCTGGTGGACACGACGGCACTGGAGGTACAGGCCTGGGTGCCGGTTGTCATGCTGCCGCACATTGCCAGCGGCATGGAGCTCGATTTTCTCGCCAATGGCACCGCGGGCGCAGGCCGGGTCCGCACGCTGGTGCCGGTTGGCGACCTGCAGTCGCGCCTGTACGAACTGCGACTGGCGGTGGATGCCGCCGGCTGGTCTTCCGGGCAAAGCGTGCGCGTGTCCATACCGACGGCAGAATCACGCACGGCTACCGTCGTGCCACGCGATGCCCTGGTGCTGCGCCGCGACGGCGTTACCGTGTTCCGGGTCGGTGCTGACGGCACCGCGGAGCAGATCAGCGTCACCACCGGCATCGCCGAAGGTAATGATATCGAGGTCATGGGCGATATCCGCCCGGGTGACCGCGTGGTGATACGCGGCAGTGAACGCCTGCGCAGCGGCCAGTCGGTCAAGCCCTCGGAGCAACTGCCAGGGACATGAACCTGTCCCGCTACCTGCTGGAAAACCATGTTGCGGCGCTGGTTGCCGTGCTGCTGGTGCTCCTGTTCGGTATCGTCAGCCTGACCCGTCTGCCCATCCAGCTGACCCCCGAGGTCGAGCGCCCGACTATTACCATCAGTACCAGCTGGCGCGCCGCTGCACCGGAGGAGGTCGAGGCGGAAATCATCGAGCCGCAGGAGAAGGTGCTGCGGGGGCTGCCGGGAATGACCGAGCTGGAATCCACGGCACAGCGGGGTCGTGCGCGGATCACGGTGACCTTTAACGTCGGTGCCAACCTGGAGCGCGGCCTCATCGAGGTGCTGAACCGGTTGAACCGGGTCGGCAGCTATCCGGAAGATGCCGATGAACCTACGCTCAGCACCGTCGGTGTGCGCAGCCGCGCCATCGCCTGGTTCATCATCCGTGCACTGCCGGACAACCCGCGCGATATCGAATCCTATCGCGACTATATCGAGGAAGTTGTGCAGACCCGCTTCGAACGGGTGCCCGGTGTGGCGAGGTCGGAGCTGCGCGGCGGGCAGGAACGCGAGGTGCGCATCACCTTCGATCCGTACAAGGCGGCCGGCCGTGGCGTCGAGCTGCCGGTGGTGGCACGCCTGGCCGGCGGCAACGAGAATATCTCCGCCGGCAGCGTCGATGTCGGCAAACGCCGCTACACGCTGCGTTACACCGGTTCCTACGATGTCGCCGAACTGGGCGAGCTGGTGCTGGACTGGCGCGACGGGCTTCCCGTGTACCTCGCCGACGTTGCCGATATAGACATCGACTATGCCGATCGCGACAGCTTCGTCATCAACAAGGAAGGCAATGCCATCGCGGTCAATGCCCACCGCGAAAGCGGCGTCAACGTGCTCGATGTCATGGCCGGTCTGCAGCAGGCCGTCAACGAGCTGGACAGCGGTCCGCTCAAGAGCGCCGGACTGTCGATCGAGCAGGTCTACGACGAGACCGTGTATATCTACCGCTCGCTGCAGATGCTCGGCAGCAACCTGCTGCTGGGCATCCTGCTGGCGATCGCCGTGCTGTGGTGGTTCGTGCGGCGCCTGCGCGCCACCCTGCTGGTCGCCTTTTCCATTCCGGTATCACTGATCTTCACCTTCAGCGTGCTGTATGCCACCGGGCATACCATCAACGTGATCTCGATCGCCGGACTGGCATTTGCCGTCGGCATGGTGCTGGATGCCTCGATTGTGGTGCTGGAGAATATCGTGCGCCTGCGCGAGGGCGGCGTGTCGGGCAACGAGGCGGCGCATGACGGCCCGGCCCAGGTGAAGGGTGCCCTGATCGCCTCGACGGCAACCACGGTGGCGATATTCCTGCCGGTCGCGTTTCTGCCCGATGAGGCCGGGCAGCTGTTCGCTG
>JBFELL010000160.1:0-6569 GCA_041552135.1 Gammaproteobacteria bacterium
AGCGCCCGCTGAAGTCGCTGGCCGACATGATCAAGGGCAAGCAGGGCCGCTTCAGACAGAACCTGCTCGGCAAGCGCGTCGACTACTCGGGGCGTTCGGTCATCGTGGTCGGCCCGACCCTGAAGCTCCACCAGTGCGGCCTGCCCAAGCGCATGGCGCTGGAACTGTTCAAGCCGTTTATCTTCAGCAAGCTGCAGCTGCGCGGCCTGGCCACCACCATCAAGGCGGCCAAGAAGCTGGTCGAGCGCGAGGGACCCGAGGTCTGGGACATCCTCGAGGAGGTCATCCGTGAACACCCCGTGATGCTGAACCGTGCGCCGACCCTGCACCGCCTCGGCATCCAGGCCTTCGAGCCCGTGCTGATCGAGGGCAAGGCCATCCAGCTGCACCCGCTGGTGTGTGCCGCCTTCAACGCCGACTTCGACGGTGACCAGATGGCCGTGCACGTGCCGCTGTCCCTGGAAGCCCAGCTGGAAGCGCGCGCGCTGATGATGTCATCCAACAACATCCTGTCGCCCGCCAACGGCGAGCCGATCATCGTACCCTCACAGGACGTCGTGCTCGGCCTGTACTACCTGACGCGCGAGTCCGTCAACGCAAAGGGCGAGGGCATGGTGTTCACCGATATCCAGGAGGTCCACCGGGCCTACGGCAGCGGCAGTGTCTCCCTGCATGCCCGGATCAAGGTGCGCCTGCGCACGACCGAGCTCGACGATGACGGCAATGTGCAGGAGAACTACGGTCTCATCGAAACGACCGTCGGCCGCGCGCTCATGTCCGAGCTGCTGCCGGAAGGCCTGTCGTTCGATCTGGTCAACCGCGACATGAGCAAGAAGGCGATCTCCGGCCTGATCAATGCCTGCTACCGCCGGGTCGGCCTGAAGGAAACGGTCATATTCGCTGACCAGCTGATGTACACGGGCTTCTCCTACGCGACCCGTGCAGCGGTTTCCTTCGGCATCAACGACATGACCATCCCCGACAGCAAGGCCGAAATCCTGAACGTGGCGGAAGACGAGGTGCTGGAGATCCAGAACCAGTACACCTCGGGCCTGGTCACCCAGGGCGAGCGCTACAACAAGGTGGTGGATATCTGGTCACGCACCAACGACCAGGTTGCCAAGGCCATGATGGAGCGTCTCGGTACCGAGGAAAAGGTCAATGCCGGGGGCGAGACGGTCAGGCAGCCGTCATTCAACTCGGTCTACATGATGGCCGACTCCGGTGCGCGTGGTTCCGCCGCGCAGATACGGCAGCTGGCCGGCATGCGAGGCCTGATGGCCAAGCCTGACGGTTCCATCATCGAGACACCGATTACGGCGAACTTCCGTGAAGGCCTGGACGTGCTGCAGTACTTCATCTCGACCCACGGTGCACGCAAGGGCCTCGCCGATACCGCACTCAAGACCGCGAACTCCGGTTACCTGACCCGCCGCCTGGTGGACGTTGCCCAGGACATGGTGGTCATCGGTGACGACTGCGGGACAGACAACAGCCTGTCGCTGACGCCGCTGGTCGAGGGTGGTGACGTGGTCGAACCGCTGCGCGAACGCGTGCTTGGGCGCATTGTCGCCATCGATGTCACGAAGCCCGGCGCGGACGAGATCATCGCGCCGGCCGGCACCCTGCTGGACGAGGACTGGGTAGACCGTCTCGAGCAGCATGGCGTGGACGAGATCCGGGTGCGTTCGCCGATCACCTGCGAGAACCGCTACGGGGTGTGTGCCGCCTGTTACGGTCGTGACCTGGCGCGCGGCCACATGGTGAATGCCGGTGAGGCCATCGGCGTTATCGCGGCACAGTCCATCGGCGAGCCGGGTACCCAGCTGACCATGCGCACCTTCCACATCGGTGGCGCGGCCAGCCGCTCGGCCACGGTCAACAGCGTCGAGGTCAAGGCCAGTGGCACGATTCGCCTGCATAACATCAAGACCGTGACGGACAAGAACGGCAACCTCGTCGCCGTGTCGCGTTCCGGCGAGCTGGGTCTCGTCGACGAGTTTGGCCGCGAGCGTGAACGCTACAAGGTCCCCTACGGCGCTGTCATCAGTGCCGCTGATGGCGACGCGGTCGAGGGCGGCCGCGTGATCGCCAACTGGGACCCGCACACCCACCCGATCGTCACCGAGGTGGCCGGTGTTGCCCGGTTTAGCGATTTCGATGACCTGACAGTCCAGGAGCATACCGACGAGATTACCGGTCTGAGCAGCAAGGTGATCACCGATCCCAAGCAGCGCGGCAGTGCCGGCAAGGACAAGCGGCCGATGGTGCGCCTGGAGGACGAGCAGGGCAATCCGCTGAAGATCGCCGGCACCGATCTGGACGCGCACTACTTCCTGCCGGCCGGCGCCATCGTCGCCCTGGAGGACGGGGCGGCGGTCAAGGTCGGCGACGTCATCGCCCGCATCCCGCAGGAGTCCTCCAAGACCCGTGACATTACCGGTGGTCTGCCGCGTGTCGCGGACCTGTTCGAGGCGCGCAAGCCGAAGGAGTCGGCCATCCTCGCGGAGAGCTCGGGTACGGTCAGTTTCGGCAAGGACACCAAGGGCAAGCAGCGCGTCATCATCACCGATGGCGACGGCAATACCCACGAGGAACTGATTCCCAAGTGGCGGCATGTCACGGTGTTCGAGGGCGAGCATATCGAGAAGGGCGAGACCCTGGTCGATGGCGAGCCGAATGCCCATGACATCCTGCGCCTGCTGGGTACCCCGGCCATGGCCGAGTATCTGGTCAAGGAGATCCAGGACGTCTACCGGCTGCAGGGTGTGAAGATCAACGACAAGCACATCGAGGTCATCCTGCGCCAGATGTTGCGCAAGGTCGAGGTCCTCGAGATGGGTGACAGCAGCTTCCTCAAGGGCGAGCAGGTCGAGAGATCCCGCGTGCTGGAGGAGAACGAGAAGCTGATCCGTGACGACAAGCAGCCGGCCGGCTGGATGCCGTTGCTGCTGGGTATCACCAAGGCCTCGCTGGCAACGGAATCGTTCATCTCGGCGGCCTCCTTCCAGGAGACCACCCGGGTGCTGACCGAGGCGGCCGTGCGCGGCAGCAAGGACAGCCTGAGGGGCCTGAAGGAGAATGTCATCGTCGGTCGCCTGATCCCGGCAGGAACCGGTCTGGCCTACCATGAAGACCGCCGGCGCAAGCGTGAACTGGAGACCATCGACCTCGGCGAGCCGCCGGTGGTGATCGAGCTGCCGGAGGAGGACCAGGCGGAGGATGTGGCGGAATCCTCCTCCCCGGATTAAGCCAGTTCGAAAATCTAGCTTGACAGGGCAGGGCTCTGTCTCTAGAATTCCGCTTCCCTCGACAGGCCGGGTCACCCGGCCTGTCGTTTGTTTTCAGGACTTTAGAATCAACAATTCGGTTATTTTTCAGGATACTCGGGTATGGCAACAATCAATCAGTTAGTGCGCAAGCCGCGTAGCAGGAAGCGGGAAAAGAGCAATGTCCCGGCACTGGAGGCCTGCCCGCAGAAACGTGGTGTCTGCACGCGCGTCTATACCACGACGCCGAAGAAACCGAACTCGGCACTGCGCAAGGTGGCGCGTGTGCGCCTCACCAACGGCTTCGAGGTGACCACCTATATCGGTGGTGAAGGGCACAACCTGCAGGAGCACTCGGTGGTGCTGATCCGCGGTGGCCGCGTCAAGGATCTGCCGGGTGTGCGCTACCACACCGTTCGCGGCAGCCTGGACACCTCCGGTGTCACGAATCGTCGCCAGGGCCGTTCCAAGTACGGCGCGAAGCGGCCAAAGTCCTGATCTGACTGACAAAGACAGCTGAGAGAGACGCATGTCCAGAAGAAGAGTTATCGGCGCACGAGAGATCCTGCCGGATCCCAAATACGGCAATGAAATGCTGGCCAAGTTTATCAATATGGTGATGCAGTCCGGCAAGAAATCTGTCGCGGAACGGATTATCTACGGCGCGCTGGACCAGATCGCCGGCAAGGGCAAGGGTGACCCGCTGGAAGTGCTGGACAAGGCGCTGGACAACGTGCGGCCGGTTGTCGAGGTGAAGTCCCGCCGCGTCGGTGGCGCCACCTACCAGGTGCCGATCGAGGTCCGCCAGATCCGGCGCACCACACTGGCCATGCGCTGGGTGCTGGATGCCGCGCGCAAGCGCAGCGAAAAGTCCATGCCGCTGCGACTGGCCGGCGAGTTGCTGGATGCCTCCGAGAATCGCGGCTCGGCAGTGAAGAAGCGCGAAGACACCCACCGTATGGCAGAGGCCAACAAGGCCTTCTCGCACTACCGTTGGTAACAGACTGATTATCACCTACAGAGACAGACGAACAGGTTCAGGACAGTGGCACGCACGACGCAAATTGACCGGTATCGCAATGTGGGCATCATGGCCCATATCGATGCGGGCAAGACGACCACGACCGAACGGATCCTGTTCTATACCGGCGTGTCGCACAAGATCGGCGAGGTGCACGACGGCGCTGCAGTGATGGACTGGATGGAGCAGGAGCAGGAGCGCGGTATCACCATTACCTCCGCGGCGACGACCTGCTTCTGGAAGGGTATGGACCAGCAGTTCGACCAGCACCGCATCAACATTATCGATACCCCGGGGCACGTTGACTTCACCATCGAGGTGGAGCGCTCCCTGCGCGTGCTGGACGGTGCCTGCGCCGTGTTCTGTGCGGTCGGTGGTGTCGAGCCGCAGTCCGAGACCGTCTGGCGCCAGGCCAACAAGTACCACGTACCGCGCATGGCCTTCGTCAACAAGATGGACCGCGCCGGCGCCGACTTCCTGCGTGTGGTCGGACAGATGAAGGACCGGCTGGGCGCCAGCCCCGTGCCGCTGCAACTGCCGATCGGCGCCGAGGACCATTTCCAGGGCGTGGTCGACCTGATCCGCCAGAAGGCGATCTTCTGGAACGAGAGCGACATGGGCACGACCTACGAGGAGCGGGACATCCCTGCCGACATGGTCGACGCCTGCAGCGAATGGCGCGAGCACATGATCGAGGCGGCCGCCGAGGCAACCGAGGCGCTGATGGAGAAGTACCTCGACAGTGGCGAACTCACCGAGGACGAGATCCGCCAGGGGTTGCGTGCCCGCACCCTGGACAACGAGATCGTGCCGGCGCTGTGTGGTTCCGCCTTCAAGAACAAGGGTGTGCAGGCCATGCTGGACGCCATCATTTATTACATGCCGTCACCGGTAGACGTGCCGGCCATTAGCGGTCACCTCGACGATGCCGACGAGACCGTGGCGACCCGCGAGTCCAGCGACGACGCCCCGTTTGCGGCGCTGGCGTTCAAGATCGCCACCGACCCGTTCGTCGGCAACCTGACGTTCTTTCGTGTCTATTCCGGCGTGCTGAAATCGGGTGACTCTGTGTTCAACCCGGTGAAGGGCAAGAAGGAGCGCATCGGCCGCATACTGCAGATGCACTCCAACAGCCGCGAGGAGATCAAGGCGGTCTGTGCCGGCGATATCGCCGCCGCCGTCGGCCTCAAGGATGTCACGACCGGTGACACCCTGTGCGACCCGGAAAACGTCATTACCCTGGAACGCATGGAATTCCCGGAGCCGGTGATCTCGGTTGCGGTAGAGCCAAGGACCAAGGCGGACCAGGAGAAGATGGGCATCGCGCTGCAGAAACTGGCGAAGGAGGACCCGTCGTTCCGCGTGCGAACCGACGAGGAGTCCGGCCAGACCATTATTTCCGGTATGGGCGAGCTGCACCTGGATATCATCGTCGATCGCATGAAGCGCGAGTTCAATGTCGAGGCCAACGTCGGAGCGCCACAGGTGGCCTACCGCGAGACCATCCGCAAGCCGGTCGAGCAGGAAGGCAAGTTCGTGCGCCAGTCCGGCGGCCGCGGCCAGTACGGCCATGTCTGGCTGCGGATCGAGCCGCGCGAGCCGGGTGACGGCTACGAGTTTGAAAATGCCATAGTCGGCGGTGTCGTGCCGCGGGAATACATCCCGGCAGTCGACAAGGGTGTACAGGAGCAGATGGAGAACGGCGTTATCGGTGGCTACCCGGTCGTGGACGTCAAGGTGACGCTTTACGACGGTTCCTACCATGATGTCGACTCCAGCGAGATGGCCTTCAAGATTGCCGGTTCCATGGGCTTCAGGGCCGGCGCCATGAAGGCCAGCCCGGTGCTGCTCGAGCCGATCATGAAGGTCGAGGTCGTCACCCCGGAAGATTACCTGGGTGACGTGATGGGTGACCTGAACCGCCGTCGCGGTATCACACATGGCATGGAAGACGGGGCGGCCGGCAAGATCATCCGTGCCGATGTGCCGCTTGCCGAGATGTTCGGTTATGCCACCGACCTGCGCTCGGCGACACAGGGTCGCGCCACCTACTCAATGGAATTCGGGAAGTACGCGGAAGCACCGGCAAACATCGCCGATGCGGTCATCAGGAAGGCATCGTAACAACCAATCTGATCAACGAGGTAAAGAGTCGTGTCCAAGGAAAAATTCGAGCGAACGAAGCCGCATGTAAACGTGGGAACGATTGGTCACGTGGACCATGGGAAGACGACGCTGACGGCGGCGATCACGAAGGTGATGGCGGAGATGCGTGGTGG
>JBFELL010000161.1:0-6540 GCA_041552135.1 Gammaproteobacteria bacterium
ATTGCGGTAGGCCGCCTCGGTGGCCAGCAGGTCGGACTGCGCCGCCTCGGTCGCCCGGCGCAGCTCACCCCACAGATCCACTTCGAATGACAGGTCAGCGGACAGGGCATAGTTGTTGCTGGTGTCGGAACCCGGGAACAGGATCTTGCTCGGGCGCTCACGCGAAACGGAAGCGGAACCGTCAATAAACGGGTACTGGTCGGCGCGGGTGAATGTCAGCAGTGCGCGTGCCTCGAGAATCCGCTGCAGGGCCGCGCGCAGGTCCTTGTTCTCTGCCAGCGCCGTGCGTATCAGGTACTGCAGCTGGGCATCCCGGAACAGGTTCCACCACTCCAGATTGGCAATCGAGGCCCCGCCATCGTCCGGCTGGATAAACGCCTCGGGTACATCCAGCACAGGTCTTTCGTAATCGGGCGTCAGGGTGCAGCCCGACAGCAGCAGGAACATGGCTGCCACGAGCAGGCGACGGCACATATTACTGCCCCTCCGGCGTGGTTGCCGGCTGTTCAGTGTGCGCCGCCGGTTTTGACCTACTGATATAGCGTTCCACGATCACGTAGAGCGCCGGCACGATCAGCACGCCGACCACAGTGGCGACCAGCATGCCACTGAACACCGTCATGCCCATGACCTTGCGTGCCTCGGCGCCGGCGCCGCTGGCAATCAACAGCGGCAGTACGCCGAGGATGAAGGAGAATGCCGTCATCAGGATGGGCCGGAAGCGCAGTCTGGCCGCCTCCATGGCCGCATCGATGGCATCGCGGCCTTTCTCCGACTCAACCTTGGCAAACTCGACGATCAGGATCGCGTTCTTGGCCGCCAGTCCGATCAGCATGACCAGTCCGATCTGCGCGAAGACGTTGTTGACATAGCTCTCGCTGAACAGGCGAGCAATAAACAGGCCGCCAACCGCACCGAACACGGCGATAGGCGTACCCAGTAACACCGACAGCGGCAGCGACCAGCTCTCGTATTGTGACGAGAGGATCAGGAACACGAATATCAGCGCCATCACAAAGACAATCGAGCCGGTACCCTGCGCCACCTTCTCCTGGTAGGACATGTTGAACCAGGAATAGCCCATGTCACCCGGCAGCACTTCGTTTGCCACCTCCTCCAGGGCATCGATCGCCTGGGCCGAGCTATAGCCCCTGGCGGCCTGGCCGCTGATTTCGGCAGAGCGGAACAGGTTGAATCGGTTGGTGAACTCGGGCCCCTGGGTGGAACTGGTGCTGACGAGCGTCGCCAGCGGCACCATTTCGTCCTTGTCGTTGCGCACATAGAACAGGCTGATGTCTTCGGCTTGCTGGCGGTATTCAGGTTCGGCCTGCACATAGACCTTGTAGAGCCGGCCGAAGCGGTTGAAGTCATTGACGTAGGCGCCACCGAGGAAAGCGCCGATCGAGGTGTTGACATCCGCCAGCGACGCGCCGAGTTTAAGGACCTTGGCATCGTCGACATCGAGAAAGATCTGCGGTGAATTCGGGCGGAACATGGTGAAGACATTTTCAATCTCGGGGCGTTGCTTCGCTGCCGCGATCAAGACCTGCGCCTGCTCGAACAGGTAGTTCGGTGTGTTGCCGCCACGGTCCTGCAGCATCATGGAGAACCCCGAACCGGTGCCCAGGCCCGGAATGGCCGGCGGTCCGAAAGCGAACGCGGCCCCCCCGACGATTTCCTGGGCGAACCGGGCATTCATCCTGCGGACGATTGCATTGGCATGATCCATGGCATCCGGACGCTCATCCCAGTCCTTGAGCTGGATGAAGACCATGCCCGCATTCGGCTGAATGGTACTGGTTACGATGCTGTAACCGGCAATCGCAGTGGAATTCTGTACCGCATCGAACTCCTCGATGATGTCTTCCATCCTTGACAGGGTCTGGTTGGTGCGCTGCAACGAGGAACCGTCGGGCATGATCATGGCTGCCAGGATGTAACCCTGATCCTCCTCCGGTACGAAGCCGCCCGGCAGCACCCGGAACAGGACAACGACACCTGCCACAATAACCGCAAGCAACAGACCTGCACGTACAAACTTGCGGGTAAAAAATGCCGTCAGCAGCATGAACTTGTCGGTCGCCTTCTCGAACCAGCGGTTGAATACATCAAAGAATTTCTGGAACAGGCTCTTTTGCTCGCTTGGCGGCTTCAGCAGCATTGCCGCCAGCGCCGGGCTCAGTGTCAACGCATTAATCGAAGAGATCGCAACCGAGATGGCAATGGTAATCGCGAATTGCTGGTAGAGCTGTCCGGTGATGCCGCCCATTGCCGCGACCGGCACGAACACGGCAATCAGTGACAGCGAGGTCGCCACGATGGGACCGGATACCTCCCGCATGGCCTCGAGAGTGGCCTCCTTTGCGGCCATGCCCTTCTCCATCTTCTGCGCGACTGCCTCCACCACAACGATGGCATCGTCGACCACGATACCGATCGCCAGCACCAGGCCCAGCAGGGACAGGGTGTTCACCGAGAAGCCCAGCAGCGGGAATACGGCGAAGGTACCGATCAGGGAAACCGGCACTGTCAGGGTCGGGATCAGGGTCGAGCGCGCATTCTGCAGGAAGATGTAGACGACCAGGATGACCAGGGCCACGGCCTGGAACAGCGTGATGATGATTTCACGGATACCGGCCGTTATGGGCTTGGTGGTATCCAGCGAAACAACGTACTCCAGATCGTCCGGGAACCGCGCAGAGAGTTCCTCCATCTTGGCCAGTATCTTCTCAGCCACCTCGAGGCCATTGGCATCCGGCAACTGGAAGAGCTGCAGCACGGCAGTAGGGTTCTTGTCGAGACGCGCCTGAATCTGGTAGTTCTGGCTGCCCAGTTCGATCCTCGCCACATCCTTCAGCAGCACCTGGGAACCGTCCGGATTGGAACGCACCACCACGTTGCCGAACTGTTCCGGCGTCTCGAAGCGGCCGGCCGTCTGCACGGTATAGGTGTAGTCGGTTCCCGGTGGTGCCGGCTCACCGCCGATCTGCCCGGCCGGGACGAGTACATTCTGCTCGGAGATCGCCTTCGTAATATCCGGCACCGTGAGATGGAGTTTCGCCAGCTGGTCGGGCCGGATCCAGACGCGCATGGCGTACTCGGTGATACTGCCACCCAGAACCTCCGCCAGGCCGACACCGCGAATACGTGCCAGCTCGTCGATGATGTTGATGGTGGCGTAGTTGGTCAGGAACTGCTCGTCATAGGTGCCCTTGGGCGAGACCAGCGATACCAGTAGCAGCGGGAAGGACAGTTTCTTCTTGACCGTGACGCCCAGTCGCTTGACCTCCTCCGGGAGGCTGGCCTGTGCCTCGGAGACGCGGTTTTGCGTCAGCACGTTGGCCATGTCCAGATCCGTGCCGACCTCGAAGGAGACCTCGAGATTCAGCCGGCCGTCGCTGGAATTGATGGAGCGCATGTAGATCATGTCCTCCACCCCGTTGACCTTCTGCTCTACGGGTGTGGCGACAGACTGCTCGACATTAACCGCGTTGGCGCCGGTATAGGTGGCGGTGACGGACACCATCGGCGGGGTGATTTCGGGATACTGTGCGATCGGCAGGCGACCGAGGGCGACCAGGCCAACGATCACAATGATGATCGCGATGACCATGGCCACGATGGGCCGCCTGACGAAAAAGCCGGCCAAGGCCTATTCCTCTGCCTCTTTCTTGCCGGGTTCATCCCCGGCCTGCGCTGCCTTCGCAGCAGCGGCCTGTTGTTCCGGTGTAATCGGGTTTACCGTCATACCATTTTGCAGACGCAGGAGACCCTCCACGGCGGTGCGTTCGCCCGGTTCCAGACCTTTTTCGATCAGCCACATGTCGTCGATTCGAGGTCCCGTCTGTACATCACGCAACTGGACCGTGTTGTCCTGCGAGATCACAAACACGCGGTAATTGCCCTGCAGCTCGCTGACCGCCCGTTGCGGCACCAGCAGGGCATCCTTGCGCATTTCCAGTACGCCGCGCACCCGTGCGAACTGGCCGGCCAGCACGATGCCACCCGGATTGGGAAAATCCGCCTCCATGGTGAAGGTGCCCGTGGTCGGGTTGACTGCTGCATCGTAGGCAACGACGTGGCCCCGATGTTCGTGCACGGTGCCGTCCGCCAGGATCAGCTCCAGTCCGCGCCGGTTTTCAAGCTCCGAGTCATCCGCCTGACGCATTTCGGCAAAACGCCGTGCGCCCGCGAGATAGACCCGCTCGTTGACCGAGAAGCGCACCCGGATCGGATCCGCCTGAGATACGTAGTTAAGCACCACCGGGTTGGGTTCCTTGCCGACGAACTCGCCGACCTTGGCCTGCGAGATGCCGATGCGGCCGTCGATCGGCGAGTGGATGCGGGTGTAGCTGAGTTCGATCTCTGCCTGTTCGAGCTGCGCCTCGGCGGCCTGCAAGGAACCCTGGGCTGCCTCGTATTCGGCAACGGCCGAGTCGAGGTCCTGCTGGCTGACGGCCTTCATCTCCGCCAGTGGCTTGATGCGGGCAAGATCGCTCTTCGCCTTGGCCAGCATGGTGGTGGCTTCCGCCAGATACCCCTTCGCCTCGACGACCTTCGCCTCGAAGGGACGCGGGTCGATGGTATACAGCAGCTGGTCCTCCTCGACCTCCCTGCCCTCGCGGAAATCCATGCTCTCCAGGAAACCCTCGACCCGGGCGCGTATGGGAATGTCGACCGAGCCGCGTGTCGAGCCGACCAGGGTGATCGGGATCGGGACATCTTTCTGGGTGACGCTGACAACCGGGATGTCGAGTACCGGTGGTGCCGGGGGGGCTGTCTCACCGCAGCCGGCAAGCGCCATGAGCATGAGAGTTACCGCGAGCAGTCTGCCAGGTCCGGCCCGGACAAATGCAACTGGATTATTCATCGTTATTCTGCCTTCCGGTGTTCAGTCAGAGTCTAAGCCAATGCCACGGGATGCGTCCATAGCCATCTGATACCACAGTGGTAAAGGTGTCTGCGGTAGGTCGGGTTAGGCGCGTTAGCGTCGTAACCCGACAGCAATGTCGTCATGTCGGGTTACGCCCTTCGGGCTAACCCGACCTGCGGCCTGTTGCAGACTAGTTCGTCATCTCTTCCCCTGCCGTTTCCGGATCCAGCAGGTCGCCCCAGTTGGTGCGCTGCTGCATCGCCTCGCGGTTTTCATCGGAAATGACATCATTACCCTTGCGGATCTCCCAGCCGCCACCGAGCGCCTTGTACATGGCAATGAGGTTTAATGCGATGTCACCGCGTGTATTCGCCCACTGGTCTTCCTGAAATACCAGGGCACGCTCCGAGTCGACCACGCGCTGGAAGTCGACGGCACCTTCACGGTACTGGATGTTGGCCAGCTTGGAGGAGCGTCTGGCGGCATTGGTGCCCTGCTCCCGGAAGACGCTTTCCTTTCTGGATTCCACAAAACCGACCATCGCATCCTCGACCTCCCGGTAGGCAGTCAGCACGCTGTTGCGGTAATTCATGATGGTCTGCTGGTAGCGTGCATCCTGGACCCGGATGTTGTTCCTGATACGGCCATAGTTAAGGATGTTCCAGCTAAATGCGGGACCGGCGGAGAAAGTAAGGCTGTCGGAGTCGAAAATGTCGCCAGCATCACTCTCGTTCGTGTCACTGCTCTGGTAGCCGATGGTGCCCAGCAGTGAAAAACTCGGGTAGAGGTCCGCCTCGGCTGCGCCGATCAGTGCGCTGCGGGTGGCGGCTTGCATCTCCGCCAGACGGATGTCCGGGCGGCGACGCAGCAGTTCGGCGGGAATACTGGCCGTCACCTGTTCGGGCGCTACCGGGATTTTGCCGGTCTCACCAAGGATATCCGAGAGATCGGCCGGCGGCATTCCGAGCAGTGTCGAAAGCGCGTTGGTCGCCTGTCGGTGACTCTTCTGCAGGATCGGCACCAGCGCCTGCGTGTCGGCCAGGTTCGACTTCGCCTGTTGAACATCGAGTTCTGTTGTCGCACCGTACTTGAAACGCGTGCTGGCGATATTCAGACTCTCGGTCTGCAGCCTGATATTCTCTTTGGCAATATTCAGGCGCTCTTCCAGGGTGCGGATGGTCACGTAGGTGCGTGCGACTTCGGCGATCAGGCTGACCAGCGCATTGTCGTAATCGGCGACTGTCGCTTCCAGGCTGGCATCGGCGGCCTCGACATTGCGCCGGAAGCGCCCCCAGAAATCCAGTTCCCAGGCAGCATCGAATCCGGCCTGGTAATTGCGGAAGCTCTTTTCCGTGATGGGAATGAAGTTGGGGCTGTTCTCACTGATCCGGTTGGTCGTCGCCGAACCGACGGCACGCTGGGTCTGCGGGTATTGCAGTCCAACGGCGATGCCCAGCTGGGCACGTGCTTCGTAGATGCGCAGGCCGGCCACCTGCAGCGGCAGGTTCTGTTCGTAGGCCATCCCGACCAGTCGGTCCAGCACCGGGTCATTGAACATCCTCCACCAGTCGGCCTGCACTATCGGCTGGGGCAGCACCTTATCGTTCGTGAAGTTCCAGTCGGTCTCTGCCGGCGCATCCGGCCTGATGAAATCCGGGCCGAGCTTG
>JBFELL010000162.1:0-6500 GCA_041552135.1 Gammaproteobacteria bacterium
ACACGCTGGTCTTCGAGGTGGAGATCCTCGACGTGGTGCCGGCGGAGAGGGTGGAAGAGTAAGCCGGGCTTTCACCGCAGGGGGCAGAGGAAAGCGAAGGCATTAACCGCAAGGGCGCAAGGAACACATAGAAGAACGTATAAATTAGGGTAGGTCGGGTTAAGGAGCGCAGCGACGAACCCGACGGATGCGGTCGCGACTGGCATGTCGGGTCCGTCGCTGCGCTCCTTGAACCAGCCTGAGGGACCCGCTTTATTGAGTTTTATGCAGTTCTGTTCTTGTTTGCTCTTTGCGCCTTTGCGTTGATATTTTGAAATGGTTTTCTCCGCGTCTCTGCGTTGAAATCGGTTCTATCCCCGCCAAACCCTGCCCCCGATCGACTATAATTCCCGCTGGATACACTCGGTGACTGCCATGAAAATCCTGCTTGCCAATCCCCGTGGTTTCTGTGCCGGCGTCGACCGCGCCATCGAGATTGTCGAGCGCGCGCTGGAACTGTTCGGCGCGCCGATCTACGTGCGACACGAGGTTGTGCACAACCGCCATGTGGTCGAGCGGCTGCGCGGCCTGGGCACGGTGTTCGTCGATGAACTCGACGAGGTGCCGGACGGTGCGACGGTGATTTTCAGTGCGCACGGTGTCGCGAAGACGGTACATGCAGAGGCGGCACAGCGTGAACTGCGCGTGTTCGATGCGACCTGCCCGCTGGTGACCAAGGTGCACCTGGAAGTCAGCCGGCACGCACAGGCCGGCAGGGAGTGCATCCTCATCGGCCACCGGGGACACCCGGAAGTCGAGGGCACCATGGGACAGTATGACCGGGGGCAGGGCGGCGAGATGTACCTGGTCGAGACGCCGGCCGACGTGGCGGCACTGCCGGTCAGGCAGCCGGAGGAGATTGCCTTCGTCACCCAGACCACGCTGTCTGTCGATGACACGGTCCGGGTCATCGACGCGCTGCGGGCGCGTTTCCCCGCCATACAGGGACCGCGCAAGGACGATATCTGCTACGCCACCCAGAACCGGCAGGATGCCGTCAAATCGCTGGCCGGGCGCTGCGACATGTTCCTGGTGGTCGGTTCGCCCAACAGTTCGAACTCCAATCGCCTGCGGGAACTTGCCGAACAGCAGGGTGTGCCGGCCTACCTGGTCGACGATGCCGGCCAGATCGAGCGTTCTTGGCTGGATGGCAGGCCGTGCATTGGCCTGACAGCCGGGGCCTCGGCGCCGGAGGCGCTGGTGAGAGCGGTAGTTGATCGCTTGTGTGACTGGGGCGCGGAGGTCGCCGAGGAATCGCAGGGCCGGTCGGAGAAAGTAACGTTCTCGCTGCCGCGGGCATTGCAGGGCTAGGTGCTGCGGCCTAATCCGGCCTGCTGTCTGGATTGCGTGCTGTCGCTGGAGGTCGGGTCAGGTGCGCAAGCGCCGCAAACCGGCATGACATGGTCTGATCCGGCCCGGGTTACTGCAGGGTTGATCCAGGATTCAGAAAAACGTCATCCCCGCCTTCGTGTGGGTGACGATGGGATTTTTCCGACTCTCGCTCTGCATTAATCGTGCCTTCAGATCTTCCAGCACTCGTTGCCACCGCTGGCGGATTTCGTGCCGCTCGAGGTCAGGGTAAACGTGCCGCACTTGTCTTTGTCCTGGGGGGGGTTGGGTGTGGCGGTGATGGTGAACAGGGTGCTTGTCGCTGTGGGGATATTCAGCGTGTAGTTACCCTTCTCGGTGGTCGTCTCGTAGACATCGTCGGCGTCAGGCCCCAGGGTGGCGCCATTATAGGTGCCGTTGCCGGAATAGAAACGCTCCAGGCGGTCCGCCAGTTCCAGCAATTCACCCATACCCTCGGCACGCCGTGATTTCATGACCTGGTCCCGATAGGCGGGATAACCAATGGCTATCACGATCGCCAGGATGGCGACAACAATCATCAGTTCGATCATGGTAAAGCCGTGAATCACTCTGTTCATAATGCTGTCCTGTTGGCAAACGGGTTTTCAACTACCACTGTTCCACTTCCGGCGGAGCAGGGGCAGCAGGTGGTACCTGCCGCCCTGTCCTGTGATCAGTCGCGCGGATCGATCCAGATACGCAGGCCCTCGAGGACATCGTTGCCGGTGAGGCCGCCGCCGCTGGCGCCGCCACCTCCCATGCCGAAGCCTTCAAGATCGTCGACGTTGACCGGCGTGCCATCATCGGTGCTGCTGCTTCCACCATCACCGCCGGGTGGTTCGACCAGATCCTTGTCAAACTCCAGCAGCTTCTGTTCCGGTATATGGCCCGGGGCATAGTCGCGGTACTGGATGTAGTCCTGCAGGTCTGTACTGCCTTGAAGCAGTTCACCGAGTTCCAGCAGGATCTGGTTGACCTGGTTCTGGTCGCCGGCGGCAATGGCTGAAGCCAGTTCGTCAAGCAGGGCGGAATATTGCGCAATCAGGCTGCCCTGTTCATCGACATCGCCCAGACCCTCGATGAGCTTCTGGTACTCGCCCAGTGTCAGGCCACCGAGTTCCTGGGTCAGGGCGCTATTGTAACTGGAGTCGCCGTAGCAGGGGAGGGACGACGGTTCGGCACGGCGCAGGTTTTCCGCGAGGTCGCTATAGTGCCAGTACAGCGTGGCCTCGTACAGCAGGCCGCTCTCGGGCCAGATGATGCTCTCGCCGGTATCCGGGGCACCGCCTGCAGCCGGATAGGGTTTGCCAATCGGCTCACCCGTAAGCGGATCAGTTTCTTGTGTAATGTCGGTGAACGCCTGGGCGTAGGTGCCGCCGAAGCGGTATACCCGCTGGCCCCTGGATCTCTGCGGCAGCCATTCCCGGCCCTGCAGGTTGTATTGGGCCTGGTTGCTGTCGCTGACCTTGAGCAGCTGCAGGGTCAGGGCGCCGTTGCGCCAGCGCCACTTGCCGTTATCGCCTTCGAGGCTCTCGGTGATGTGCAGGTTGCGCGCCGGGTCGCGTATGTAGCCGGGCGGCGGGGTGCCGCCGGGCTTGGTGCCGATAAAGCGGTCGTCCTGGCAGCTGCTGAAGCTGAAGTCGGGATCCACGCCGGCGTCGATGGCGGCTTTCGCGTTGCCGAGTACCGCGGCGTCCGAGTAGCAGACCTTGTCGCGGTAATCGTGCAGGCCGAGTACGCATTGCGAACGGGTGCCATGGATACCGCCATCGAGAATGCTGCGCTGGGTGAAAGCGATACGCAGGGTGGGCTTCTTGCTGAGACCGAGGTCCTCATCTAGGTCGGCACAGTCGCCGCCATCGCCTTTGAGGCTGCCATCAACATCATACACCATGCCGTTGGCGATGCTCTCCAGGCTGACCAGCGGGATGCCTGCAGCCGCCAGGTCGCCGGGGGAGGGAGCAGGTACAGTCTCCAGCTGTGCCGTGATCATGTCCTGGTAGTCCACCACGTCCCAGACGCGGCAGCCGATCTGGATCTTGCCGGCGGCGCTCAGATCGGCGTTGGCCAGGATCACGATGAACTTCTGGCTTTTTGAGAGCGGCTTGTCGGTGTCTCTCCCGTGGACCTCGGCTTCCAGGGTCGGGCCCTCGTCAGGGGATCCGTAGGTGTCGAAGGCGCGGTTGAGCTCGGCTTCCACAATCTCCACGCAGCCCTGCAGGCTCGGCGGCTCCACGTCGTTATTATAGACGCCCGTGCTGCCGTCCGGGCAGCTGCCACCATCCGGGGGTACCGGCAGGGCCCCCATGTTGCCCAGACCGCGCCGCGGTTCCAGCTCGAAGAAGTCGACCCAGTTGACATTGTGAATGGTGTCATAGGCATGCACGTGGCCGTCGACAGCGCGACCCAGACCGTCGCTGCTCCGGACATCGTAGCCTTCGCTGTGCTTTTTGACCTCGTTGGGTGCAACCGAACCACCCAACGACGGGGCGGTGCTGGGGCTGTCAGTCTCGACATCAATATGGCCACTCAGGAATGGGCCGCCTTCAAAGGTCTGCGGCAGCGGCAGGCGCAGGCCATTGATGAATACCATGTCGATCCCGTCCGCAACACGGACGATGGTCGGCTGCGAGATCATGCCGTCGCCGAGACCAATACCGACCGGTGGCAGTAGCGCATCGGAATTCAGGAGGGTGAAGCGATCGTCGTCATTCAGTATCCCGTCGCCGCTCAGGTTGAAGGAGATGTCGTCGCCGTCGCCGCCGGTCAGATAGAACAGCGACATGAGCCAGCTGTCACCTTCCAGGTCCGGTTCGCCATCGGTACCGACCGGGTTGGTGGTGACGACCGAGACACGGCCGGCACGCAGGCTGGGTGTGCCAAGCACGCGCTCACCGACGTTGGGCAGTTCCACCATCCAGCCTTTCGCACAGTTATCGGCTGTTTTGCAGACACTGCTGCCATAGTCTACGGCAGCATTGCCCGGCGCGGCGCCCGGACCTGCGCTCTCGACTATATAGCGTACGTCCTCGGTGTTGGAGGTTGGGCTTCCGGTGCCGTCGCCTTGCGTTGAGAAGGTGGCCGTGGTCTCGGCGAGGTGCTGCTGAACGATGACATCGTCGTTCGCGCTGTCCCAGATTCCATAAATCGCCTGTATCGGGTAGCTGGCGTCGGCGACATCAACGAGGCTGGTCTTGTTGCCGGTGCCAAAGAACGCCATGAAGCCGCCATTGGGGTGTGCGCCAATTACCGGGGCTGTCATGATTGGCCTGTCGCCATAGGGTATTCCTGCATCAGCTATACTGTCGAAAATCGTTTCAACCGAGTTGTCTGTTAAATCAAATCGATACATATTTCCATTGGTGTCACCTGCGAAGACAAAATCGACAACACGATCTGCGCCGCTGACCAGTGCCGGGGCCGACAAACCGCCTTTGAGGCCCGTGTCTATTCTGGATATGCTGCCGTCTTCCAGACTGATAATCAGCAACTCGGCATTGCCGGGATTGCCACTGGCATTTGTGTTGCCATAGCCATTGCCGATATAGACATTCCAGCTGCCGTCCGCTGTACGGCCAAATCGCGGTTTACCATAGATGTGACCTATGTTTGTGCCGGTGATCTCGTACAGGACCTTGTCGTCTGACGGGTCCGGGTTGGTGACATCCAGTATAAACAGGCCCTTGCCACCGGCACCAAGGCCGCCGGACAGCAGTGACTTCCAGGTATCCGTGATAAAGGCCGAGCCGTAGAAGAGTTCGCCGTCGACATAGTAGGTGTGATTGTAAGGGCTTTTTGCCAGATTGCCGAGATTGCCAATGAGCATGGACGGGATGTAGGCATAGACCTCGGAGCCGTCACTGGCATCGAACACATGCAGCATCCCGTCATTGGCCCCGACCGCGACACGACCGGCGCGGTCGGCGTTGTCGAACTTGAAGGTCGGGAAGCCCTCGATAACGAAGGCTTCTTCCGGCTGACCGATATAGACCGGATTGGAATTGATGATGTCGCCCAGCAGGCTGTAGCGTAGACGTAAAGTGCCGCCTGTGGCGCTCTTCTCGTTGGAGTGATCGCCGCGGACGAAATTCAGGATGTCGCTGTCATAGGGTCTGTCAGCTGTGGCGATTATGGCCGTGGCGGGATCCAGAGCCGATTTCTGTGCATCACTGAGGTTGTTCCACAGGAAAGGGACCTGGCTGCCCGAGTCGCTGTTGACGGTGAATATACTCCGCCTGGAATCGTTGCCGCTGGATTCCTGCCAGTAGTCCCTTACATTGGCCTCCTTGTCGGCAAAGGTGGCGCGTGCCATCCAGTTGTTACCGGTCGCGGTGGGCGGGTTCGAGCCGACGTCGGCATCCGTGCTACGGACGCCGAATTCATCAACGTCATACTCGATAACATCACCCTGCCAGGCACCATTTTCGAACCATGGCCGGAAGGCCCGGGTGTCGCCTCTGAGCAGGTTGCCGGCGTCGAAGGCATAGGGCGCCATGGTCGTCACCGGCTGCGTGGAGGGAGCGAAGGTCATGGCCGCGTACACCAGGGTGCTGATGAGCACGATGCCACCGGCAATCTTGAAATAAGGGACTTTCTTGGAAGTATTCATAGTGTTGACTCCGGATAATCAGGAACCGCCCGGTCCGTCGGTCAGGGCAAAGGTCTGCTGCACGTTGCGCTTGGCGCCACGGCTGGTCTCGCTCTGGGTGGTAATCAGGAATATATAGCCACATGACTGGGTGTCGAAGCAGGAGGTGTTGCAGTCATCGATGGTATTGCCGAGCTTGACGTCACAGCCGGCGTACTCGACGATGAATTTGGACTTTGAGTCGCCCGGTATCACGCCGTGATTGAACTTCGACCAGTCCAGCAGCGAGGGATCCACGGTCTCGGCGCCCGGGTTCTCGCCCGAGCTGTCGTAGAGGTAATCGCCGGTGGTGAAGAATTCCAGGCCGCCGTCGAGGGCGTTTTGCAGGCCGTTGCGAGCGGTGCTGATCGCCAGCTCGGCATTGTTCAGCGCGCTGGTCTGGAACTGGGCGTTGCCCGCCATCAGGTTTTCCATGCGCGAGATATTCATGCCGAAAACGCCGAGAATAGTCAGGATCAGCAGG
>JBFELL010000163.1:0-6474 GCA_041552135.1 Gammaproteobacteria bacterium
CCCGTTCCGGCATGCAGGACGTCCCGTCGGAAACCGTCACCATCAACAAGGTCACCGTCCAGTAATACCGGTGTGACAGGCGCGCGCATGCCGTGCACCCTGTTTATATCCGACCTGCACCTCGACGCGGGACACCCGGCCGCCACGCAGCTGTTTCTGCAGTTGCTCGGTGGCCGGGCGCGTCACGCCGATGCACTGTACATCCTCGGCGACCTGTTCGAGGCCTGGATCGGTGACGATGACGACAGCACGCTTGGTAAAGATGTCTGCGATGCCCTGAAGGCCTGCACCGCCTCCGGCGTGCCCGTCTTCATCATGCACGGCAACCGGGATTTCCTGCTGGGCGAGGATTTCATGGCACGCAGCGGCGCCACGTTGCTGGAGGACCCCGCGATCATCGACCTGTACGGTCAGCCTGTGCTGTTGACGCACGGCGACCTGCTGTGCACGGATGACACGCAGTACCAGGCCTTCCGGCATCAGGTCAGGGACCCCCGCTGGCAGCAGGACTTCCTGGCCCGTCCGCTGGCCGAGCGGCGCCGGCTGGCGGCAGGGATGCGCGATGCCAGCCACGCGGCGAAGGATCGCAAGCCGCAGGCCATCATGGACGTCTCGGTACCGGCCGTGAGCGGGCTGATGCGGCGTCACGGCGTGCAGCGGCTGATCCACGGCCATACCCACCGGCCGGCGATCCATGAATTCGACATGGACGGCGCCGCTGCGCTGCGCATGGTGCTGGGTGACTGGTATACATCCGGCAGCCTGCTGGTATGCACACCACAGGGCTGTCGTCTGGAATCGCCTCTCGCGCTCTAGCTATTCGGCGGTCGCGCCGATGGTAATCTCCTGGTAGTGCGAAGGTACGTCGAACAGGTGCTGTGGCACACTCTCGTTCGTCGAGTAATTCACCAGCGCGCGCCGGAAGCCCTTTGTGTCCCAGACCTGGATCGGCAGTCCCTGCGCCAGGTGACGTCCCGGTGCATAGATGTATCGCGACAGGAAGCAGGGGCGGCGATATTCCTCGGGGGTGTTTTCCAGCCTGGTGGCCTGCTGCCCGGCCAGCAGCCTCTCGTACTCGGCAAGTCCGTCAACCGCCGCCTGCATCAGGCCGGACACCACCATGGCCTCGTAGCACAGCTCACCGTTTGCCAGGTAGCGGTAGTGTTGCGGCCGCTTGCCGGAGATAGGCGGTGCATCGCTGTCCGGTACCCGTTCGCGCGAGAGCTTGAGGCTTGCCGGCATGCCGGCCGGCGGCTGCCGGTTGATGACCAGGATGTTGCCATGCTCGTGGCTGATGCTGTAGATGGTCGACGATGCCCGGTCGAGCAGGACGTAGTCGCTGGCATCATAACCGTCGTCGATGCGCAGGTAGGCGTCGTTGACCAGGTAGCGCACCGGGTAACTGCCGGTGCCGGGTTCCTCCTCGTCAAAGAGCAGCAGGCTGACGGCCGTCATCGCCGGTGTCGCACCGCCCCCGGTGCTGCCTGCCGCCATGAGCAGGCCGGCATGCAGGAGCATCCCCAGGGTCAGAATCGTGGTAATGCATTTCGTGGCTATCGGTTTCATGATTTGTTCCCTGCCATGTGTTGCAGAAGTTCGAGTTCACTGTGGTCGAAGCCGGCGCGCTGCCGGGCCACGGTATTCAGTGGTAGCCTGATGCGCCCGGGTGCGTATTCGTTCAGCAGTTGACTGAAGGTCTCCAGCGGATCCAGTCCACGCTGCCTGCACAGGTAGCGGTACCAGCGCGTGCCGATCTCGACATGGCCGATCTCGTCACGCAGGATGGTCTCCAGTATCTCCACAGTCGCCTTGTCACCGACCTCCTGCAGTCGCCTGATCATGTCCGGCGTGACATCCAGACCACGTGCCTCCAGTACCCGCGGCACCAGCGCCATCCTCACCATGCTGTCCTGCGCCGTGCGGCGCGCCATGTACCAGAGACCGTCGTGGGCGGGAAAATCGCCGTAGTCATGGCCGAGTTCCCGCAGCCGCTCGCGCAGCAGTGCAAAGTGCCCGGCCTCCTCTGCCGCAACCCGGCTCCAGTCGTCGTAGTAGGCCTCGGGCAGGTCACGAAAACGGTATACGGCATCCCAGCCGAGGTTGATGGCGTTGAACTCGATGTGCGCCAGGGCATGCAGAAAGGCCGCTCTGCCCGTCTCGCTTGTCAGCTTGCGCTGCCTGACCCGGGAGGGGTGCACCAGTTCGGGGCGCGCCGGTCGACCGGGTTCCCCGATGGGGGCCGGCGTACCCGACCTGTCCAGCCCCAGTGTCCGGTTTCGCCATGCCTCCCGGGTTGAGCGGGTCAGTCGCAGCTTGATGTCGGGCTCGACCGCGGCGATGCACTGGCTGGCCTGATCAAACAAATCGGACATCTGGACGGGCTCTCTGCATTGATTTGTCGGTTAAACGTATTACGTGCTCAGCCGGTTTTCAGACCAATCACCATGTCCATGACATTGGTGCCGGTCGGGCCGGTCACCAGCAAATCGCCGCTGGCATCGAGAAAGCTGCCGGCATCGGCTCGCCGAAGGGCAGTGCGCGCAGCCTGCCGGGTACCACCGCGCGCGACCGTGCCGCCATCGACAATGGCGCCGGCGACTTCGCCGGGCCCGTCCGTTCCATCGGTGCCGGCGGCCAGCAGCACACAGTCCGTGCTGTCCTGCAGGGTGAGGGCTGCCGCAAGCGCAAGACTCTGGTTGCGGCCACCACGCCCCGGATGCTCCGGCAGACAGACCGTGGTTTCGCCACCCCAGAGACAGACGCCGGTGCTCTGGCGCTGCAGGTGCTGCGCAATGCGTTCGCCGGCGATGATCGCATCGCCGCACAGCGCGCTATCGACAATTGTCACCTCAAGCCCGGCCTCTGCGGCATAACGGGCGGCTGCTGCCAGTGCATCCTGCAGTCGGGCAACGACGTGGTGGGCAACCGGACGCCGGGGGATTGATGCATCGCCGACAGGGCCCCGGCCGCCGACCAGGCGCCGGATCCACTCTGGCAGCCCCCCGGGCAGCGCCGCTACGTCGAGGGGCGGTGCCAGCAAGCCGGAACCGATGACGGCAGGATCGTCGCCGGGCACATCGGAGATCAGCAGCACAGTCGCAGGACGATTGCCGAGGTACTCGAGCAGCTGCCCGCCCTTGATCTGCGAGACCGAACGCCGGATGCGGTTCACCGTGGCGATGTCCAGCCCACTGCCCAGCAGCCAGTGGTTCAGCCGGTGCAGGGTGTCGAGGTCCGAGGCCTCATCCAGCACCTCAACGAGACTCGATGTGCCGCCTGATATCAGGAACAGTAGCGACTCACCTTGAGGGGTTGCGGCGATGAACTGCAGCAACCGGCGACCGGCCTCGAGGCTGCGCCGGTCAGGTAGCGGGTGAGCGGCCTCAAGGCAGGTGAAACGCGTGTCCTGCTGCAGTTGCGGTGCGGTATGCCCCGGCTTGGTGACCAGCAGGCCGCGATGCAGGCGTGCCCCCAGGGTGCGTGTCGCCCCGCTTGCCATGGCACTGGCTGCCTTGCCCAGGGCCACCACGGATACCGGCTCCATCGAGGGGTGAGCGGCGAGGAATGCCGCCACGCAGGTCTCGCCGGCCGTTGCGGCAAGTCCGGCATGGAATATGTCGGTGGCCTGCCGGCGTGCCTGGGACAGGGCCTGGATCCCGGTCATCTGGACAGACGGGCGGTCCTGCTCAGCCGGCAAGGCTGTCGAGGCCACGTTCCAGGTCTGCCCTGAGATCGTTGACATCCTCCAGGCCAACGGCAAGCCGGATAAGGCCATCGGAAATGCCGGTCATCTGGCGTTGTTCCGGGGTCAGTCGGCCATGCGTCGTGGTGGCGGGATGCGTGATCGTGCTCTTGGTGTCGCCGAGGTTCGCCGTAATGGAAAACACCCGGGCTGCATCGATGATCTGCCAGGCGCTGGTCCTGCCGCCCCGCACCTCGAGGGAAACGATACCGCCGAAACCCTGCTGCTGACGTGCGGCAAGTGCATGCTGGGGGTGCGACTCCAGTCCGGGATGAAAGACCCGATCGACTGACGGCTGCGTCTCGAGCCAGCGGGCGAGTTGCAGTGCGCTGTCGCAGTGGCGCTGCATGCGCAGTGACAGTGTCTCCAGCCCCTTCAGAAAGACCCAGGCATTGAACGGACTCATGCTGGGGCCGGCCGCGCGCAGGAAACCGTAGACATCCTTGCCGACCCGTTCGGCATCACCCACGACTGCCCCGCCGACACAGCGCCCCTGGCCGTCCAGGTACTTGGTGGCCGAGTGGATGACGAGATCGGCGCCAAGTTCGAGCGGACGCTGCAATGCCGGGGTGCAGAAACAGTTGTCGACCACCAGCAGGCAGTCCCGGTCCTGCGCCAGTTGTGATAATGCGCCGATGTCCACCAGTTCCGTCAGCGGGTTGGACGGTGTTTCCAGGAACAACAGGCAGGTCTCGGACCGGATGGCCGCCTCCCAGGCCTCGAGGTTCGAGAGTTCGACAAAATCGGTCTCGATGCCGAATTTCGCCAGGTAGGTGGAGAACAGCACGGTGGTGGTGCCGAACACGCTGCGCGAACAGACTACGTGGTCGCCGGCCTTGAGCAGGGCCGCACAGGTGGCGAGAATGGCTGCCATGCCGGATGCCGTGGCCACACAGCTCTCGCCGCCTTCCAGCGCGGCCAGCCGCTGCTCGAAGGTACGGACCGTGGGGTTTGTGAAACGCGAGTAAATGTTGCCGGGCTGGTCGCCGGAGAAGCGCGCTGCGGCCTCCGCGGCGCTGGAAAAGACATAACTCGATGTCGCAAAGATTGCCTCGGCGTGCTCGCCCTCGCCGGTGCGCTGCTGGCCCGCTCTCACGGCCAGGGTGTCGAAGCTGAATTCGTCGTCTGGCATCCGGATATTCCCCTGTACTTGCTGGCGTTGCGGCGCGGGCACAAAAAAACCCGCCATCAGCAAGGCTAAAGCAGGTGCCTTCGCTTTAGCTGAACTTGGTAACGCGCCCGCAAGCTGAAATCAAATCGGCGCAGTTTCAATCGAGGTTAGTGAAGCCCCGCTGACCTGTCAAGCGGCTGACGGTTCAGGCCGTGTTGTGCAGGTCAATGACCTCGTTATCGTTCTCGCGTCGCTGCTTCTTGGACGCGTCATTGCGCGACGCCTGCAGTTGATTCAGGTACTCTTCGCCGACATCCCCCGTGATATAGTCGCCGGTAAACACCGAGGTGTCGAACTGTCCGACCTGCGGGTTGCCCTCGGAAACGGCGTCCACCAGATCCTCCAGGTCCTGGTAGATCAGCCAGTCTGCACCGATGGTCTGGCGGATCCCGTCATCGTCGCGCCCGTAACCGATCAGTTCGTCACCGGTCGGCATGTCGATGCCGTAGACGTTGGGGTAGCGTACCGGCGGTGCCGCCGAGGCAAAATAGACCTTGCGCGCACCCGCGTCCCGCGCCATCTGGATGATCTGGGATGAGGTGGTGCCGCGCACAATGGAGTCGTCTACCAGCAGGACATTCTTGTTCCGGAATTCGAGCTCGATGGCATTGAGTTTCTGGCGCACCGACTTCTTGCGCTGCTGCTGGCCCGGCATGATGAAGGTGCGGCCGATGTAGCGGTTCTTGATGAAGCCCTCGCGGTACTTGATGTCCAGGGTATTGGCCAGCTGCAGGGCCGATGTGCGGCTGGTGTCGGGGATCGGAATCACCACGTCGATGTCGTGGTCCGGGCGGACACGCCGGATCTTGCGGGCCAGCTTCTCGCCCATGCGCAGGCGCGCCTTGTAGACGGAAATGTTGTCCATGATCGAGTCTGGCCTGGCCAGGTAGACGTACTCGAAGATGCAGGGCGAATACACCGGCTTCTCGGCACACTGGCGCGTGTGAACCTGGCCATCCAGGCTGAAGAAAACCGCCTCGCCGGGTTTTACATCGGCGATCAGCTCGAAGCCGAGCACGTCCAGGGCGACACTTTCCGACGCGGCCATGTATTCGGTGCCCTGTGCGGTTTCACGCTTGCCATAGACCAGAGGCCGGATTCCCCAGGGATCGCGCAGCGCCAGGATGCCGTGCCCGGTGATCATGACGATGGCGGCATAGGCGCCGCGGCAGCGCCGGTGCACGCCGGAGACGGCATTGAACACGTCGTCCACTTTCACGCGCAGCTTGCCCTGCAGCTGCAGTTCATGGGCAAAGACGTTCAGCAGCACCTCGGAGTCCGATTCGGTGTTGATCTGTCTGAGATCTTCCTCGAACAGTTCCTGCTTGAGCGTATCGGCATTGGTCAGATTGCCGTTATGCGCCAGGCTGATGCCGTAGGGGGAATTGACGTAGAACGGCTGCGCCTCGGCGGAGCTCTCGTAGCCGGCAGTCGGGTAGCGCACGTGGCCAATGCCCATATTGCCGTGCAGACGCAACATGTGTCGCGTATGGAAAACATCACGCACCAGGCCATTATTCTTGCGCAGATGCAAACGCTCGCCATCACTGGTAATGATGCC
>JBFELL010000164.1:0-6424 GCA_041552135.1 Gammaproteobacteria bacterium
AACGCGACCCCATGGGTCGCTCATCTGTGTTTACCGGCGGAATCCCCCGAACAGTCAGCCTTGCGTCTGGCCTGCTGCCTTGTTCCTGCGCCGCAAGCGCTTGATATGGAATCCGTAGCCAATCAGCAACAGCGCAGTGGTCGACAGGAAAGCGGCGAGTCCCATGCCTTTTTCGAGCACTACGGCCTCGACGGCGAAATACCAGGTCGCGATTCCCATGACGAAATACATAGCGGGGACGGCATTGTAGACAGGAGCGGGTAATTGCATGGTAGCGGGTTGTGACTATGGACTTGCAGGCTTATCGGCCCAGAGACGGGAAACTGAAGTCATCCTCGAGCGGATATTACAACAATGGCGGCTTGTTGACCCGCAGACCGTGAATACCGATACTGCCGGAGCCACCCTATGACCCGATTTTTCACGCCATAACACCGACTCATGATCGCATATCACTGGAAAGTCACCCTCAGCGACACCGAGACCATCGCCATCGAGAGGGCCCTCTGGCTGCTCATCAATCAGGACATCCCCGGCAAGGATGCCGCTCTCGAGGAGGCAGCCAGGTCGGTCCTGGGCAAGCTGCCACTGGAACCCGTGCTGGCGGGGGCACCGGCTGAACCCGCTGCGGCTGAGCGTTAGCTGACCGGGCCCGGCCTGAACTGCACCCGGCAAGCGAGGTCGCGGGAACGCCTGTGCGCGACCACGACATGACTGACCCCGTGACCGGTATACGACAAGCCGGGTTGTGGCCGTACACTGCCGGAAAACTAAGAGTTTTCTGATTGTCCCGCCAATTTTCCGGTGCTAGCCTGAACCGAAAATCTGGCCACACACGCATGTATCCATTACACGAAACGCAAGGGAGGAGTTTCATGATCAAGGTTATGCTGGTCGATGACCATCGACTCATTCGTTCCTGCTTCAGGGACGTTCTTGGCAAGGATGCGCAGCTGACGATCGTGGCCGAGGCCGGCAACGGCGAGCAGGCCATCCACCTGGTCCGCAGCCAGTGCCCCGATGTGGTACTGATGGATGTCAGCATGCCGGGGATCGGCGGCCTGGAGGCCACGCGCAGGATCAGCCAGTCATTCCCTGCAACCCGGGTCATCGCCCTCACCATGTGCAGCGATGACCCGTTTCCGGCGCGACTGCTGGAGGCCGGCGCCGCCGGCTACATCACCAAGGGCAGCGACATCGAGGAAGTCATCGCCGCCATCAAGTCAGTACACGCCGGCACGGAATACATCACCCAGGAAATCGCCCAGAAACTCGCCATTACCTACATCAACAAGAAGGTCAAGTCACCGCTGGAATCGATCACCCAGCGCGAAATGCAGGTTCTGCTGATGGTTGCCCAGGGCTTCAGTAATGCAGAGATATCCGAGCGCCTGTGCCTGAGTCCGAAGACAACCTGTACGCATCGCTATCACCTGTATGAAAAACTCGGTGTTACCAACGACGTCGAACTGACGCGCTTTGCCATACGTTACGGCCTGATCGAGGAGGATATTCCCGCCACTGCCTGAAGATGTAATCATGCAGCCGCACACCGCTTGCAACACATTCTCGCTACATTCGTCGCGGGCCGCAGTCCGCATGGCGGATATTCTGAGACCTGGATCATGGTTTCCGTTTACGATGCTGGCATGATTGCGCCTGGCATGCTTTGCTCGGTATTGGGAAGCATGATTGTATCCACTCAGGTGACAGGCAATGAGAGTAAACCGGTATCACGCCCCGGAATTTCCGGACCATGTTGAATGGCTGAATGCCGACAGTCCGGTCAGCCTGGAAAAGCAGCGCGGCTGCGTCGTGTTGCTGGCATTCGGCACCTGGAGTTCGGTTCCCTGCCAGCATATGCTGGCGGACCTTGATTACCTGGAAAACAGGTACCGCGACAACCTGGCCATTATCGGCATCCACGCCGCAAGGTTCCCTCATGAGAAGTCGCGCGAACACCTGCAAAAGGCGATACATCGCAATCATATCCATCACCCGGTGATCAACGATCCGGAACTTCAGCTGTCGAACAGCTACGGCATACGCAAGTGGCCATCGATTGTTGTCATCGACACCAACGGCCGGATTGTTGGCGCACTGACCGGCGAGGGCAAGCGCACCCGGCTTGACCAGATCATCCGGACGCTGCTGGAAAACAGCCGGCAGCGCTTGTCAATCGTCAGGGACCGCCCCGGGGACAGGACACAGGACAGGGACAATGCAGGGCCGCTGTCGTTTCCCGGCAAGGTGCTGGTCTCGGGCAGCCGTATCTACATCGCTGACAGTGGCCACAACCGGATCCTGGAAACCACAGAGCATGGACACATCGTTCGCCAGTTCGGCAGTGACAGCGCCGGCTTCAACGACGGCAGTTGCATGGAAGCCGCCTTCAATAACCCGCAGGGCATGGTGCTCACCGACGAGTTCCTGTATGTGGCCGATACGGGCAATCACGCCATCCGCCGCATTCGCAGACAGGGCGGGGAGGTCGAGACGATCGCCGGAACCGGCAGCGTGGAGATCAACCCGCAGGGGGATTATTTCACCAGCCCGCCCGGGACCGACCTGAACTCACCGACGGGCCTCGCCATCAGCAGGAACGTCATCTACATCGCCATGACCGGACTGCACCAGATCTGGGCCCATTCGCTGATCACGAACACACTGGAGATATTTGCCGGCAGCGGCCGTGAGGGCATCGTCGACGGCATTTCGCGCAGCGCCTGTTTCGCCCAGCCATCCGCCCTGGCGCTCATGGATGACACGCTGTTCGTGGCCGATGCCAAGTCATCGGCGATCCGTGCCGTAGACCTCGCGACGCGCCAGGTCAGCACCCTTGTCGGCAAGAGCCTCTGCGACTGCGGTGACAATGACGGGCATGCCGCCGAGGCCCGCATGCAGTTCCCGCTCGATATTCATGCTGACCCGAGCCACAAGCTGCTATGGGTAGCAGATACATACAACAATAAAATCAAGAGGATACAGACAAAAAATAAACTGGTTTCCAGTATTCCGGTAAATCATCGCCTGGACGAGCCCGGTGGACTGGCATTCAACGGGGATAGCCTTTACATTGCGAACACCAATTTTCACGAAATCGTGCGCCTCAACCTTCGCAATGGCAAAACCCAGGCACTGAATGTCAACAACGATAGCATCAGCCTTTGACCCGGACTGCCGGGACTGTCCGCGCCTGGCTGAATTCCTCGACCGGACACACACTACCTACCCGGACTACCACGCCAGGCCGGTCGCGCCCTTTGGCGACCCCGAGGCACGCCTGCTGATTGTTGGCCTGGCCCCCGGCATGCACGGTGCCAACGCGACCGGCCGCCCGTTCACCGGCGACTATGCCGGGATTCTGCTGTATCAGACGCTGTATGACTTCGGCTTCAGCAACAGGCCGGAGTCCATCGCCCGGGATGACGGCCTGCAGCTGTCGAACTGCCGCATCACCAACGCGGTGAAATGCCTGCCGCCGCAGAACAAGCCACTGACCGGGGAGATACGCCAGTGCAACAGCTTCCTGCGCCACGAACTGGCCGAACTGCCGGCCGGTGCTGTCGTGCTGGCGCTCGGCAAGATTGCCCACGATGCCGTACTGCGTGCATCCGACCTGCGACTTTCCGCCCACCCGTTTGGCCACGCCAGCCTGCATCACCTGGATGACGGCCTGACGCTAATCGACTCCTACCACTGCAGCCGCTACAACACCCAGACCCGCCGCCTGACAACGGACATGTTCAGCGAAATATTCCGCCTCGCGAGTGACACACTCGCCGCGCAGTAACGCCGGCCCGCTGGACTGGTAAAGACACCATGCCTGAGCAAACAAGTGCCTTCGATGCCGGCGATTTTCTCACGACACTGACCTCGAGGCCCGGCGTCTATCGCATGCTGGATGCGCAGGTCGGGGTGCTCTATGTCGACAAGGCGCGCAACCTGAAAAAGCGCGTATCGAGTTATTTCCGCAAGACCGGCCTGAATGCCAAGACCCGGGCGCTCGTCAGCCAGATCGCGGGGATCGAGGTCACCGTCACGAACACGGAAGGCGAGGCCCTGCTGCTGGAGAACAACCTCATCAAGCAGTACCGGCCTCGTTACAACGTCCTGCTGCGCGATGACAAGAGCTACCCCTATGTCTACCTGTCAACGGACCAGGAGTTCCCGCGACTGTCCTTCCATCGCGGTGCCCGGCGCGGCAAGGGGCGCTACTTCGGCCCCTATCCCAGTAGCGGCGCCGTACGCGAGAGCCTGCACCTGCTGCAGAAACTCTTCCGGGTGCGCCAGTGCGAGGACAGCTTTTTCAGGAACCGGACCCGGCCCTGCCTGCAGTACCAGATCAAGCGCTGCACGGCGCCCTGCGTCGGCTACGTGAGCGCCGCCGGGTATGCCGGGGACGTCCGCAACACGGTGTTGTTTCTCGAGGGCAAGAGCAGCGCCGTGATCGACGCCATGGTAAGGAAAATGGAGCGCGCCGCCGCCGAGCTGCATTACGAGCAGGCCGCTGAAATCCGTGACCAGATCGCCAGCCTGCACCGGGTGCAGGAAAAGCAGTACGTCAGCAACGAGCGGGGCGATCTCGACATCGTCGCCTGCGCCTCCGACAAGGGCCATACCTGTATCCAGGTCTTCTTTGTCCGCCATGGCCGAAACCTGGGAAATGCCGTGTTCTTCCCGAAGAACCCGGCAGAATCAAGCAGCGAGGACGTGCTGTCCGCCTTTGTGCCGCAGTACTATATCGGCCGCGACATCCCCGCGGAGCTGCTGCTGAGCCACCGTCCGGCGGATCTCGACCTGCTGCAGGAGGTGCTGGGCGATCAGGCCGGTCACAAGGTCAGGCTGAGCGCGAGTGTGCGCGGCGACCGTGCACGCTGGCTCAAGCTGGCCCGCAGCAATGCCGAGCAGGCACTGGCCTCCTGGCTGAACACGCGCAAGGGCTATGCCGGCCGGCTGCGTGAACTGCAGGCGGCACTCGGACTCGCGGACCCCCCCGAACGCATGGAGTGTTTCGATATCAGCCACACGCGAGGCGAGGCGACGGTCGCTTCATGCGTTGTATTTGGCATGGAAGGGCCCTTAAAATCAGACTATCGCAGGTTCAATATCGAGCATATCCAGCCGGGTGATGACTATGGCGCCATGGAACAGGCGCTGACACGCCGCTACACGCGCCTGATGAAGGGGGAGGGCAAACTGCCCGACATCCTGTTTATCGATGGCGGCAAGGGGCAGGTCAGCTCCGCGGTATCGGCACTTGAGGAGTTGCAGGTCACGGACGTACGCATCATCGGTATTGCCAAGGGTCCGGAGAGAAAACCGGGACTCGAGACACTGTTCATTGCCGGCGACAGTCGGGCCGTGCACCTGCCGGAAAACTCGCCGGCGCTGCACCTGATCCAGCAGATCCGTGACGAGGCACACCGGTTCGCCATTACCGGACACCGGCAGCGGCGGGCAAAGACACGCCGGACATCCGCCCTGGAGGGTATACCCGGCATCGGCCCGAAACGCCGCCAGCAAATACTCAAGCAGTTCGGCGGGCTGCAGCAAGTCGCGCGTGCCGGTGTTGATGACCTGGTAAACGTCAAGGGAATCAACCGTGCACTGGCACAGCAGATATACGATGCCTTTCACCATGACTAGACAGGTTGCACCCGCGTGATCTGGAATATTCCAAACATACTGACCGTACTTCGGATTGTGCTGATCCCGGTGTTCGTGCTGGTGTTTTTCTCGCCCTACAGCTGGGCGAACATCGCCAGCACTGCCATCTTCGGCCTGGCCGCACTGACGGACTGGCTCGATGGCTACCTGGCACGCCGGCTGAAGCAGTTGTCCGTGTTCGGCGCCTTCCTCGACCCGGTCGCCGACAAACTGATGGTGGCCGTGGCGCTGGTGCTGCTGGTCCAGGACAACCCGACTGCCGTGTTCGCCATCCCGGCGGCCGTGATCGTCGGTCGCGAGATCGCGATTTCCGCACTGCGCGAGTGGATGTCGGAGATCGGCGAGCGCACCAAGGTCAAGGTCTCGGTCATCGGCAAGGTCAAGACCACCGCGCAGATGGTCAGCATCCTGCTGCTGCTGTTCAAGTCACCCATCGGACCCTTTCCGACTCACGACGTCGGCATGATATTGATGTATCTGGCGGCCGTACTCACCCTGTGGTCCATGATTGTCTACATGCGTGCCGCCTGGCCGGTGATCACGGGAAATGGCAGCTGAGATAGCAGGTTAACGCTTGACACAATATCGCGTGAGGATAGAATAGTGGGCTCGCTGCGGGAATAGCTCAGCTGGTAGAGCACAACCTTGCCAAGGTTGGGGTCACGAGTTCGAATCTCGTTTCCCGCTCCAGTTTCAAGGCCTCGATTTATTCGGGGCTTTTTTTGGCCATCAAAAATAAAGTATGATGCCCGCA
>JBFELL010000165.1:0-6391 GCA_041552135.1 Gammaproteobacteria bacterium
CGGAAGGCGGGGATCGGCATCAGGAAGAGCCGCTTTTTATTTGATTGCCACAGCCCGGGCACCCCACAGGGGGAGGATTTGTCGGCTGAATTGCCGGTCAAAACGGCTTTCAGCCGTAACCCGAAGCCACCGGCTTTGGCGGGTTGAGTATCATTAAAAACATATAGATACGACATATACCTCTGCTGAGGCTCATATGTTGACGAGCGCCGCGGGACACAAAAATCCATACTTTCGCGCTGACGCTGCGATGGTCCGCAGGCTATAGTGTGCGCCTGCAATTAACGGCCGGCCTGCGGCATCACCTGATACGGAGATCGCCATATGAACCTGCTGAACATACTGCTGGACAGCCAGAACTCGCCCGCAATCGACCGGCTCGCGAAGAATTTCGGTCTGAGTGAATCGGCCGCGCGGGATGCCGTTGGGGAGCTGGCGCCGGCCCTGACCCGCAGCATGCAACGCAACATCGGTACCCCCGGGGGCCTTGAGGGCCTCGTGGGGGCGCTGGCGAAGGGTAACCACCAGCGCTATGTCGACCAGCCCGACTCGCTGGGCGAGGACGGCACGCTGGCCGACGGCAACGCCATCCTCGGCCACCTGCTTGGCAGCAAGGATGTCAGTCGCCAGGTTGCCAGCCATGCCGCTGCGAAGACCGGTCTCGATGATGTGCTGCTGAAGAAGATGCTGCCGGTAGTGGCGAGCATGGTCATGGGGTCGATGAGCAAGCAGGCGGGCGCCGGTGGCATGGACGGCGTGAATGAGGCGACTGGCGGGATGCTTGCGCAGCTGCTCGACAGTGACAGGGACGGTTCCGTGATGGATGACATCCTGGGCATGGCTGGCCGGCTCCTGCGCTAGCGGTCGTGTGACGAGGGTGGCAGCATGCCCGCGATGCATGCGTTAGTATAGAGGTCAACGGCGAGGTCGTGCCGGAGCAACAGGCCGGGAGGCTGCATGTACCGTATCATCTACAAGAGTCGCAGCAAGGTTCCGCTGAGCTGGGATTTGATCCGTAACATCCTGCACACCAGCGAGGCCTATAACGAGTCACATGGCATCACCGGTGTCCTGCTGGCGAGCAATAGCCATTACCTGCAGGTCCTGGAAGGCAATTACGAGGATGTCAACGAGGCCTTCATGCGCATTATCCGCGATGAGCGGCATACCGATATCCGGCTGGTCGGTTTCAGCGTTATCGATGCACGACTGTTCGGTGGCTGGGGTATGCGCGGTATCGGTGCGTTTGACTTCAACAAGGACATCGAAGGGCAGCTCGTTCAGAAATACGGCGAGGAGGAGGGCGGCATCCGTTTTCCCCTCGAGGAATGGCAGGCGCTGGCCATGCTCAATGACATCCAGATGATGGGTGACCTGCCGGAGTGGAAACGGTAGCGGGGGGCTTTACGCCAGCGAAACCGGTCCGGCGCTGGCGGGATATACCGCGGCCAGTCAGTCGGACAGCCGGTTCGCAAGACCCTGACCGATGACCTCCGCGGTGGCCGGTTTGGCAATCAGGAAGCCCTGCGCCTGATCACAGCCGAGTTTTTTCAGTGCCTGCAGTGTCCTGACCGTTTCCACTCCCTCCGCAACCACCCGCAGTCCCATGTTGTGTGCCAGGTCGATTGTCGAACGGACGATCGTCTCGTCATCCGGCTCGTGGGCCATTTCCATGACAAACGACTTGTCGATCTTGAGTTCGTTGAGCGGCAGTCGCTGCAGATGGCTGAGGGACGAGTAGCCGGTACCAAAGTCGTCGATGGCGAACTCGATGCCAAGCCCGGCCAGCTCGTCCATGATGCCGGAGACGTGGAAGACATCGCCCATGACAGCGCTTTCCGTCACCTCCATGACCAGCTTGCCGGGCGCCGGTTGCCATTTTTCCTGCAACGCCTTGATGTGCCCGACCAGTTGCGTGTCGCGCAGGTTATACATGGACAGGTTAACCGACATGCTGAGCTCGTGGCCCGCGGCGCTCCACGCAGCCTGCTGGGCATAGGCTGTCTCGAGTACCCAGAAGGTGTAGCGCTTGACCAGGCCGGTCTGTTCCAGTGTGGGTGCGAACACATCCGGCGGGACGAAACCGTGCTCCGGGTGGTTCCAGCGCATCAGGGCCTCGACCCCGATGATGGTGCCACGGCGCAGGTCCAGTTTCGGCTGGTAGAAGAGCTGGATCTGTTGCTTGTTGAGCGCCTGATGCAGGTCGGCCATGAGGTTCAGGCGATCCACCGTGTGCTTGTCCTGTTTCGGATCGTAGACGAAACAACCGTCACGGTTGCGCTTGGCGATATACATGGCGACATCGGCGCGCCGGAGCAGTTCCGCTATGTCATCGCCGTGCTGCGGGTATGCCGCGATACCCATGCTGGCGTAAACCCTGAAGGTTGCGCCATCCAGGTTGAAGGGCGTATCCAGGGCCTTCGACAGCTGGCCGGCCACCTTGCGGGCGGACCTGGCGTCGGTGTCGGGCAGGATGACTGCAAACTCGTCGCCGCCCAGACGGCCGATGGTGTCAGCCTGCCTCAGCATGTGCTGGAAACGCTTGCCGGTCTGTATCAGCAGTTCATCTCCCACGTGGTGACCAAGCGTGTCGTTGACCTCCTTGAAACGGTCCAGGTCGACCATGATGATGGCAAGGGGGCGCTGTTCACGCTTCGAGGTGTGCAGTTGCTGCTGCATGCGGTCCTGTATCAGGCAGCGGTTGGGCAGGCCGGTGAGGTGGTCGTACAGGGCGAGGGTCTCGAGGTCCCTGTTGGTCGACAGCAGCTCCCTGTTCAGTGATTGCAGCTCGCGCTGGTATTCCTCGGCGCGGTTGTGCGCATTTTCCAGCCTCTCGAAGGCATGGGCATTTTCAATGGCAATCACAACCTGGCTCGCAAACAGCGACAGCAGGTCCATGTCGCGCCGTGTGAATCTGTCGCCGCCGACCTTGCCCATCCCCGCAATGCCGCCGAGAAAGTGTTTCTTGCCCTTCATGGGGACCATGATGAGCGTGCCTGCCGCATGCTCCCAGCGGCCCTGTTCTTCCTGCGTCATGTCATCGAGCACGCCGTGCCACCACGGGCGGTTGTTGCGCCATACCCAGCCGCAGATGCCGGATTCCAGCGACAGGGTCTCGTGCAGCATGTTATCTGCATGCTTGCCGCAGCCGGCCCTGTAGCTGTAATGCTCGCAGTTGCTGTCGAGGACCGGAATCAGGACGGTCTCTGCCTGGATCAGGTCAAGGGCGCGTTCCGCGACCAGCTGAAACAGCTTGTCGAGATGCAGCTGGCTGCTGAAGGCTTCGGCCGTTTCCTTGAGGATCCGGATCTCGTGCTTGCGCAGGCCGAGTTCGTATTCCGGCCCGGCGTCTTTTGCCGGATCCTTGCAGTGCCCGTGTGCGGCTTGCGTGGCTTTGCTCATTGTCATTTAGTAGCGGCAGTTGCGGGTAAATCTGAAAACCGCAGGGCAGGCGGCCATTACCGTGAGCGCGCGGCAGGAAAACCGCCGGGCAGCGGCGTCCGCTTCCCCAAACAGGGCGTTGCGGCGGGCGGTTTTTACTTTCCGGGAGGGGCGCCTGTTATATTGCCGGAATCAACCGTTGATGGCGCAGTCAGGGGGCTTGCATGGACAGCGGAGAATCCGTGAATGTGCTCAGGCGAGGGCTTGATGACAGGTCGGTGGTTGCCCTGTTGTTGTCCAACCTGTTCACGATTATCCTGGCCCTGTACCGGCAATGGGATGTCGGCGAACTGATGTGGATCTACTGGGGTCAGAGTGTCGTCATAGGCTATTTCAATGTGCACCGTATCCTCGACCTCAGGCGGTTCTCAACCCGGGGCTTCAGGATCAACAAGCGGGCGGTGGAGCCGACGCGCAAGACACAGCGCGAGACCGCCGTCTTCTTCGCCGTCCACTACGGCTTCTTCCATTTCGCCTACCTGGTGTTCCTGCTTTCGGAAACGGGTGTCGGGGCGGGTCTGCCATGGACCGGTATTGCAGCCTGTATTTTCGCGTTCTACCTGAATCACCGGTTTTCCTATCGCTACAACCGTGAGCGCGAGCGTGGTCGTGTTCCCAACATCGGCAGCATCATGTTCTTCCCCTACGTGCGCATCCTCCCCATGCACCTGATGATCGCGGCGTGGAGCCAGTTCACGGGAAACACTACGGTCACGCTGGTCATCTTCCTGCTGCTGAAGACCGCAGCGGATGTCGCGATGCATGTCATCGAGCACGCCATGGCCAGGTCGGCGGCACAGCGGGCGGCTGGCCGGCTGCCCTGACGGCAACGGGTGGATTGTGTCTAGCGGGTTTCAGTCGGGCACTTGACGAAAAACCCGGTGTCCTTCAGTGCCTGCTGACACTGGCCGCTGGTCGGGGTCATGTAGCCGGTATTGTGGCTGGCGCGGCGTTCGTTCCATTCGCGTTCCACCAGCTGCGAGACGGCCGTACAGACCTCGGTGTGAAGACACTCGTTCTCCGGGCCGCAGACCTTGCGTTCCAGCCGTTCGCAGGGCGATGTGCCGACGATGCGCATGTCTTCCCATTCCTCCGGCTCCGGCGCAGGCAGTTGCCGGCGCGACTCGAGGATCGCCGGATTGGGTACGGCGATGCCGTTGCGAATGATCAGCGTCGAGCCGTCCTCGAGCCGGTGGGTGCCGTCCCACAGCGGCCGATCGATACCGCGCTGGCGCACCGTTGCGCGGTTGTCCCTGGAGACGGTGATATCGCCGCGTCCGCCGGACAGGCTGGAGCTCCAGTCGGCTGCCTGCAGCGGGACGCTGATCCCCAGCAGCAGGGCAATGCAGATCAGCTGTTTCATGCCGGTTTGCCTCTCAGTCCAGTGACGGGCCAAGGACGAAGTCCACGGTCTCGAAATCGTGCTCCTCGAGTATGGACTGGATATCGTCCCAGTCATAATCCGGGTTTTCCTCCTCGGCTGCCGCGATCAGGCCGGTGACATGACGGTAGGCCTCGTGCGACTCGAAGTCCTCGGGTACGCGCACCAGCCGGATGGCATTGGCGTTGCTGGAGGGGAGGATCATCAGGGTATCGCTCATGCTTGGCTCCATTTGCAGGTCGGGTCGTGCTATTTTCAACTGACAGGCGTCTGGCCTGGCGGCGGATGTGCCGAAAGACAATCGCTTGATGCTGCGGATCATGCCTGATCAGACCATATCACGACGACATTTTCTCAAACTGGGTGCGGCGAGTATAGCGGCCCTGGGGCTGGCCGGCGGCTGCGACCGCGGCGTGCGTCCCGATCGCATCGGTCTGGCGCTGGGCGGCGGCGGCGCGCGCGGGCTGGCGCATATCCTGATATTCTATGCACTGGAGGAGCTGGGCATCCGGCCCTGGCGGATAGCGGGTACCAGTATCGGTGCCGTCATGGGCGCCCTGTATGCGGGCGGACTGTCCAGCGGCGAGATCCGCGCGCTGATCGACGAGCTCACGGTCAGCCGGGACGAGTCCTGGCTGGAATCCCTGTTCAACGAACGTCTGACGAAGTGGCTGGAGTTTTTCGAGCTGCGCGACAGCTATGGCGGCCTGGTGAGTACGCGCGGCTTCGTCGATTACCTGCTCGAGGTGATGGGCAAGACGCGCTTCGGGGAACTCGAGATTCCGCTAAAGATCATAGCCACCGACTTCTGGAACCGCGAACAGGTGGTTTTCCGGCGTGGCGAACTGGGGCCGGCGATTGCGGCCAGCATGGCGATCCCCGGCGTGTTCGCGCCGGTTGAGCACGACGGGCGGGTGCTGGTGGACGGCGGCCTGGTCAATCCGCTGCCCTATGACGTGCTCATGGATGCCTGTGATCTCACCATTGCCGTGGACGTGCAGGGCCGGGTCTCGCCGCGCAAGGGCGAGGCGCCGACCTACTTCGAAACCACCTTCAACTCGCTGCAGATCATGGCGGCCACCATCACCCGGGCACAGCTCGATGCGCGGCCGCCGGATATCTACGTGGCGCCGGACATCCGTAACATACGGGTGCTTGATTTTTACCGCTTCGAGGAGATCTATCAGCAGACGCAGCCGGCCAAGGCGGCGCTCAAGCGCGAGCTGCAGCGGCGGCTGGGGTGAGCGGGCAGGATCCGCTAGATTCCGCCACCATTGCCCGCATTTGCGGTTTTCTGCTGCGCTGCATCAAGACCTGGCCGGATGGTGCCTGGCCGTCGGGTCGTATGAACCAGCAGGTCACATTATTGAGGATTACGTAATTCAGGATACCGCATGAAATTCACGTTCGTGATCGGGTTTCCACGCAAACACACGGAAAGACACAGGTTGCCGGGACTCCGTGTGTTTCCGTGGCCATAGTGACAGGGATGCAAGACGAGCCGGGACGTATCGTGAATAATGCGAGGCTCAATAGTTTCCAGTGCACCTGCCCGGGTTGCGCGCAATC
>JBFELL010000166.1:0-6275 GCA_041552135.1 Gammaproteobacteria bacterium
CAACATTGTTAATGCATATTCCGTGTTTTTCTGTGTGCTTCCGTGGCCAATTGAAGGCCAATGGGAACGACATCACTTGAATACGTGCCATTCGTGTTAGGCCCAATGGCACTCACTTAAGCCCTGCCCCTGGTAAATAGCCACGGAATCACACGGAAGATATCAACATTGTTAATGCATATTCCGTGTTTTTCTGTGTGCTTCCGTGGCCAATTGAAGGTCAATGGGAACGACATCACTTGAATAACTGCCATTCGGGTTAGGCCGAAGGCCGTAACCCGACGCCTGGGCGCTAGTCGAGCGACATGGAAAAGCTCTCGCGGTAACGCTCGCGCAAGGTATCCGGATCAAGGCTGTGATTCTGTGTGCCATGCTCCTCGATCTTGATCGCGCCCATCAGGGCGGCAATCCGGCCGGTGGTTTCCCAGCCAAGACCGTTCAGCAGGCCGTACAGCAGCCCGCCGCGATAGGCATCGCCGCAGCCGGTCGGGTCGACGACTTCGCGGACCTTTGCCGGCGGAATATCGATCCGCTGATTCTCGGTGTAGATGTGCGAACCCTCACCGCCCAGTGTCACGATCAGCGCATCCACCTGTTCGGCGATCTCGTGCGGCGACAGGCCGGTGCGCTCCTGCAGCAGTTCGGCCTCGTAGTCATTGACGCACACCCAGGTGGCCTTGTCGATGAAATGCCTCAGGTCCTCGCCGCCAAACAGCGGCAGCCCCTGACCGGGATCGAAGATGAACGGGATACCCGCCTCGACGAACTGCTGCGCATGATCGATCATGGCCTGGCGGCCATCGGGCGAGACGATGCCGATGGTGATGCCATTCGCTGCGCTGACGCTGTTGCAGTGCGCCTCGTCCATGGCACCCGGATGAAAGGCCGTGATCTGGTTGTCGTCCATGTCGGTGGTGATAAAGGCCTGCGCCGTGTAATGGCCCTCCAGCGCCACGACATGCGTGCGGTCGATGCCGTTGAAATCCATCCATTCGGCATAGGGTGCAAAGTCCATGTCCACGGCACCCATCGGCACCGGCTCGCCACCGAGCAGCTTCAGGTTGTAGGCGATATTTCCGGCACAGCCGCCGAACTCGCGCCGCATCTCGGGGACGTGGAAGGCGACATTGAGGATATGCACCTTGTCCGGCAGGATATGGTTCTTGAACCTGTCCTTGAAGACCATGATGGTGTCATAGGCGAAGGAACCGCAGATCAGTGCAGACATGGGATGTAGTCTCCGGAAAGTTACGGCCGTATCACCGCTGCATCAACTGCCGGTCGCCTGCCCGACGGGGCCCGACCACACCAGGTCCAGTTGCTTGGCGGCACGCACCTCGTCAAGCCGGCGCACCGGCTGCGTATGCGGCGCTTCGTGCAATAATTCCGCATCGGTCTCCGCTTCCCGCAGGATGCTGACCATGGCCTCGACAAAGGCATCGAGTTCCTCGCGGGTCTCCGTCTCGGTCGGTTCGATCAGCAGGCACTCCGGAACCAGCAGCGGAAAGTAGGTGGTCGGGGCATGCATGTTGTAGTCCAGCAGGCGCTTGGCGAAGTCCATCGCGGTCACGCCGAGTTCGTCCTTCTGCCGTTTCAGCGTGACAATAAACTCGTGCGTCGCTCGCCGGCCCGGGAACGCGACATCGAAGCCGGCCTCTGACAGCCGGACCATCAGGTAGTTGGCGTTCAGTGTCGCGAAGTCCGCGACCCGCCGCATGCCCTCACGGCCCAGCATGCGCGCATAGACATAGGCCCGCAGCAGCACGCCGGCATTGCCCATGAAGGCCGACAGCCGACCGATGCTTTGCGGACGCGTGTCCTCGGTGATCCAGTAGTACTCGTCCCCGTCAAAGCCGACGATCGGCACCGGCAGGAACGGTTCCAGGCGCTTGCTGACGCCTACCGGTCCGGCGCCCGGACCGCCGCCGCCGTGCGGTGTGGAAAAGGTCTTGTGCAGGTTCATATGAATGACGTCGAACCCCATGTCGCCCGGCCTCACCTTGCCGAGGATGGCATTGAGGTTGGCGCCGTCGTAATACAGCAGGCCGCCGGCCTCGTGGATCACCCTGGCGATCTCCTCGATCCTGCGCTCGAACACGCCAAGGGTCGAGGGGTTGGTCAGCATGATGCCGGCGGTCTGCGGGCCGACCGCCGCCTTCAGCGCCTCCAGGTCAACATCGCCATCGCGGTCGGTCGGGATCTCGTGGACCTTGTAGCCGCACATGGTGGCGGTTGCCGGGTTGGTACCGTGCGCGGCATCCGGCACCAGGATCTCGTTGCGTTGCGTATCGCCGCTGGAATCGTGATAGGCACGAATCATCGCGACACCGGTAAACTCGCCCTGCGCACCGGCCGCCGGCGTCAGCGACACGGCCGGCATGCCGGTCACCTCCTTGAGCATCTCCTGCAGCTCGAACATGCAGGCCATGAACCCCTGCCCCATTGTCACCGGCCCCAGCGGGTGCCGCGCCAGCATGCCCGGCAGCATCGCCAGGCTGTTGCAGGCGCGCGGATTGTATTTCATGGTGCAGGAACCCAGCGGGTAGAACTGGGTATCAATGGAGAAATTCTTCTGCGACAGGCGGGTATAGTGCCGCACCGCCTGCATCTCGGAAACCTCCGGCAGCAGGGGCGGCTCGTCCCTCAACAGGCCGGCAGGTATATCGTCGATCGCATCGCTCATGGCCGGTGCCTGCGCCAGGGCACGGCGACCGGAACGGGATTGTTCAAATATCAGCATGTGGAACGTCCATCCTGTCCTTACAGCGCTGCCAGCGCCGCAGCGTAGTCCGGCTCATCGGCAATTTCGGGCACCAGTTCGGTGTAGACAACCGTGTCATTCGCGTCGAGCACCACGACGGCACGTGCGGTGATGCCGGCCAGCGGGCCATCCGTCATCAGGACACCGTAGTCCTTGGCGAAGTTGCGGCTGCGCATCATCGAAAGCGGCACCACGTTCTCGATGCCCTCGGCGCCGCAGAAGCGGCCCATGGCAAACGGCAGGTCGGCGGAGATAACGAGCATCACCGCATCGTCATGGCTGCTGGCATGCTCGTTGAACTTCCTGGTCGAGGTTGCACAGGTCGGTGTATCCAGGCTCGGCACGATGTTGAGCAGTTTCTTCTTGCCGCTGTAAGTTGCCAGGCCGACATTGTTCAGCTGGCCGTCGACCAGACCGAAATCCGGCGCTGCACTGCCGACTGCCGGCAGATCGCCATTGGTGTGAAATTCATTACCCTGCAAGGTCACGGTTGCCATACTGTTCTCTCCTGTTATTTCGCCTGTTATGCCATCTTCGGCTCGACCGGACACCCGGCCACGGTTTGGGTCTTGATGATGCGATCGAGGTGATCGGCATACAGCTCGATGTCGGCCTCGGTCCGGGTCTCCGTCGCGCACACCAGCAGGGCATTGCCAAGCTCGGGATAATCCTGCGACAGGTCGTATCCCGGCAGCAGGTTGTGTGCATACAGCGGTCGCATGACGTCCTTCAGCGGCAGGGAGAAACGCAGCACCGTTTCGTGGAAACACGGCCGGTTGAACATCGGCTCGACGTAATCGCTTGCCGTCAGGCGCTCGACCAGCCGGCTGGTGTTGGCGTGGCAGGCACGCGCCACGCGGGACAGCCCGTCCGCGCCCAGCAGTGCCATGTAGATGGTCGCGGCCGTGACCAGCAGCCCCTGGTTGGTGCAGATATTGGAGGTCGCCTTGGAACGGCGGATATGCTGCTCGCGCGCCTGCAACGTCAGCGTGTAGCCGTCGCGCCCGTCACGGTCCACGGTGCGCCCGACGATACGACCCGGCATCTGCCTGACCAGTGGCTGCTTGCAGCACAGGTAGCCGAAATACGGACCACCGGACGACAGCGGCACGCCCAGCGGCTGGCCCTCGCCGCAGGCGATGTCCGCTCCCCGGCTGCCCCACTTGCCGGGTGGCTTCAGCAGCGCCAGCGAGGTCGGGTTGGCCACGGCGATCACCAGTGCACCCTGTGCATGCGCCCAGTCGGTCAGCGCATCCACTTCTTCCAGCACGCCGAAGAAATTCGGTTGCTGAATCACCAGCGCGGCAATGTCCTCACCCTCCAGGTGCTGCAGTGATTCGGGCACGGTATTGCCGCCGTCACTGCAGTACGGCACATCGATCAGCTCGATACCCTGGTTCTTTACGATGGTGCGCGTCGTCTTGCGATAGGCCGGATGCACCGTCGTCGGCATCAGGATACGGTGTGACTTCGACTTGCGGTTGCCGCGCACGGCCATGAGCACCGCTTCCGCCAGCCCCGAGGCGCCGTCATACAGCGAGGTGTTCGACACGTCCATCCCGGTCAGGCTGGCCATCATGGTCTGGAACTCGTAGAGCAGCTGCAGCGTGCCCTGGCTGGCCTCGGCCTGGTACGGCGTGTAGGCGCTGTAGAACTCGCCGCGCGTGGCAATCTGCCAGACCGCGGCCGGGATGTGGTGCTCGTAGGCCCCGGCGCCCATGAAACACAGCGGCAGGCCGTCCTGCCCGGAGCGCTCCGCCATCAGGCGACTGATCTCCTGCTCGGTCTGCCCCTTCGGCACACCCTCGAGCTTGCCGATACGCAGGCTGGCGGGTATCTCGTCGAACAGGTCTTCGATGTCGCCCGCCTTGATGCTGGCAAGCATGTCGCGGATATCGTTATCCGTATGCGGAATGAATGGCATGATTATCAGTTCTTGCTGGTAGTGGTTTGCAACCGCCTCAGTGAGACTCGGATTCCAGGTAGGCACCGTAGGCTTCGGCATCCATCAGCCCGTCCACTGCACCTGCATCGGACGGCTGCATGCGGAAGATCCAGCCCTCGCCATAGGGATCCTGGTTGACGGTTTCCGGACCATCGCCGAGTCCGTCATTGACTTCGACGACTTCGCCGGAAACCGGCGCATAGACATCCGAGGCGGCCTTCACCGATTCGACCACGGCACAGGCCTCTTCCGCCGTCACGCTGGCGCCGACTTCCGGCAGTTCCACGAACACCATGTCACCGAGCTGGTCCTGGGCACTGTCGGAGATGCCGACGGTCACCGTGCCGTCATCGTTGACACGGACCCACTCGTGGCTTTTGACATATTTGAGGTCAACAGGAATGTTACTCATGACTTCCTCGCTTGTTAATGTACATTTACGTCGGTTATGGGAATCAGATCTCGATCTGCGCCATGCCGTTGCGCACGAACGGTGGCTTGACGATGCGCACCGGCAGGCGCTTGCCGCGGATATCGACTTCACAGGAGCCGTCGACATCCGCGGGGACCCGGGCGAAGGCAATCGCGCGCTGCAGGGTCGGCGAGAAACTGCCACTGGTAACCTCGCCCTCGCCGGACTCGCCGGCGATGATCTTCTGGTGGTTGCGCAGCACACCCTTGCCCTCCAGCACCAGCCCGACCAGCTTCTGCTTCACTCCCCCGGCACGCTGTTTTTCCAGGGCAGTACGGCCGATGAAATCGCGGTCCGCCGGCTCCCAGGCCACGGTCCAGCCCAGCGCGGCTTCCAGCGGGGAGACCGACTCGTCCATATCGGAGCCGTACAGGTTCATACCGGCCTCCAGGCGCAGCGTGTCCCGGGCACCGAGACCGGTCGGGCTCACGCCGGCAGCACGCAGTTGCTGCCAGAAACCCGCGGCATCGTCCCCGGGCAGGATAATTTCGAAACCGTCTTCACCGGTATAGCCGGTGCGCGCAATGAACCACTCGCCGGCAAAGGCACCGTAGAATGGCTTCAGCGGTTCGGCGGCCGCCCGCGCTCCGGCGGAAAGCACACTGAGCACCTTGTCACGCGCCTGTGGCCCCTGGATGGCGATCATGGCCATTTCAGGGCGTTCTGTCACTGTGACATCGAAGGCGGTGGCCTGTTTCTCCAGCCATGCCAGGTCCTTGTCACGCGTGCCGGCGTTAACCACCATGCGGTAGAAATCATCCTGCAGGTAGTAGACGATCAGGTCGTCGATCACGCCGCCGGCTTCATTCAGCATGCAGCCATAGAGCGCCTTGCCGCTGTCCCTGAGCTTGTTGACGTCGTTCGCCAGCAGCTTGCGCAGGTAATCGCGCACCCGCTCGCCGGTCAGATCGACCACTGCCATGTGCGACACATCGAACATGCCCGCGGCCTTGCGCACGGTGTGATGCTCGTCGATCTGCGAGCCGTAGTTGATCGGCATGTCCCAGCCGGCGAAATCGACCAGCTTGCCGCCCGCGGCGACATGTTCGTCATATAGAGGGGTTCTGTTTCCCATGGCTTCCGTCCCGGTTATCGTA
>JBFELL010000167.1:0-6267 GCA_041552135.1 Gammaproteobacteria bacterium
CGAGGCGCTACTGGCCCGCGGCCGCTTGCAGGTGACCGACCGCGCCGGTGTGCTGGTCAATCCGTTCACCAAACAGATGCGGTTAAGCCGTTTTACCGGCATCAACTACATGCTGGCGGCGGTCAAGGCCGCGGAGGTCTGCGCGATCTCCGACCTGGTTTCTTCGCGAGCGCCTGCCTCGCGGCAGGCGACGGCCCGGTGAATCCTTCACCGCGCGAAGTGTGCGCCGTTCCGCACGGATCACGACCCGTGGTGTTCTACGACGGCGCCTGTCCGCTGTGCCGCCGCGAGATAGCCCATTACCGCCGGGTTGACGGGGCAGGGCGGCTGTGCTGGGTGGATGCCGCCGCCGAGCCGGACGCCCTGGCCGGGTACGGCCTCTCACCCGGAGATGCGATGGCGGTATTGCACGTGCTGGACGCGGACGGCTGCTGGCAGCGCGGTGTCGATGCCTTTCTGGTCATCTGGGCACACCTGCCACCCTACCGCTGGCTGGCGCGGCTGGTGTCGGCCGCGGGTTTGCGCAGACCGCTGGCTTTCGTCTACCGCCGCTTTGCGACGTGGCGCTACCGGCGTCGCTGCACGGCGGACGACTGTGTGGTGGCAAACGGCACGCGGGGGCCGTGATGCGCATCTATACCCTGCAGCGGGAGCAGTGGGTGGCGCGGGCGCTGGAGCGGGTGTTTCCGTTTTTCGCCCAGCCCGGCAACCTGGCGCTGATTACGCCCCCCGCTCTGGGCTTCCGGCTGCTCACACCGCAGCCGGTAAGCATGGAACCCGGGCGCGTTATCGATTACACCATCCGCGTCCTGGGGCTGGCGGTACGCTGGCGAACGCTCATCACCCGTTACGATCCGCCGTGGTGTTTTGTCGACGAGCAGATCACCGGGCCGTATTCCTTCTGGCACCACACCCACCGTTTCAGCGAGCAGGACGGAGGCACCCTGCTGCGGGACGAGGTGCGCTATGCGTTGCCGCTGATGCTGGCGGGACCCGTCAGGGACCTCGTCCATACCCTGCACGTGCGCCCGGCGCTGGAACGGATTTTCGATTACCGGCGGCAGGTGTTCCGGCGTCTCTTCGGTGGTGTGGAGCCGGCCGGCGCACGGGCCTTGCCGGCGGGACCGGCGAGAGGGGCGGGTGCGGCATGAGGGTCACGGTTTTCGGCGGCACCGGATTCGTTGGCGGCTACCTGGTTGATGCGCTGCTGGCCGGGGGGCACGAGCCGGTGCTGCTGGTGCGCCCCGGGAGCGGCCACAAGGTACAGCAGGCCGGGCGCTGCACCCTGGTGCAAGGCGACATTGCCGATTCGGGTGCGGTGAAGCAGGCCGTTGCCGGTGCGGATGCGGTCATCTACAACATCGGCATCCTGCGCGAGTTCCCCTCGAAGGGGGTGACGTTTGATGCGCTGCATTTCGAGGCGGCCCGACGCGCCATGGATGCGGCGCAGGCCGCGGGGGTGAGCCGCTTCCTGCTGATGAGCGCCAACGGCGTGAAGGCTGACGGTACGGCCTACCAGCGCAGCAAGTACATGGCCGAGCAGTATCTCGCCACCACGGAACTGGACTGGACGGTGTTCCGGCCGTCCGTGCTGTTCGGCGATCCGCGAGGCCGGATGGAATTCGCCAGCCGCTTGCTGCGGGACATTGTGCGCTCGCCGCTGCCGGCGCCACTGTTTTTCGATGGCCTGTTGCCGCTGGATGCCGGCGGGTTCCGCATGTCGCCCGTACATGTGAACGATGTGGCGGCGGTGTTCGTCAGGGCCCTGGACATGCCGGAGACGGTGGGGCGGATCTTCGGGCTGTGCGGCCCCGCGGCGCTGGCATGGAAGGACATCCTGCAGATCATCGCGCGCGCCGCCGGCACCACCAAGCGGGCACTGCCCGCACCCGTGCTGCCGCTCAAGGCGCTGGCGATGCTGCTCGAGCAGTATGCGTTTTTTCCGATCACCCGCGACCAGCTGACGATGCTGATGGAGGGGAATACCTGCGATGAGCCGGGTGCCTTCCGGATTTTCGCTCTGGAGCCTGTGGCGTTCAACGAGGCGAACCTGGCATACCTCAGGGGAGACCCGCGTCCACGCCCCGAGGGACGCGCCGCTGGCGGTGTTCAATGAATGTTGTGATAACAGGCGGTGCGGGTGGTATTGGCAGTGCCCTTGTCGGGCAACTCGCCGGCCGGGAGAACGTCGAGGCGATTATCGCGACTTACCATCGCAAACCGCCGGGCACGGAGTATCCGAATGTCACCTGGCAACAGCTCGACCTCACCGACGAGGGCGCTGTCCGGGACTGGGCGGCGCAGGTGGATGACATCGACTGGCTTATCAATGCGGGGGGGATGCTGCACACCAGTGAAATGGGCCCGGAGAAGACCATCCGGCACATCGATCCCGACTTCTTTCTGCAGAACATGGGCATCAATGCCTTGCCCACCCTGCTGCTGGCCAAGCACCTGCATGCCCGCTTTCGCCACGGGCGGCCGGCGGTATTTGCGACCGTCTCTGCAAAGGTCGGCAGCATCGGGGACAACAGGCTGGGTGGCTGGTTCAGTTACCGCGCATCCAAAGCGGCGCTCAACATGTGCCTTAAAACACTCGCCATCGAGTGGCGACGAACCCTGCCCAATGTTGCGGTGGCCGCCCTGCATCCGGGTACCACGGATACCGACCTGTCGAAACCCTTTCAGAGACACGTGCCTCCCGGGCAGCTGTTTGCACCCGGGCAAACCGCCAGCTACCTGCTGGATGTGCTGGACGGCCTGACGCCGGCGCAATCCGGGGAGTTTCTGGCCTTTGATGGTGAGCCGTTGCCCTGGTGACAGGTCGTGCGGCGGTGTGCGAGAGGCAGCAGTACGGCGGGGCGCACCCGTCAGCGTGGCGCCGCCCCGGGCCTGTAGTGGAGCGTTCTGAAGATGCTCCCCGTTGCCCTGATGGCCGGCCCGTTGCTGCCGCCGGGCATGAGTCTGTCCAGGCGGTTCATGCCGCCGCAAGGGACGGCTGCCGAAACCCAAAGCTACCTCAAGATGGTGGATATCCTGTGCATCGCAACGGCCGTCACCGTCTGGATGTCCGCCTTGACCATTGCCATTGGTTGCGTTGTGGTGGTTGTCATGAAGGGCCCGACCTGTGTTGCTGATGTCTGTGAACTGGTGGATTCCGATCGCCCCGGGCCAGGGTCGTAGCTTCGATGCCGGGTTATGACCACCACCGCGAATGACTTCGCTCCTGCGGGGCGGGTGCTATGCGTTTTGCTGGTGGCGCGCCAGGCACTTGTTGATGCGTTGTTCGATGGCGCTGGCAGCCCCGGCGGGCACGGCGCCGGTGCCCAGTGCGGCCAGCAGCAGGTCCTCGGGCGAGTCCCCTGCGCTCTGGTCCTTTTTCAACGAGGCGTTGAGCCGTTCGATCTGGTATGCCATGCGTTCCGCCTGGCATTCCTCCGGTGACTCAAGCTCCAGCAACACTTCCAGCTTGAGGCAGGCGGCCTGCTTGCTGGCCAGGTTCCTCGACAGTGTGGTGTCATCCGGCCGGCTGAGTGCCTGCGTGAATCGCCGGTTCATTGCCTCGCCATGGGTGCCGCAAAGCGCGGGCAGGGCGTTCCATTCGCACGTGGCGGCATCCGTATCAACCGTGTTGCCGGCCAGAATCGCCTGCTCCCATTGATTGCACAGCGCGGCGCGCCTGGCGAGGTTGTCGAGCTCGGCGGCATGCGCCCGGGATTTTGCGTTCCTGACTGCGCTGGAGAACTGCTTCTGCGCGTTGTGCCAGCGGCTATTGAGGCCGTTTTCGTGATTGCGCGGTACCCAGCCGATTGCTTCCCATTGACCCCGGATCCGGGCGAGCGTTGAGGCGCTGGCGAGCAGTTCCTCGTCGCTGGCGGCAGCGGTCCGGGTCAGTTCATCGATCAGTGCCTGCTTGTGCTGCAGGTTCCTGTTGCGCTCGGCTGCCTGTTCCTTGCGCTCGCTATCGCGGCGCTGGTAGGTCATATCGCAGGCGGCCTGGAAGCGTTTCCACAGCCTGTTCTCGAGCTCGCGCTTGCCGATAACCGTGATTTTCCACTGTCGTTTAAGCCCTTCGAGCTGCTCAAGCGCATCACGCAGGTTGTCCACTTCAGCCAGTGCCTGGATATCGGCAATGAGTTTCTCGCGGGCCTTGAGTGAACGGGCACGTTCGCGGGACAGATACTCCTCGAACTGTTGAATCGCCTCATCCAGCGCCCTGGCGACAGGCTTGCGGTGCCTGAAGTCGACATTGCCGGTTTTGTAGAAATCGCGGCGGGCGTGGCTGACGAGTTTGTCGATTTCCCGCCAGTCGGGCTGTTTCCAGTCGGTTGAGGCGTAGCGTTCGTTCAGCTTGTCGATAATGGCCCGTCGCTGAGCGAGGTTTTCCCGGCGTCTTTTTTTCAGCTTTTCGAAATGCGCGATGCAGGGCTTGTAGGCTTCTTCACAGGCCTGGTCGAATGTTTTCCACAGCGCCTTGCCGGCATGGTCGCCGGACTTGTCCCAGGCATGCCACTGCTCACGTGCCTGCTGTATGCGCCTGGCGAGTTTTTCCGGCTCCAGATCCGCATCTTTCAGCTGCGTAATCTGCTGGATGAGGTCCTGTCGTACCTGGGTCGTACCCCAGTGGCGCCAGGATTCGAGCTTGCGAAGCTGCGGGCGTGCCCGATGCAGCCGTTTCTCGATGTCCTGCCAGCGCTGTTCGGAAAGGCCGGGGATATTGCCCATGAGTGAGAGCAACTTCCGGTTCGAGCGTTCCGCATGCTGGAGTTCATTGTCCCTGAGCGCGGTTTCCACTTCCTCCATCAGTTTGAGCGCTTTGTCATAGTCGCGATTGCGGCGCTCCACCTGCTTGTGTACGCGCGCTCGCAGCGTTTCCAGTCCGGCATCGATTTTCGCATCCAGCTGGCTGTCGTCCATGCCCGGGTCTTGCGCAGTGGCAGGCGGGTCGTCGTTGCCGCGCAGGGCATCCACTGCCTTGCGCACCTTTTTGGCGCGCGTTTCATCGATGCCGCTGGTGGCCTCGAGCAGGGCCCTGATTTCGTCGAGAATGGCCTGGCGATTGTCGAGATCGGCTGTTTCGGGTTTTTTGCTCATTGGGGATTCGACCGCCATCCGCTACGGGTCGGCAGGGGGCTCTTCACATCAATATGAGGCCTATTATCGTCTGCACTGCCAGCCAAACCAAGGGCCAAAATCATTCGCCGCTCAATGATTGGCACTATACTGGGTATGTACCGGTTGCATTGACCCGGGATTGTCATTTCTGTGCAAAGGAGATAACAATGAAACTTGTCTACGATGTGATCGAGGATGTTTACGACGATACCACGCAAATCAGGACCATGACCGAGCAGGCGCCGATGCCCTCCGGGGGCTGGCTGATCAGGACCACCCTGTACACGCCTCACCATATCAGCATGGATGTCACGCATGTGTGCGGGAAAAAGAACAAGAAATCCCTGTTCAAGTCCGTGCGCTAGGAGAGGCTGACCGGTCGGGAGATGGCAGCTCCCGGCCGCAGTCGGCGGGCCGGGTGGCGGCGGTTGCCGTCGTACCCGGGCCTGACGGGCAGGCCGCGATTCAGACGAGGTTGGGCAGTCGGCGCACGATCTGCTGCAGATCCTTGCCCTTGATGCGGCGCAACGCCTCGCGGTGGGAAAACCACTCCCGGTCCCGGAAACTCTCTTCCCAGTCCCTGACGACCTTGCTGACCTCCATGGCGAAGACCTTGACGGTGCAGGTTCCGCCCCATTTGCGGTAGCGGTAGTCGCCGATGGCGGGCCTGGACACCTTGCCCCGTATGCCGGCTTCCTCCCAGGCCTCCTTCATGGCGGATTTTCTCGACGACAGATGCGGTTCCTTGACTCCCTTGGGGATGACCCAGCGCTTCTTCCCGGTCGAGCTCACCATGAGCAGTTCCAGCTTGCCCTTGCGTTTGCGATATGGAATGACGCCTGACTGGCAAAAGTAATGATCCGGTCGTTTGCTCATACTTGCTGTTCCTGTTCCCTTCCCTGGTGGTCACCGGCGTTGTCATCTGGCTGCCCTGCACCCTGAACATCCGGGGTATGGCAAAGATGCTGGTCGGAAACATAAGTGTCTGCCGGTGTCATGTCAATGCCCGTTTGCGGCTGATGGAAGCCGGATAACTTCGGGGCCGTGGTCGGGTGCTAACGACCGGATTTTGTTGCCCCTGGTAAACCCTGGTCGGGCTCCTGCCGTTGTTCCCGACCGGTTATTTCCGGATGTTCTGTCGCTGGTCAAACC
>JBFELL010000168.1:0-6236 GCA_041552135.1 Gammaproteobacteria bacterium
ACTTCTATTCCTATCGCCGCGACGGTGCCCGCAGCGGCCGCATGGCCAGCCTGATCTGGCTGGAAGATGCCCCGGATCAGGCCGAATGGCACTGACTTGAGTAATGTCGTCCCCATTGACCTCCGATTCGCCAAGGAAACACAGGGAAAAACACGGAATAATCATTAACCATTTTGATATCTTCTGTGTGATTCCGTGGCTATGTATCAGGACTGGGGCTCAAGTAAGTGCCATGGGGATTTGGCCCGCAGCGCACCGGCGGCCTTTCCCGGGCGGTCAACGCCGCCGGACTCGGGTATGATTGGCCGCCTTCCCAAGGATCGTGCAACCCGGATAAACCGATGTCCCTGATTGGCTGGATTGTGCTCTTTTGCCTGCTGGGCGGCGTGCTCTCGGCACTGGCTGCGGCGCTGTTTCTCGTCCTGAAGGAGTCGCACCGCAACCACCTGCTGCCGCACCTCGTCAGCTTTGCCACGGGCGCCCTGCTGGGTGCAGCCCTGCTGGGCCTGTTGCCGCATGCGCTGGAGGGGCTGGGCGAGGGTGACATGCATGTCATACCGACGACCGTGCTGCTTGGCCTGCTCGGCTTTTTCCTGCTGGAAAAGATGGTGCTTTGGCGGCACTGCCACCACGACCACTGCGAGGTGCATGCGCCGAGCGCAGAGGTCCATCGCCGCTCCACCGGCACCATGATCCTGGTGGGCGACGGGCTGCACAACTTTCTTGACGGCGTATTGATCGCCGGCGCCTTTCTCACCGACATCCATCTGGGTGTGGTCACCAGCCTGGCCGTGGTGGCGCACGAGATCCCGCAGGAGGTTGGCGATTTTGCCGTCCTGCTGCACAGCGGCTTTGGCCGCGCGCGCGCGCTTTTCTACAACATCGCCGCCAGCCTGACGACGGTCCTCGGCGGTGTGCTCGCCTACTACCTGCTGCAGGACCTCGAGGCCGCCTTGCCCTATGTGCTGGCCGTGGCCGCCTCCAGCTTCATCTACATTGCCGTTGCGGACCTGATCCCGACGCTGCACGAGCGGGTCGAGGTGCGCGCCACCCTGCAGCAGATCCTGCTGATTGCCGGTGGCGTCACTGTCATCTACCTCACCCATTCATCGCTGCACTGACGCCAGTGGCCGGTGCAGGTGGTTCCCGCATGCACCCCCGCCGGCTCTTGAAACTCCCCGCAATACCCCCATATCCGGTGTAGCTACCGATTCTGTAACGGAGAATTGCTTTTATGCGCATGGACAAGATGACAAGCAAGTTCCAGCTGGCGCTGGCCGATGCCCAGAGCCTCGCCGTAGGCCGGGACCACCAGTTCATAGAGCCGGTTCACCTGATGATCGCCCTGCTGGACCAGGAGGGCGGGTCGGTACGCCACCTGCTGGCGCAGGCCGATGTCAACGTCAACCTGCTGCGCTCCCAGCTCGGCGAACTGCTGGAGAAGCTCCCGCAGGTGCAGGGTGCCGCCGGCGACGTGCATGTCTCCAACGACCTGGGCCGCCTGCTGAATGTCACCGACAAGCTGGCGCAGCAGCGCAAGGACGCCTACATCTCCAGCGAGCTGTTTCTGCTGGCGGCGCTCGAGGACAAGGGCGGTGTTGGCGAGTTGCTGCGCAAGGCCGGTGCCAGCAAGGGGCTGCTCGAGCAGGCCATCGACGGCCTGCGTGGCGGCCAGCAGGTGAACGACCCGAATGCCGAAGACCAGCGCCAGGCGCTGGAGAAATACACCATCGACATGACCGAGCGCGCCGAGCAGGGCAAGCTCGACCCCGTGATCGGCCGCGATGACGAGATCCGGCGCACGGTGCAGGTGCTGCAGCGGCGCACCAAGAACAACCCGGTGCTGATCGGCGAACCCGGCGTCGGCAAGACCGCCATCGTCGAGGGCCTGGCGCAGCGCATTGTCAACGGCGAGGTGCCGGAGGGCATCAAGGGCAAGCGCCTGCTGTCGCTCGACATGGGCGCGCTGATTGCCGGCGCCAAGTTTCGCGGCGAATTCGAGGAACGCCTCAAGGCCGTGCTCAACGACCTGGCCAAGCAGGAAGGGCAGATCATCCTGTTCATCGATGAACTGCACACCATGGTCGGCGCCGGCAAGGCCGAGGGCGCCATGGATGCCGGCAACATGCTGAAACCCGCGCTGGCACGCGGCGAGCTGCACTGCGTCGGCGCCACCACGCTGGATGAATACCGCAAGTACGTCGAGAAGGACGCGGCCCTCGAGCGCCGCTTCCAGAAGGTGCTGGTGGACGAGCCGAGCGTGGAGGACACGATCGCCATCCTGCGCGGCCTGAAGGAGCGCTACGAGGTCCACCACGGCGTGGAAATCACCGACCCGGCCATCGTCGCGGCCGCCACCCTGTCGCACCGCTACATCACCGATCGCCAGCTGCCGGACAAGGGCATCGACCTGGTCGACGAGGCGGCCAGCCGCATTCGCATGGAGATCGATTCCAAGCCGGAAGCCATGGACCGCCTGGAACGGCGCCTGATCCAGCTCAAGATCGAGCGTGAGGCGCTGAACAAGGAATCCGACGAGGCCTCGAAGAAGCGTCTCGAGGCGTTGCAGGGCGAGATCGACAGCCTGGAGCGCGAGTTTTCCGACCTCGAGGAGATCTGGAAGGCGGAGAAGGCAGCGGTCCAGGGGGCGCACCATATCAAGGAAGCACTGGAGCGCGCCCGCATGGAACTGGAGACGGCACAGCGCGCCGGTGACCTGGCCCGTGCCGGTGAACTGCAGTACGGTCGCATCCCGGAGCTGGAGAAGCAGCTGGCCAGTGCCGACGAGGCCGAGACCCGGGACATGCAGCTGTTGCGCAACAAGGTCACCGACGAGGAAATCGCCGAGGTGGTCTCCAAGTGGACCGGTATCCCGGTGTCCAAGATGTTGGAAGGCGAGCGCGACAAGCTGCTGCGCATGGAGGATGCCCTGCAAAAGCGTGTCGTGGGCCAGGGCGAGGCGGTCAGGGTGGTGTCCGATGCCATCCGCCGGTCGCGCGCGGGCCTGTCCGACCCCAACCGCCCGAACGGTTCGTTCCTGTTCCTGGGGCCGACGGGTGTCGGCAAGACCGAGCTCACCAAGGCGCTTGCCGCGTTCCTGTTCGATACCGAGGAGGCCATGGTGCGGATCGACATGTCGGAGTTCATGGAGAAGCACTCGGTGGCGCGCCTGATCGGTGCCCCCCCGGGCTATGTCGGTTACGAGGAGGGCGGTTATCTCACCGAGGCGGTACGCCGCAAGCCGTATTCGGTCATCCTGCTCGACGAGGTCGAGAAGGCGCACCCGGACGTATTCAACGTCCTGCTGCAGGTGCTCGATGACGGCCGACTGACAGACGGGCAGGGCCGTACGGTGGATTTCCGCAACACCGTGATCGTCATGACCTCGAATCTGGGCAGCCAGATGATCCAGGAGATGACCGGCGAGGAAAATTATGCCGCCATGAAGTCCGCCGTGATGGAAGTCGTCGGCGGCCACTTCCGGCCGGAATTCATCAACCGCATCGACGACGTGGTCGTGTTCCATCCGCTGGGCCGCGAGCAGATCCGTGCCATCGCCAGCCTGCAGATCGACATCCTGCGCAAGCGCCTCGAGGAACGCGATATCGGGTTGCAGCTCACCGATGCGGCGCTGGATCTGCTGGGCGAGGCCGGCTTCGATCCGGTGTACGGTGCGCGACCGCTCAAGCGTGCCATCCAGAGCCAGCTGGAGAATCCGCTGGCCCAGGAGATCCTGGCCGGTCGCTTTGCGCCCGGGGACGTTATCCAGGTCGATGCCGGCGACGAGCGGCTGGAATTCTCGGTCGGCACCGGCAGCGAGGCCAGCGCCGCCTGATGTCCTGATGCCGCTACCCGGCCCGGCGCCGGAATGGCGGCCTGCCCGGTCCCCTGGCATGTCTGGCGGGCAGCAAAGCGAATCGTGATGCCGCTATACTGGCGCGCGTCTTCCCAAGCGGATCCCGGTGCCGTGCGCCGATCGACTGAACCACTCCACTGGCCGCTTGCCCTGCTGCTGTCGCTGATACCGCTGGTGGAGCTGTTGTTGTTCCGGCGTGCCGGCCTGTCCCTGGCGGCTCCCATCCCGGCCGGATCCTGCTGTCGTCCGTGTTGCTGCTGAGCTGGTCGTCAATGACCGTGATGCGCGCCCACATCCAGGGCTCGACATCGTTGCTGGCCACCCATTTCGCCACGGTGCATCCGGAGTCGAAACACCTGACTGGCGGTCCCTGGCCGGCGGTGCGTGTCAGAGCCTTGCCAGGATGCGGTCCATGGCGCGGTCCGACAGCAGGCGCTTGAGCGTGGCAAACAGGTAGGTGGGGAAGGTGACGTAATAGCGGGCCTTCGGTCGCGGGCTTTCCAGGGCATGGATGACCTTCTTCAGCACGGCCTCGGGCGGCAGGGTGAACGGCACGACCGGCCCTTCCTGCGTGAGTCGCTGTTCCATGCTGCGGTAGCGCTCGCGGTGCACGCTCGACTCAGGGACGATGTTGCGCTGGTAAGCCGTGTACGCATTCGGGCGGAAGCGGCTGGTGACCGGGCCCGGCTGGACCAGTGACACGTGAATGTCCGTGCCACGCAGCTCCAGGCGCAGGGTGTCGCTCAGCCCTTCCAGGGCGTACTTGCTGGCGTTGTAGGCGCCGCGGTAGGCGAGGGCGACAAACCCCAGCACCGAGCTGTTCTGGATGATGCGGCCATAGCCCTGCCGGCGCATCACCGGCAGGACCTGCTGCGTCAGGTCATGCCAGCCGAACAGGTTGGTCTCGAACTGCTCACGCAACACGTCCCGTGTCAGGTCCTCGATGGCGCCAGGCTGACCGTAGGCGCCGTTGTTGAACAGGGCGTACAGCGTGCCGCCGGTGCGGACCAGGGTTTCCTCCACGGCGGCGCTGACCGAGGCCGGCTCCGAGACGTCCAGCTGAAAACTTTCCAGCCCCGAGGCCTCCAGTCGCGCGACGTCTTTCGCCTGGCGTGCCGTGGCCAGCACCCGGTAACCGCTCCGGGACAGGCCGTGAGCCACGCATTCGCCGATACCGGATGAACAGCCTGTGATCAGTACGGTCTTGTCAGTCATGTGTCGGGCTAAACCCTTGTTGTGTATCGGGTTCGCAATTATCGTCGATTATCCCCGTGCTCGCGAGCGGTAGTGGCCTGTATCGAGGGAAGGTGTCTTGTTGCTTGATTTACATGAAAATACTTGAACGGGGCAAGTTGATTCACTACCATCCCGAGATTCACAAGGCTAGATAACAACAGTCAATTCAGCACCCGGAGGAGAATCAATGCGTACCAAACGCCTGCTTGCATTTACTACATCCGTACTACTCGCCATCGCGGCATCGGTCACGCATGCCAAGGGATTCAGCTATACCTACGGCCAGATTGGCTACCAGAACTACAATGCCGACTCGATCGAGTATGACGGCGCCTCGGTCGACCTGTCCTATGGCGCACTGGACTTCATGCACATCCGTCTGGGTTATTCACGTTACTGGGTTGACAATGTAAAGGGCACCAGCAATGACAATATCGACATCGATGCCTTCCGGCTGGGTGCCGGTGGCAATTTCAGCGTGCTCGACAAGCTTGACCTGATCGGCCGTGGCACGTGGATTTACCACGGCAAGTCCGGTGACAGCAACAACGCGGACATCGGGTACGAAGTCGAGGCCGGCGTACGCTGGGAGCCCATAAAGAAGCTGGAACTGACACCCTCGGTCTATTACTACGACAACGATGACTTCGAGGCCGATATCGGTTACGGCCTAGGTGTCCTGTACAACTTCCACAAGAAGTATTCCTTCCGGCTGAGGACGCGTTTCTTCAACGACGATGATGTCAGGGACATCTTCGCCGGCATTCGCTACGATTTCTGAGCGGCTGCAGCCATGCCCTATCAAACCCGCCACCCGGCGGGTTTTTTATTGCCCGATGGTGATCAGTCGTTGGCGTGTGCCCGGGTGTCTCTCAGGTGATCTGCCGGGCTGATTCGCCCACGGTGAGCAGGGCGTGCCGCTGTTCCTCCTGTTGCAGCGCCCACATGTTGGCATACAGGCCCGCCCTGTCCAGCAGGGCCTGGTGGGTCCCCTGCTCGACGACCCGGCCGGCGTCCATCACGAGGATGTCGTCGGCGTCCGTGATGGTCGACAGCCGGTGCGCGATGGCCAGTGTCGTATGGTGCGCGGCCACCTCGCGCAGCGCCTCCAGGATCAGCTGCTCGGAGTGCGAATCCAGGCTCG
>JBFELL010000169.1:0-6174 GCA_041552135.1 Gammaproteobacteria bacterium
GACGGGGTCATGCGACGGCATCATGCGGCCAACGATAGCGTGGCCGGCCTCGTGATAGGCGGTGAGCTTCTTCTCTTCCTCGCCCATGACCATGGACTTTCGCTCTGCGCCCATCATGATCTTGTCCTTGGCCTTTTCCATGTCCTCCATGTCGACCAGGCGCTTGTTGGCACGCGCGGCAAACAGGGCCGCCTCGTTGACCAGGTTGGCAAGATCGGCACCCGAGAAACCCGGCGTGCCGCGGGCAATCAGACCGGCCTTGACGTTTTCGGCAATCGGCACCTTGCGCATATGCACCTTGAGAATCTGCTCGCGGCCGCGCACGTCGGGCAGCGGCACCACCACCTGGCGGTCAAAGCGGCCGGGGCGCAGCAGCGCGGGATCGAGCACGTCCGGACGGTTGGTCGCGGCGATGACGATGACCCCCTCGTTGCCCTCGAAGCCGTCCATCTCGACCAGCAACTGGTTCAGGGTCTGCTCGCGCTCGTCATGTCCGCCACCAAGGCCGGCGCCCCGGTGGCGGCCGACGGCGTCGATTTCGTCTATGAAGATGATGCAGGGCGAATGTTTCTTGGCCTGGTCGAACATGTCACGCACGCGCGAGGCGCCGACACCGACAAACATCTCGACAAAATCGGAACCCGAGATCGTGAAGAAAGGCACCTTGGCCTCGCCCGCGATGGCCTTGGCCAGCAGCGTCTTGCCGGTACCGGGTGAACCCACCATCAGCACGCCGCGCGGAATCTTGCCACCGAGACGCTGGAACTTGCTCGGGTCGCGCAGGAACTCGACCAGTTCACCGACCTCTTCCTTGGCCTCCTCGACACCGGCCACGTCGGCGAAGGTGATCTTGACCTGGTCCTCGCCCAGCATGCGCGCCTTGCTCTTGCCGAAGGACATCGCGCCACGGCCACCGGCACCACCCTGCATCTGGCGCATGAAAAAGATCCATACACCGATCAGCAGCAGCATCGGGAACCAGGAGATGAATATCTGCATCAGCAGGGACTGCTGGTTGGGCGCCTTGACGTTGACCTCGACATTGTTGTTCAAAAGGTCATCGACCATCTTCGGGTCGTCCGGCGGGGTCTGGGTCAGGAAACGGCTGCCATCAGTACGCAGGCCCTCTACGCTGTGGCCCTCGATATCGACCCGTTTCACCATGCCCTGCTGGACTTCGGTGATGAATTCGGAATAGGTGATTGTCTGGGTAGCGGTCCTGGTGGGACCGAAGTTGTTGAAGACCGACATCAGTACGATGGCGATGACAACCCAGAGAATCAGATTTTTTGCCAGATCATTCAAATCGAACACCTCGACACGTGACTGAAAAACAACAGAAATCCCTTACAATGCGGCGGATATAGAGCGCAACTTGAATCATTATGACACATTAGACGCCTTATAGTGCCGCGCCAGTACGTACACCTCACGGCTCCTCGGGCGGGAGGCCCGGGGCTTGCGAATTCGCACCTGGCGGTACTGCACACGCAGCGTTTTCACCATCGCATCGAAACCCTCGCCCTGGAAGGCCTTGAACAGCAGATCTCCGCCCTCGCGCAGCACCTGGCCGGCAAAATCGATGGCCAGCTCGGCAAGATACATGCTGCGTGGCTGGTCAACGGCCTCCATTCCGCTGATATTGGGCGCCATGTCAGACATTACAAGGTCAATCCGGTCACTCCCGAGCGTTTCCATCAGCAAATCAAGCACTTCGTCCTCGCGAAAATCACCCTGCAGAAATTCCACGCCATCCAGCGAGTCCATTGGCAGGATATCCATGGCGATGATGCGACCCCTGCCCATCAGCACATTCGCCGCATACTGCGACCAGCCCCCGGGCGCAGCACCCAGGTCGACGATGCGCATCCCGGGCTTCAGGATCCTGTCCTTCTGCTGGATCTCGTCGAGCTTGTACACCGCACGCGAGCGATAACCCTCGCGCCGGGCACGCTTGACGTATTCATCGTCAAAGTGTGACCGCAGCCAGCGGTGACTGCTTTTGCTTCGTGCCATTGGTACGCAAACCTTGTGTCCGGGGATCAGCGGCTTTGCCGAATGTTACGGGTTATCACTGTAGCATCAGGCACGCTTGAGACGTCAATCCGGTGACAGCGCGACGCCAGAGGATGATTTACTTTGCGTTCCCTGCGTCTTTGCGGTTAGCCTGCCCGGCATTGCCGGTACGGTAGCCGGATCCGCATACAGGAAAATTGCATGCCTCTCACTGAACAGCAGAAACGCGAATTTCGCACCCGCGGCCACCAGCTTAAACCGGTCGTCACCATTGGCAATGCCGGCCTGACGGATGCCGTCATCCGGGAACTCGACCTGTCACTGGAGCATCATGAACTGATGAAGATCCGCATCAGCGGCGCCGGCCGCGACGAACGCCGGCAGCTCATCGACGCCGTGTGCGATGCCTGTGATGCCGAGTCCGTTCAGGCGATCGGGAACATCGCCCTGCTCTACCGCAAGGCTCGCAGGTCGGACTAGGCCGAAGGCCGTAATCCGACAGTCGAACGTCGAATTACGGTGCTGCGCACCTAAGCCGACCTGCGGTTCGGTGTTTCCCTTCGGATAGCCACCAGCACCAGCCCGAGCAGGCAGTTCACGCCGTAGAGCACCGTGGCCAGCCCGTGCAACTGACCGAAACGCTCGCTGCCGGTCTGCCCGGCGGTGCGCAGCTCGCCGATCATCGGCGCAAGCACGAATTCCCCGGCCACGATCAGGACAAACATCAGCGCAATAACCAGCAGTTCCCGGCGGCGTTCGCCGCAGGCCCGCTGCAGCCAGGCCAGCAGCAACAGCGCGCTACCGCACAGCAGGCCGATGCGGCTGATGCTGGTAAACAGCGACCCGGCAACCGTGCCGGCCATGGCTGTCTCGGGGAGCGTCGCAAACAGCGTCGGCGCAACCACGAAACCGACCACCCACAGCCCGCCGATCCAGAGTGTCAGCAGGATGCGTTCCAGAACAGAAAACAGTGTTTGCACCAGTGCAGATCCGCCATCGAAGAAAAACAAACTGTAGAATCAGCTCTACTATTGTCCAGAGAAACCCCTTCTCCCCTTCAAGGGGAGCAGGTCAGGATGAGGGGTGAGAAACGGGGTTTCTTGACGGGATGATATATCAGCCCTCACCCTGGCCCGCTCCCGCTCATGTGAGCGGGGATTCTATCGCGGAATGTCGCTGACATATTCCATCCAGACAACAATGTTACGGCTTTTACAGTTATTCGTAGCGAACCTCGACGATCTCCAGGCTGCGCTCGCCTCCCGGCACGATGACGCTGACCACGTCGCCTTCCATCTTGGCAATCAGGGCGCGGGCGATGGGTGAATTGATGGAGATCATGCCGACCTTGATGTCCGCCTCGTCCTCGCCGACGATCTGGTAGCAGACGGCCTCTTCCGTGTCCTCGTCAACCAGCTCCACCGTGCAGCCGAACACAACCTTGCCGCCGGCGTTCATGGTCGTGATATCGACGATATGGGCATGGCTCAGCTTGCCCTCGATGTCCTTGATACGGCCCTCGATAAAGCTCTGCTGTTCGCGGGCCGCATGGTACTCGGCATTTTCCTTGAGATCGCCATGGGCGCGCGCCTCGGCGATCGCCTTGACGATACGCGGACGCTCCACCTTCTTGAGCTGAACCAGTTCCTCGCGCAGTTTCCCGGCGCCACGGGCGGTAATGGGTACCTTGGTTGTCATGCTGTCTGCTCCCGGTGCAGGGCCTGCAGGCTGTTCACGATACCGGTGTCGAGAAATTCCAGCGCCATGCAGGTCGCACGCGCACCCGCCAGCGTGGTGCTGTAGGACACCTTGTGGTGCAGGGCCGTTCGGCGGATTGTATAGGAATCCGCAATGGCCTGCTTGCCCTCGGTGGTGTTGACGATCAGGTCTACCTGGCCGTTCTTGAGCATGTCCACGATGTGCGGCCGCCCCTCCATGACCTTGTTGACCACGCTACAGGCGATGCCATCCGCCTCGATGGCCGCCGCCGTACCGCGGGTGGCAACCAGGCGAAAGCCGTGTGCAGCCAGGTCGCGAGCCAGCATGACCGCCGAGGCCCGGTCGGCCTTGCGCACGCTGAGGAAGGCCGTGCCGCCTTTCGGCACCGCATTACCGGCACCGAGCTGTGCCTTGGCAAAGGCCTCGCCGAAGGAATTCCCGACCCCCATCACCTCGCCGGTCGATTTCATTTCCGGCCCCAGCAGCGGGTCGACCCCCTGGAACTTGATGAACGGAAACACGGCTTCCTTGACGGAATAGAAATCCGGTACCCGCGCCCCGGTCAGCCCCTGCGCCTTCAGGCTCTTGCCGGTCATAACGCGGGCCGCCACCTTGGCCAGCGCTACCGAGGTCGCCTTGGAGACGAACGGCACGGTGCGCGAGGCCCGCGGATTGACCTCGATGACATAGATGTCCTCACCCTTCACCGCGAACTGTGTGTTCATCAGCCCCCTGACCTCGAGTTCCATGGCCATGCGCCTGACCTGTTCGGCAAGGCGCTGCTGGATCTCCGGGCCCAGGGTATAGGGTGGCAGCGAGCAGGCCGAGTCGCCGGAATGCACGCCGGCCTGTTCGATGTGTTCCATGATGCCGCCGATCAGGACATCCTCGCCGTCACACACGGCATCGACATCCACCTCTACCGCATCACTCAGGAAGCGGTCGAGCAGCACCGGCGAGTCGTTGGAGACACGCACAGCCTCGCGCATGTAGCGCGCCAGGTCCTCTTCACTGTAGACAATCTCCATGGCGCGACCACCAAGCACATAGGACGGACGCACCACCAGCGGATAGCCGATTTCCCTGGCCAGTTCCAGCGCTCCGTCCGGATCGGTTGCGGTGCGGTTCGGCGGCTGCTTCAGTTGCAGTCGCTTGATCATCTGCTGAAAGCGTTCCCGGTCCTCGGCGTGATCAATGGCATCGGCCGAGGTGCCGATGACGGGTACACCGTTGGCCTCCAGGCCCCTCGAGAGCTTCAGCGGCGTCTGCCCGCCGTACTGCACGATGACGCCCTTCGGCTGTTCGATGCGAATGATCTCCAGCACATCCTCCAGCGTCAGCGGCTCGAAGTACAGCCGGTCGGATGTATCGTAGTCCGTCGACACCGTCTCCGGGTTGCAGTTGACCATGATGGTCTCGAAGCCGTCCTCGCGGCACGCCTGGGCGGCATGCACGCAGCAGTAGTCGAACTCGATACCCTGGCCGATGCGGTTCGGTCCGCCGCCCAGCACGACGATCTTGTCGTTCCGCGTCGGCTCGGCCTCGCACTGCTCCTCGTAGGTGGAATACAGGTACGCGGTTGATGTGGCGAACTCCGCCGCGCAGGTATCGACCCGCTTGAAGACCGGGTATATGCCAAGCGCATGGCGCTTCTCCCGCACCTCGTCCTCGGAGGTACCGGCCAGTTCCGCCAGCCGGCTGTCGGCAAAGCCCTTGCGCTTCAGCAGCCGCAGCCGCCCGGCATCCAGTGCCGCCAGACCGCCGGCCCTGACCTCGCCTTCCAGCGCCACCAGCTCGCCGATCTGCGTCAGGAACCACGGGTCGATCGCCGTCAGCTCGTGCAGTTCCTCGACGGACAGGCCGGCGCGGAAACCGTCCGCGACATGCCAGAGCCGTTCGGGGCGCGCGGTGCGCAGTTCCTTGATCAGTTCGTCACGGACACCCGCCCCGGCGAGGTCGAAAATCCCGTTGAGCCCGTCGACACCGGTCTCAAGGCCGCGCAGTGCCTTTTGCAGCGATTCCTGGAAGGTCCGGCCCATGGCCATCACCTCGCCGACCGATTTCATCTGGGTACCGAGCACCGGCTCGGCCTGCGGGAACTTCTCGAAGGTAAACCGCGGCACCTTGGTGACGACGTAGTCGATGGTCGGCTCGAACGACGCCGGCGTGGCACCGCCGGTGATCTCGTTCTTCAGTTCATCCAGTGTGTAGCCGACCGCAAGCTTGGCGGCCACCTTGGCAATCGGGAAGCCGGTGGCCTTGGAGGCCAGCGCCGAGGAACGCGACACGCGGGGGTTCATCTCGATAACCACCATGCGACCGTCAGCAGGGTTCACCGCCCACTGCACGTTCGACCCACCAGTTTCCACACCGATTTCGCGCAGCACGTTGATCGAGTGCGTCCGCATCAACTGGTATTCTTTATCAGTCAGCGTCAAC
>JBFELL010000170.1:0-6119 GCA_041552135.1 Gammaproteobacteria bacterium
ATTTTTGGACGGTCCCCCGATATCTCGTGGATTAAAGATTATCATATACACTACCGATGCTATCTATGGCGGTGGTCCAGCTGGATGTTACAGCAATTCAACATGTTAACGCGCAAGAAACAGTTGACCATGGACGTACCAATCGTTAACTTGTGTCACATTCCTATTCGGGACATCATATGATGCGTCATTCGAACATCGAACATGACTTCATTTCCGGCAAAACGGCCCCTGCAGCCCGCCTTTTGCGGCCCGGATACGCCCTGCTGCTGAGCCTGCTGATCCTGTTAAGCATCCTTGTCCTCGGCTTTGATCCGGACCAGGCTAGGGCGACCCGGCACATCCCTCTGGAACTGGCAGCACCGGTGGCGGGCACCAGCCTGGATCTGCCCACCGAGCCGCCGGCAGCCGGCATACCGGACACCGCGGACAGGGTCGCGGAAAGCGTTCCGGATGCCGCAGTCGCGGTCGAACCTGCCGGTGAATGGCACGAGGTCACGGTCAAGTCCGGCGACAGCCTGGCGGTCATCTTCTCAAGGCTCGGCATCCCGCCGCTGCAGCTGCACAAGATCCTGACCAGCGGCGGCGCGGCACACAACCTGAAAAAGATCCATCCCGGCCAGACCCTGCGCCTGCAGACCGACGCAGAGGACAACCTGATGCGGCTTGAATACCGGATCGACCGGCTCAGCGCCCTGGAGATCAGGCAGCAGGGAGAGGATTACGAGATCGTTACTACCCACCGGACGCCGGAACGCCGCATGACCAACGCAACCGGCGTCATCAACAGCTCGCTGTTCATGTCCGCGCAGGATGCGGGCATGTCCGACAACCTGACGATGGAAGTCGCCAACATCTTCGGCTGGGACATCGATTTCGCCCTCGACATACGCAAGGGCGACGCCTTCACGGTGCTTTTCGAGGAACTCTACCTCGACGGCGAGAAGATCGACGACGGTAACATCCTCGCCGCCGAGTTCGTCAACAACGGCAGGACCTACCAGGCCATCCGCTACACCGACGCCGGCGGGCATACCGACTACTACTCGCTTGACGGCAAGAGCATGCGCAAGCAGTTCCTGCGCACACCCGTTGAATTCTCGCGGATCAGCTCGCGCTTCAGCACCGGGCGCAAGCATCCCATCCTGAACAAGATCCGCGCCCACAAGGGTGTGGACTATGCAGCAGCGCGCGGCACACCGGTCAAATCGACCGCCAATGGCAAGATCGTGCACCGTGGCAAGAAAGGCGGTTACGGCAACACCATCATCGTCCAGCATGGCTCGAGATACAGCACCCTGTATGCCCACCTGTCAAAGTATCGCGGCGGCCTGAAGAAAGGCAGCCGCGTCAAGCAGGGGCAGGTGATCGGCTACATCGGCAGTTCCGGTCTGGCAACCGGACCGCACCTGCACTATGAACTCAGGGTCAGCGGCGTGCACCGCGATCCGCTGCGGGTGAAATTGCCCGGCGCAGAACCGCTTGACAGGAAATACCTGGATGATTTCCAGACACAGGCCAACACCCTGCTGGCCAGACTCGACCTCGTGCGCAACGTGCAGGTGGCCAGCAGCGAATAAGCTGCACATCGCACGAAACCCGGCCACCTCCACAGTACCGCAAGAGCGCCGGGGTCGGGCACGCCATTTGCCCTGCGACCATGCCAGAACTGTTCATCGGCCTTATGTCGGGCACCGGCATGGATGTCGACTGGGTGGAAGCCGTGGCATTCGCCTGGCTGGCCCGACAGCATCTGCAGGGCAAGACCGGCAATATTCCCGCAGTCACCGGTGCCGGCAATGCTGTCGTTCTCGGCCGGCGGTTCCGGCCCGGCACAAGCCGCTGAAGTGCCGACAGTTCAGCGCTGGCTGACTGGCCTGTACGGCCTGGGTTCGTGGCCGGTATAGATCTGGGTTGGCCTGAAGATACGGTTCTCGGAAACCTGCTCGCGCCAGTGGGCCAGCCAGCCGGCGGTACGGGCAATGGCGAAGATGGACGTGAACTGGTCGGTCGGAATGCCGATTTCACGATAGAGGATACCTGAGTAGTAATCGATATTCGGGTAGACCCCCTTGGGTGACAGCACCTCCTCGCAGGCCTCCTCCAGCGCCAGCGCCGTTTCGAACAAGGGACTGACCACGCCGCGCGATCTGGCCAGTTCGTTCATGAGCTTCTGCAGCAGGGTTGCACGCGGGTCCTTGACCTTGTACTCGCGGTGCCCCATACCCCAGATGACCTCCTTTGCTGCCAGCTTGACATCAAGCCAGGTACGGGCATTTTCCGGATCGCCGATGTCCTGCAGCATCTGGATGACGTGCTCGTTCGCACCGCCATGCAGCGGGCCGGCCAGCGCACCGATAGCCGCCGCAATCACATAGGACGGCGACGCCAGCGTGGAACCGGTCACCATGGCGGCAAAGGTCGAGGCGTTGATGGAATGCTCCGCGTGCAGGATGAAGCAGACATCCATGATTCGTGCCACCAGCGGGTCGGGCTCGACGCCATTGTGAAACATATAGAGGAAATTGGCGGCGTAACTCAGGTCGCTGCGTGGCGTTATCGGGTAATTGCCGATGCGCATCTGGTTCCACATCGCCACCAGTGTCGCCATGCGTGCCAGGATGCGTATCGACTGGCCATACACATACTGGTCACTTTCGTCACCCGGGATGCGTATCTGTATTGGCACGTCATTCGGGTAGAACATGCCGAGACTGGACACGGCGGTCTGCAGCATTTCCATCGGATGGCCGGTCACCGGCAGTGAGCGCATGATGTCCCGGACGTTGTACTTGACCTGGCGGTGCCTGCGCAGCTGGGTGTCAAACCGCTCCAGCTGGTCGGCTGTTGGCAACTCGCCGTCTAACAGCAGATAGGCGGTTTCCTCGAATGTGCTGTTCTCCGCCAGCTCGACAATGGGGTAGCCACGATAGGTCAGGATGCCCTGCTTGCCATCGAGGTAGGAAATTTTGGACTTGGTCGCAGGGACGCCTTCCAGCCCCGGCTGATACTCACTCATAATGCACCCTCTGGCTATGAAAACCCTTGCAGTCGCTGTTTTTCCCGACCGGGACTACCTCAACCTGATAATCAGGAGCCGCGCCATTCGGCCCGGGATGCGAAGCATAGCAAAAGCGCCATCCGGCAGCAGGGTTCGACCTGTTTGAAAACGACAAGGGGGGCGTCAACGCCCCCCCAGGCAGGATATGGGATATCAGACGGAGAAAGAGGAGCCGCAACCGCAGGTTGTCGAGGCATTCGGATTGCGGACCACAAACTGCGCACCTTCCAGCCCTTCGGTATAATCCACCTCGGCGCCGATAAGATACTGATAACTCATGGGATCGATAACCAGCGCCACATCGTCCCGCTCGATGGTCATATCGCCCTCGTTAACGCTCTCGTCGAAAGAGAAGCCGTACTGGAAACCGGAGCAGCCACCACCCGCCACATAGATGCGCAGTTTCAGATCCGGGTTATTTTCTTCCTCGATCAGGCTCCTGACCTTGGCCGCTGCAGCCTCGGTGAATGTCATGTCGGGGGCTATGGTGGTGGCGATTTCCATCGTCTGGTGCCTCGTACTGTTGATTCAAACAATGTTGAAAATTATGTCATTAACCCAGCAATTTGGTCAAGTATTATCACTGCTGTTTCCCGCAACCACTTGTTCTCTATCGAAATTAACCACGGATGAGTCGGATTCTGTGCAGTGCACCAGGCTGCCATTGACCTCGGCACCCATCGCCATTTCGATCAGTCTGTAATACACGTCTCCTGTAACCCGGGCCTTGGCCGCAAGTTCAATCCGCTCATCCGAGCGCACGTCGCCCTGCACACTGCCGTTAAGGATCACGTTCGGCACCTGTACGTCACCCTCGATGCTGCCATGCTCGCTGATGGTCAGCACGGACGCTGAACCGTCTTCGGCAATGACGTTCCCCCGGATTCTGCCATCGACATGCAGGCCGCCGCTGAACCGGACATCACCCTCGATCTGCGTATGCTGACCGACAATGGTATCGACCTTGGTGCTGACCGCTTTTACCTTCTTGCCTTGTCCGAACATAGTCACTCTCCTGTTTTCAGTCTGCCGTACCCGGCCAGTCAAACACCTCTGCCAGCGGTCCGGGTGCCTTTTTGCCGCTTGCCTTGACGGTCAGCTCCACCTTGTGTGCCACAAAGCCCTCCGGCAGGGTGATCACGCCCGTCAGGTGCTGGAAATAACGGAAACGGAACGCAAGGGATTCCGTCCCGGGTTCTGTCACGTCTGCCAGCCCCAGTTCGCTGACCGCATCATCCTGTTTGCCGATAATGTTCCAGACCACCTTGCCACTGACATAACGGTCATTGCGTTGCAGCTGTGTCAGCACGAGGTCGTACTGGTGTTCGCCTGCCTGCAACCCCCGGGTGAGAGTGAAGTTGTGTATCCGCAGGCCCTGGTTGCCTTCGCCCGGGGACACAATTCCGCGATAGAATTTTATTTCCTCGCGTGCCGCCTGCAGCTCTTCCTGCAACATGCCAAGCTCGTCCCGCACCGCCTGCGCCGCCTGCCTGTCCACCTGGCTGGAGCGCTCCAGTATGGCCACGCGGTCACGCAGGGCATTGCGATCGCTGACGGTCTTGCGGTGCACTGTCTCCAGCGTGCGGTGCGCGGTCCGCAGGGTCTTGAGTTCACTCACGCCGTGCACCTTGCCAAGATCGTGCAGCCACCAGCCGGCGTACGCCGTCAGGCCGATGCCGGCAAGCAGCAGGATTTGCAGCAACAGTTTACGCATGGCGTTCCGGGCGTGTACTGACAGGTATCCAGTTTTCCATATCCGTCACGGGCAAGGCCGGATGCAGGTCACAAAACGGCGCATGCATGTCGCGTCAGGGCAGCAGCGCAGCACCGCCCAGCCCGGCACGCTCGTCCAGCCCGAACATAACGTTCATATTCTGCATGGCCTGCCCGGCCGCACCCTTGACCAGGTTGTCGATGACCGACAGCACCACTATGGTATCGCCGTCCTGGGGGCGGTGCAGGGCAATCCGGCAATGGTTGGCGCCACGCACGCTGCGCGTTTCCGGGTGCGAACCGGCCGGCATGACGTCGACAAAGGTCTCGCCGCTGTAGCGTGCCTCGTAGAGTGCCTGCAGGTCGGCATCCGTATCGCGCAACCGGGCATACAGGGTGGCATGGATCCCGCGGATCATCGGCGTCAGGTGCGGCACGAAGGTCAACCCCACCGGCCGGCCGGCAGCCGTCTCCAGCCCCTGCCGGATCTCGGGAAGGTGGCGGTGCCCGGCAACGCCATAGGCCTTGAAGTTTTCACTGGCTTCACACAGCAGCGTGCCGGTCGCGGCCTTGCGGCCGGCGCCACTGACGCCGGACTTGGCGTCGGCGACCAGGTGGTCAGTATCCACCAGCTGCTGCTCGATCAGCGGCAGCAGGCCCAGCTGAACCGCAGTCGGGTAGCAGCCGGGATTGGCAACAATGCGCGCCTGCCGGACAGCCTCGCGGTTGACCTCGGTCAGTCCGTAGACCGCCTCGTCAAGATACCCGGGGCAGGCATGCGGCATGCCGTACCAGTGTTCCCAGACATCGGGCCGGCGCAGGCGAAAATCCGCCGCCAGGTCGATGACCCGGACACCGGCATCGAGCAGTTCCGGCACCATGGTCATGGCCGTGCCATTGGGCGTGGCGAAGAACACCAGGTCACAGGCCCTCAGCCGGTCCACGTCAGGCGCGGTGAATGCCAGCTCCAGGCAGCCGCGCAGATTCGGGAACAGCTCGGCAACCGGCCGCCCTGCCTCCGAGCGCGAGGTAATGACGGCAAGCTCGGCCCCGGGATGACTGGCCAGCAGGCGCAGCAACTCAACGCCGGTATAACCGGTACCGCCCACCACTGCCGTCTTGATCATGGCCTGTCACCTGTCTGCAATAACAAAAACGGGGATACTACACCATCCGCCGGGCAATCACTCTACAATAGCCGGACCGCTCGCTAGGCAACTTACCCACGGGAACGCATCGAGGCATCAGGGTGTTCAGGCAAAACTGGAATCAATGGCTGGACAGGTTCGGGCTGCGCCTGGCGAGGCTCGATGCCATGCCGCAGCTGGCCATGCTGGCGGTCCCG